>DLGN01000138.1 GCA_002482715.1 Oxalobacteraceae bacterium UBA7693
GTCGTGTTGCCGTCATCCTCATCGCCACCTTCTACGTCGGCAACGGTAGTATCTTCATCTTTGGGAACATCTGGTTCCTGGGGAATGGCATTGAAACACTTTTCGCCAATAGCTTTGGCTTCTTGCATGACGACATTGTTGAAACCGGGGCCTGGGCCACCTTCCGTCGCTTGCTTACAGGCATCGACGCACTCACCGAGAACTTCAGGTGTTTGAATAAGAGCATCGAGTTTTGCTTGGGAATCTGTGCGTGCTTTAAAGGCCCGGCATTTCGTAAGAGCATCGCCCCGATCAATGGGGTCAGATGGATCTGCACCAGGAGGATCGGCTGGGTCAGCTGGATCTGTTCCATTCGCAGCCCACGTTTGACATTGAGTTACCTGTGTTACCCACGGACCCGTATATTGAGAAAGGGATGTACAAGGTTGGCCGCGCAAAGTGCAACGAGCTTCGGCAAAAAGTGCGGCACCGGCAGTAATGGCAGCAGCGCACTTAGCGGCACACAGGTTGGCGCTAGCTGTACAAGTGCCAGCGCGAACGCTTCCACCACAATCGCGATTGGCCGCCACTTGAGCGCCGACGCATTCACGATTCATAGCATTCGTTTGCCCGAATGCGGATTGAATCGATAGTAGAATTGTGAAAATGAAAAACATGATAGCCGCCCCTGCACTTAGTGTATCAGTTGAGACAGTAAATTGCGATTTTCTCGCTCTTCACTGTCTCATTTGGAGACGGTCTTATTGGGCTTTATTGCCACCGTGGCCTGTACAGCTCCACTCGCCATCGGCGTTGATTGGAGCTTGGAAACCATTGGCACACTCGAAGGTACCGCGATCTACAGCCGCTGAACAGTTCATTTCAGAGATAACATATGAACTTTCCAAACCGTCTAAACATTTAGGAGTATTGCCTCTTGGCGCCGCTAAATTCAAAGCATCACCAGGAGTCATATTCAATGCACGACCCGTTGGTTGACAGCTTGCATCCGCAGTCGTTGAGCCGTCACTATAGAAGCAGCTCTTGCCATCCAATGATTCGATCATGAACGATCCCATTGTCGACACGAAAATATCTGAGGCTTTGCCTTTTCGCTTCATACCCCAGCATGTGGAATCAAAGTTACTCTTTGCAGAAACCGTCTCAGGATTAAAGTCATCGCCCTCTTTGCGGTCGACTTTCACGGCCTCAGCAGCACAAGCCATAAGTTCTTTTCGTTCTTTAAGACCTTCAGTAGTAATTCCACCAGTGCTTAGCTGTTGAGCGAAATTATATTCGTCGAATTTTTTGGTTAGGTCAGCATATTCAGTGTTATCGAGCGCCGATCTCAGCGGCGTTCTACCCGTTCTTGCTGCCGGGCGAGAAAGGTCAAATTGAAGCCCGCTCTTCAAGCCTGCGACTTGTGAATTGATCGACTGAAGGGCCTGTTTTGCATCTGCTTTGTCTTTTTTAGCCTGGAAATCATTTGGATTCGTAACCAGTTTTGCTTCGGCCAACGCCAAAGTGGTTTGCAGTGACTCTTGCTGTGTTCTGACTTCGCCATACTTAGCAACTTCACCTGCTAACTTCGAACCAAAACCACTCGTATTCATCTTGCCAACCATCGCACGGTAATCCGCTGGCTTCATATCAAGAATGTAGTTTGCCAACTGACGATCGTAGGCTTTGCTATCAGCACCACCAGAGAGTTTGCTGATGTTTTCTGCAAACTTTAAGGAGTTCGGTGACATACAGAAAGCGTTCTTGTATTCAGCAGGGCTCACACCAAAGTAGTCACGGAAGTGGCCAATTTCAGCAGGAGAGAGACTGGCGCCGCTCATGACTTTCGAAATGGCAGACTCTGTCGCAGGAGATGCCTGTGACGGGCCTTCATTACTTTTACAAACACCAAACTTTTTAAATTGTTTTGTAATATCGAAGTTACCTACACCGCAGGCTTTTTCAGTCATCATGATCATGCGCATCCATTTAGGATCTACGCCTTGGCCCATGGCTTTTTTAACTGCGTCGCTTGCCACTTTGTGGGCAACGGCTGCGCAAGATACTGCACCTTGTGGTGCATCTACGATAGGTGACGCTGGATCAACTACATCAGCGCCAGAACGACGGCGCGCTTCTGCGACGTTAGCTTGAACTCGTGCACACGTCTTTTTTGCATAGTTCGCGTTAGCACAGAAATCATCGATACCGGCTGTATCAGCCAAAACAGCTTGTTTGATTTTATTACAGTCAACACCGTTAGCTGTAGCTTGTGATTGACATGTCGTCAGGGCGTTTACGAGATTTGTAATACCGGCGTTACCACCAAGTTTGTCTTCGCAAATGCTAGTAGCTTTGTTGTAATCACTCGTTTTGTAACAAGCACCGACAGCTTTACCATCGACAATGTTAATACCAAGAGCCGAAGAACAACGGGATTCGCCAGAGGCACAAGTTGTGAAAGCGCTAGAAGCAGGATTCTCAGGGATGGGGCTGGTGCGCGGATCGCAATTTTCAGCCATGTAAGCGATACCACCGTTCCAACATCTTTTTGCTTCGGCCTCAGCATAAGGAATTAAAAGTTGCTGGATGTCGAACATCGCCGATTTTTTACCTTTGGGCTGCAAAGCGCTGATCTGAACGACCGCATCTTTGATTGCCTTTACGTAGGCATATTTATCTTTTGCATTCA
>DLGN01000067.1:0-284 GCA_002482715.1 Oxalobacteraceae bacterium UBA7693
TGGCGTGATGGGCGATGGCCGCACTTACGAATATGTTGTGGCTTTGCGTGCGGTACAAACACAAGATTTCATGACTGCGCACTGGGCACATTTGCCGCATGAGCTGTTGGGCAAAGTGTCGAATCGCATTATTAATGAAGTGCGTGGGATAAATCGTGTTGTGTACGATATTTCCGGAAAGCCGCCGGCGACAATAGAATGGGAATAAATTTGTCGCACCGCTAAACCGCATAAGCGAGCGCATTGCGTCGTTGCGAAGCCTCGCAATATCGACATATTGCTGC
>DLGN01000067.1:377-3765 GCA_002482715.1 Oxalobacteraceae bacterium UBA7693
TCAAGATCTTGAGCTACAGCATTAAAGAAATTTTTTACACTTTGCAGGGCGAGGGCACGCATGCTGGGCGGCCTGCTGTGTTTTGCCGTTTTGCTGGTTGTAATTTGTGGACTGGCCGCGAAGAGGATCGTAGCTCGGCTGTTTGCCAGTTTTGCGATACCGATTTTGTTGGTANNGCGCCTGGGGGTGGGGAGGCCGGGCTGGGGGCGGCGGATTTTCACAACAGCAGCAGTAGCGGGGTGGGGCCTCCGGGCTTAGACGACGATGATGCCAACGGTGCGTTGGACATCCTTTGCTGCTTTGCGATACCGATTTTGTTGGTACAGATGGCGAAGGCGGTGGTAAGTTTAAGACGCCGCAAGCCGTTGCCGCGCGCATTAATGCTTTGTGGCCTGACACACATGCGGCGACTAAGTTTGTTGTGTTCACTGGTGGTGAGCCTTTATTGCAATTGGATGAAGCTTTAATCGATGCGATGCACGATGTAGGGTTTGAGATTGCGATAGAAACCAATGGCACGATAGAAGTACCTACGGGTGTCGATTGGATTTGCGTGAGCCCCAAAATGGGCTCGCAACTTGTGGTTCGCAAGGGCGATGAGTTGAAGGTCGTGATTCCGCAGTTGGGGCAAGACTTGAAGGCTTATGAAGCGCTCGATTTTACCCACCATTATTTGCAAGCAATGGATGGCCCTTTATTGCAGGATAATCTGCACAAAGCAATCGATTATTGCAAAGCGCATCCCAAATGGAAATTAAGTTTGCAGACGCATAAGTTGCTGCAAATTCCTTAAATAAATTTTTATCAGCTGTCGACGTCGCGTGATTACTGCGTTCTGTCTGACTTTAAGTAAACAGGCAATACATGTTAACCATTACCAGAAAAGTAGAATTCGATACCGGACATCGGATTCCCGATCACAATAGCCAATGCCGTAATTTGCATGGGCATCGCTATACCTTGCTGATCACCTTGACTGGTGATGTCGTCGAAAAAGACGGTGAATCTGACAACGGCATGATCATGGATTTTGGTGATATCAAAGCACTTGCCAACAAACATCTGGTGGATCTTTGGGATCACGCGTTTATTGTCTATGAAAAAGATACCGTCGTTCGTCAATTTCTAGAAAGTATGCCAGGGCATAAAACGGTCGTGATCGATCGCGTGCCTACGGTAGAAAATCTGGCGAAGATTGCGTTTGATATGCTGAAAGACGTTTATCACGATCGTTATGGTCGTCATTTGTCCCTATCCAAAATCACTTTATACGAAACGCCTAATTGTTGGGCGGAGATTGACGGTTAATCGTACATTCGCAATTTGCTGAAGTTACAGTCTGTAATATGAGTCAAAAATACCAAGTGATATTTCTCTTTAGTGTTGCAGGTTTCATGGTTGGCGTGCTCATTTTGCACTTTCTCGAAATTTCTGAGTGGTCGACTATCCCCCGAATCGTGACATTAAGTACAGGTTCAGGTTATTTGTTGGGGCATTTTTTGTCGAAAAAAGTCTAACTAAACCATCAAAATAATTGCAATTGTAGACTCATGGCAGATCACAATTTATTGGCGCAAGACGAAACTTTCATGCGCGAAGCTATCGCGCAAGCCAGACTCGCGTGGCTGGCAGGCGAAGTGCCAGTTGGCGCTGTGGTCGTTAAGGATGGTCAAATCATAGCCCGTGGCTTTAATCAACCGATAGGCACCCATGATCCGACTGCACACGCTGAAGTCGTCGCGATGCGCGCTGCAGCCGTTGTACTTGGCAATTATCGTCTTCCCGGTTGTGAACTCTATGTAACCCTCGAACCTTGCGTGATGTGTTCTGGCGCCTTGATGCATGCACGCTTTTCTCGCATCGTCTTTGGTGCGCATGACTTCAAGACGGGCGCATGTGGTTCTATCGTCGATTTATTCAAAGAAGAAAAATTGAATCACCACGCTGAAGTGGTTTCTGGCGTATTGGCGGAGGAATGTGTGCAGCTACTCAAGGATTTCTTTGCTGAGCGCCGCCGTGCCGCGGTAGAATCGCGTATCCCATCAGACAACCCTGGCGAGTGATAGCCGATATCGATCGCTGATTACTGAATATGAGTCACTAGCGATGCCCATTTCTTTTCCCAAAACACTGCCTGAAAATCCTTGTATCGCTATTGTTGCGCCCAGCGGTGCTGCCTTAGACGACACCAATATTGAAGCAGGCGTGCAGGCGTTAAAAAATGCCGGCTTTAAGGTTGTTAACTTCTACCAACATGCCGATCGTTTTGAACGATTTGGTGCGACCGACCAAGCGCGTTTAGAACAATTTCATGCCGCGATTGATGATCACGAAATCGATATTGTTATGGGATTGCGCGGGAGCTATGGTTTATCAAGAATTTTGCCTAGTATTGATTTGAAAAAAATTGCAAGCAGCGGCAAATGGCTGGTTGGTTATAGTGACTTCAATGCTTTGCAATTGGCGATGTTAGCGAAGACGAGTACAGCGAGTTTGTGTGGTCCTATGCTGTGTAACGATTTCACCCGCGATGAATTGCGTCCATTTACCCAGGATCAATTTTTGCAGGCTTTGTGCGAACGTAAAACGTATTTGGAATTTGAGACTGATCAAACTGCCGATTTAAATCTCGAAGGCACTTTTTGGGGCGGAAATTTAGCCATGATTTGCCATTTGCTCGGTACCGAGTATTTTCCACACATTGAAGGTGGCATCTTGTTTATCGAAGATATCGCAGAGCATCCTTACCGTGTCGAACGTATGTTATTGCAACTTCACATGGCGGGTGTATTAGCGAAACAAAAGGCTATCGTGTTGGGCAATTTCTCAGCTTACCGTTTGGCACCGCAAGACAATGGTTATGATTTTGCAGCGATGTTGAAATTCTTACGTTCTACCATTGCGACTCCGATTATTACGGGACTTCCATTCGGTCATTGCGATGATAAAGCCAGCTTGATGCAAGGTTCAACAGCGCGCCTAAGGGTCACAGACGTGCAAGTAAGGCTCACAGCAGAATACTAATCAATTAAAAAAACGGAGACAAAATGACAGAGGCAGTGATCGTCGCGACAGCGCGAACCGGACTAGCAAAGTCATGGAAGGGGGCGTTCAATATGACGCATGGCGCGAGCATGGCGGGGCCAACACTCGCAGCGGTAATGAGCAGAGCTCAGCTAGATCCCGCTGAAATTGAAGACGTGATGGTTGGTTGTGCATTTCCAGAGGGCGCAAATGGTCGTAATATCGCTCGTCAAATCGCCTTACGTGCTAGTTGTCCAGTGACTGTTCCTGGAATTACGATCAATCGCTATTGCTCGTCGGGATTGCAATCCATCGCTTTGGCTGCGCAGCGTGTGATGTCGGGTGAAGTCGATATCGTTGCAGC
>DLGN01000071.1 GCA_002482715.1 Oxalobacteraceae bacterium UBA7693
TATGCCTTCAGGATTGTCGCCGCCATTACCAAAAGGCGACGTGCCACCTGTGCCTATCCAACGATTACCACCCTCGTGCCGCTCTTTTTGTTCTTCGAGTAATTGTTTGAGCCTGTCCATCAGTTTGTCGTAGCCGAATTTTTCTAATGCCGCTCTTTGTTCATCCGTTAGTTCGCGCCCAAGACGTTTTTTGAGCCAATCGAGTGGAATCTCAGGATGTTTCTCAAAAATTGTATTGATCCCTTTGAAGTACAGACCAAAAGCGCGGTCAAACTTGTCGTAATTTGCTTCATCTTTGACCAAGATAGTACGCGACAAAAAATAGAATTCGTCGACCGAAGTGCCAACCACGCCTTCTTGCATAGCTTCAAGCAAAGTCAGAAATTCCTTAATTGACACCGGGATTTTGGCATCTTTGAGCGTGAAGAAAAAGTCGATTAACACGGGTTATTCTCTCGGGTTGATACGTCGGAAGCTGCGCGCTTGAGTTTAAATTCCAGATTCGTTTTCACGCCAATCCATTCGTGTTTGAGTATGCTGTAGACCACGGTATCGCGTACTCGGCCGTCCGGCAAAATCATATGACTTCGCAGCACGCCATCGCGTTTGGCTCCCAATCGTTCAATTGCTTTTTGTGAACGTTGATTCAACCAGTCGGTGCGAAATTCGACTGCATTGCAGTCGAGTACTTCGAATGCATGGGCTAATAGCAAAAGTTTGCATTCGGTATTGATTGCGCTGCGTTGACAGGATTGTGCATACCAAGTGTAACCAATCTCGAGTCGCTTATTGGCGCTATCAATATTGCAATATCGTGTTGTGCCGATTACTGTGTTTTGAATCTGATCAAATACCGTGAAGGGCAGAGCTAGTCCTTTATCACGTTGCTCAGAAGCGATCTTGAACCAAGCCGTTAGATTTTCTGGTGAAGGCACTGAGGTGAAGAACAGTTCCCATAGCCGACCATCGCTGGCTGCTGTTTGAAGACCGGTAAGGTGATCTTGCGTAAGTGGCGTAAGTCTGGCATGTTGGCCGGTAAGTGTGATGCTGCCTGGTGACATCGTAGCTCCTATGGAATGCCTGGGCGCTTGATTGCGATTGGGTGCTGCAGCGCTTATTGTAATGCTTCGGATAGCCTCGTGAGTTGGTAGTAAGTTTCGGTTTATTATTGATTTTGCAGTCTTATGACGCTTGGGATCAATAAAAGCAAGAAGCGGCTTGCACATGGTTTTAAAACCAGTTATACTGCAAAGCTGTACAGAATTTTGCGGCGCGGCCATGTGGGTAATAAAATCCACATCTTGAACCCGTCGCGTTGACCACGTTTAGGAAATCTCATGGCAAATACCGCACAAGCACGTAAACGTGCTCGTCAAGCAGTTAAACAAAATGCACACAACTCTAGTCAGCGTTCGACTTTGCGTACAGCGATTAAAGCTGTTCGTAAGGCAATCGAAGCTGGTGATAAAGCTGCTGCTGCAGTGATCTTTCAGAACTCTGTTTCTACGATCGATCGTATTGCTGACAAAAAAATCATCCACAAAAACAAAGCAGCTCGTCATAAGAGCCGTTTAGCTTCTGCATTGAAAGCATTGGCTTAATTGTTTTTGCCTTGCGCCGACATCGTTAGCGCAATTGTAGTAAATAAGTTGGCTTCCTTGTAGTCAACTTGCGACATAAAAAACCGTAATTTTTATTGCGGTTTTTGTCTTTTCTGCTGCGTTGAATTTTGTTCTTGTGTGCGAGAATTTGAACGTCGCTGCCTATTGTTCGCTGTTTGCCAATGGCAATCCGTCTACTTTTTGTCCTGCCTTGATCTGACGCTGACTATACCAGCCCGTATTCATCTCTAAGGCATATCTCGCTTTGCTCTTCGCACAAGTGGTTTGTTCGCTATTGGCCTGCATTTCTTCAATATTAATGATTTTGCCATGCTCATCAATAAACGCAATCGACAATGGAATCAAGGTATTTTTCATCCACATGCAGTAATGATCTGCTTGTGAGAACTGGAACATCATTCCCTGGTTTTCAGCAAGTGACTCCCGAAACATTAAACCTCGCTGACGCTCTTCGGCAGTGCGCGCTAATTCTGCATCGATTAAGTAGGTGCCAATTTGAAATTGTTGGCGCTTTAAAGTCGATTCTACTGCTGTCGCATTATGCGCGCAGATTATTGCGCAAGATAATATTAGTAAGTTGGTGTGGAAAAGCTTGAGCATGGATAGTTTTTGACGTATGGTAAAAATAGCTTGTAGTCTGACTATCCTTGTTGAAATTCGTTCAATTTAAATGTCAATATGCTCTAGCCAACAATTTCTATAGACTCACCTGGTAATAATGGGTGGCTAGCCAGACTATATTCACCGATGCCACTACGAATCAAGCGCAAAGTTGGCAGCCCGACTGCGGCCGTCATGCGTCTGACCTGGCGATTTTTTCCTTCTGACAGAATGATGCAAAGCCAACTGGTTGGGATGTTGGCGCGCTCACGTATTGGCGGATTGCGTGGCCAGATCCATTCTGGCTCGGCGATTCTCATTGTCTTGCAGGGGAGTGTGGTGAAATCACCCAAGTCGAGTGGTTGAGCTAAGCGAGTTACCTGCGCAGGTGTCGCATCACCTTCTACTTGCACTAGATAAGTTTTGGACTCTTTCCAATTCGGGTGACTGATCTTATGCTGTAATTTTCCATCGTCCGTCAGTAATACCAAACCTTCACTATCGGCATCAAGCCTGCCTGCTGGATAAACATTCGGCGTTTTGATGTAATTTGCTAATGTTTCGCGAGTTGGATGTGATGAAAATTGGCACATCACGTCGAAGGGCTTGTTAAATAAGATAAGTTTCATTGATCTAATCGGTAAAACGGTAAAAATGCACGCTAAAAGCGCGCGAAAAGTCGAATCGCGAGTGTCGCAAAATTATGGCATCAAGTAAAATAGTAGT
>DLGN01000403.1 GCA_002482715.1 Oxalobacteraceae bacterium UBA7693
CCATCATTATTTTGACAATGCACTCCAAGGCAATTGGACAAGTTACAACAACGCAAAGCGAACAATCGATAGCGATCTCGAAAGAAGTCGAGCGTTTTTTACGATTACAAACCAGTCAACTAGGCAACGATATAGAAATTGGCGTCAAACCAATTGACTCTCGACTAAAACTACAGAGTTGTGATGAGTTAGTCGGTTTTCTTCCACCAGGCACAAAAGCTTGGGGAAAATTAACGGTTGGGGTTCGTTGCACCAAACCAAAGGCGTGGACCATTTATGTTGCCGCGCAAGTGCGTGTTTTTGGCGACTACTATGCGACCAAAAATCCAGTTAATGCTGGACAAAAAATAACAGAGACAGATGTAGTCAAGATTCGCGGTGAAATTAGCAATCAAGCTCCTGGCGTCATCCTGTCAATCGACAATGCAATCGGAAAGACAATGCAGTCTGGCTACCCTGCTGGCGTGAGTTTGCGAGCAGACATGTTCAAACTAATACCAATAATTCAACAAGGTCAAAGTATCAAAATTATTAGTCAAGGTGCTGGATTTCGGGTTTCAAATGACGCCATTGCACTCAACAATGCCAGCGAAGGACAGATAACTAAAGCGAAAACACAGTCTGGCGTCTTAGTGAGTGGAATTGCACGTTCTGGCGGATTCATCGAAGTTCAGTAAAGCTTACAAAAGCAATATTTTTAAATCAACATAAGAATTACTGAAATAAGGTTAAAGTTTAAAATAAGCGAGCCGTTATAAAGAGTGTAGATGTATGTTAATCCAACCTCAAAGGTAACATCGTGAAAATTAATGATTCGCTAAACTCAACCCAAGGACTTCCTAGCAGTCCTCCGGCGCCACGTGCGGATAAAGCTGGCGACAATGCGAAGGTGGTTACCACACCTTCGATCAATGTGCAGATTTCGCCCATGTCGGTGCAATTACAAACCATGCAACGTACTCAGGCAACGGGTGCGGTATTTGAAGCAAAAAAGGTCGAAGAGATCAAATTAGCAATAGCCGAGGGACGTTTCCAAGTCGATGCAGAAAAAGTCGCCGACGGATTGTTGGAAACTGTCAAAGATTTATTGANNNAGAAGACAACCAACATGAATCAATCATTGAACAATACCGCACAAGTTTTGCAGATCATCCATCATGAAATTGATGTCATGCAGTCTTTGGCTCAACTCTTAGAAGAAGAGCAATTGGTATTGATCGATAACGAATCTGACAAATTGGAAGTTATTACACCGAACAAAAATAGCTTGCTGAGCAAAGTTGTTGAACTGGAAAAAAGTCGAAGCCAAGTATTAGCGCAACTTGGCTTAAGCAATGATGCAGTTGGGATGAGCCAATTCCTCGCCATGAATTCGCATAACGCGGAATTAGAATTGGCATGGAAGTCGCTGCTAGCGATTTCCAGTGCTGCGCAAGAACAAAATAAAAATAATGGGCAGTTAATCAATCGCCAACTGAGTAAAAATCAAGCAGCATTAAATGTGCTACAAAGTGGCAGCGCTCATCAGGCTGGTTCTATGTATGGTGCTGATGGACAATCCAAAGTCAAATCTAACGCAAATCGTGGCATTGTTGCAGGTTAGCCCTTAGACGCAATTTGCGGAATTTATAGCGCCGCCCCCTCTCAAACCTTAGCAGTCAATACGCTTCTTTAGCCGAAGTGACTTCAGTCATATCCAACTTCAAATTAAAAAAGAAAATCTGCTAGCTCAAGGCTTGATTCCAGGGGAAACTGGAACATCAACTGGCGTTTCTGGCAATACCGAAAGAATAGTAATCGCAACGCGTCGATTTCTAGCCCGCCCTTCCACAGTTTCGTTGGAGCCCACTGGAAACTTCGGACCTTGACCGACCGCTGTGATACGATTTTCGTCTACGCCATTTTCCATAAACAGACGCGCAACGGTACTTGCTCTCGTTGCCGACAATTCCCAATTTGATGGGAAAGTTGAGTTTTTAATCGGAAGATTATCGGTAAAGCCCTCAACCTGAATTGCATGACTATCTAATTTCAGTACCTCAGCGATGGCCTTCAATGCTTCAAGTGAATCAGTATTGAGCTTCGCCTCGCCCTGAGCAAAAAGCAAACTAGCATTAATTTCAATGGAAACACCGCGACTTGTTTGAGTAACACGCACTTTACCTTCACGTACAAGTGGCTCCAGCACACTCATAATATCGCGTGCGACTTGCGTCATTTTTTCGCGCTCTTTTTTTAATGGCTCTGTATTTCTAGGGCGAATGAGCGGTAGGGTATCAATCACCGCATTTTGATGTTTTTTCAAATCTGGAATTTCGCCTGCAGCGACAACATTTGCGCCAAATGCACCAGTCAATGAACTAGACAATACCCTGTACTTACCTTCATTAAGAGAAGAGATTGCATACATAACCACAAAAAAAGCAAAGAGCAAGGTCATGAAGTCAGCGTAAGAGACTAGCCAACGATCATGATTATCGGGTTCTTCCTGATACTTTTTACGTGCCATATAGAGAAATCAATCTAAATATTTGTGACTTGAGATTTCAATTGAACAAATTACAGAACAATCATCTTTCCAGTTAGGATTTTTTCTGCCGATGATTGGACAAGCGTTCTTCAACTATTCTCGGACTATCGCCTTGTGCGATACTAAAAAAGATATCCGCCAGCATTTCTCTGCGCACGACCTCTTTTCCGACAATCTCTTTGAGCTTATTCGCAATCGGCAAGAAAAACAGATTCGCCAAACCCACGCCATAGATCGTTGCGACGAATGCGACGGCAATGCCGCTGCCCAACTTACTTGGGTCGGTCAAGTTTTCCATAACGTGAATTAAGCCTAGTACTGCACCTAAAATCCCAATGGTCGGAGCATATCCACCTGCTGCATCCCAAATCTTGATTGCTTGACGCTGTTCCATTTCGTAAAAAGAAATATCGACATCAAGAACATCTTTAATACGCTCGGGATCAATCCCATCAACGACCAATTTCAAACCTTTTTCAATGAACGGATCTTTAACGGAATCGATATAGCGTTCCAAACTCAAAAATCCCTCACGTCGCGCCACGACACTCCACACCAAAGCGTCTTGTACATTTTTACGGCTTTTATCTTCCGGCAACAACACAATCCATTTCAACAATTTAATGCCACGAATAAAGGTCGACATTCGACTTTGAAGCAATACTGCACCAATCGTACTAACCACCACGATAACGAATGCGGCAGGCTGAACCAAAGAGGATAGCTGACCTCCCTCAAGTAACTGTCCAGAGAGAATGCCTGTAACAACGAGAATAATTCCGATTAAGCTAGCCCGGTCCACGCCCGCTCCCTTAAAGATGCACGCAGCCGGCCGACAGCCTGGCTATGCAATTGAGAAACGCGAGATTCAGAAACACCCATCACCGCGCCAATTTCTTTCAAATTCAATTCCTGTTCGTAATACAAACCCATTAATAATTTTTCACGCTCAGGCAAACTATTAATGGCAAAAACGACCGCGTCACGAAAATCTCCGTGCAATAAGTCCTGCAATGGATCACCGGAACGGTCGTCATTACAAAAATGATCAAGAAAATGTTCCTTGGTATCCGCATCATGAAAATCTTCGTAATACAATAATTGATGACCACCGCTCTCACCGAGTAATTCTTGGTAATCGACCAGCGTCAACTTTAAGTGTTTGGCTAGCTCAGTTTCCATAGGCGGTCGCCCAAGCTTTTGCTGCAGCTCGTTCATGGCATTTTCAATCTTACGCATATTTTGCCGAACGCCACGAGGTAGCCAATCACTACTACGCAATTCATCCAACATCGCACCACGAATTCGTTGAATCGCATAGGTTT
Organism: Oxalobacteraceae bacterium UBA7693; assembly: GCA_002482715.1. Classification (GTDB taxonomy): domain Bacteria; phylum Pseudomonadota; class Gammaproteobacteria; order Burkholderiales; family Burkholderiaceae_D; genus Undibacterium. The sequence goes on from DLGN01000403.1 coordinate 3,856, forward strand.
CAAATTGCGCGCCATGATTGTCCTCATAGCGATTCACAGCGTCGAGCAAACCAATCATGCCTGCTTGAACCAAATCATCAACTTCAACACTAGGTGGCAATCTCGCTTTTAATTGATAAGCCAAACGCTTCACCAAGGGCGCATGCTCGGTGAGTATTGAGTTCTTATCTGATTTACCACTTGCTGTGTACATAAATTAATTAATATTCTAATGGAGCGCCTAGCTGTGACATTGCATCAAAGCGAAAACCCTGACTAGCCGTCGAAACTAATTTTTCTGCCATACGCACGAACGCATTTGCCGCTTTCGACAATGGAAAAGCATCAATGACGGCACGCCCGGACTCTGTAGCCCGAACTAAATGAACATCCGCTGGCACAAAGCCTACAAAATTTAAGTCCACCGCCAAATAACGGCGTGCGGTCACAGACAAATTTGAAAAAATCTTTTGTGCTTGTTCACCATCGACACCAGAAACAACGATGCCGTAATTCCGTCGACCTAAACGATTACTTAATCGCTTAATCAAGGCATAAGCATTGGTGATCGTTTTAGAGTCTGCAGAAACCTGAATAATTAACTCACTCTCGTCAAACGACGACAATAAAAAAGTATCATCTGCATTTAACGCACAATCAACCACCACCAAATCGGAACGGCTAGCAGCTAAATCAAATACTTTCGATAATTCTCGATATCCACTTTGCGGTAAACCCAAATTTTTAGGCATTACATGGGCTACTTTGGTTATCGACAATCGTGGAGAAATTTGTTTGATCACGGCGTCCATTGTACGCTGTTGTCGTGCCACCTCCAACAGTGTCTGATCTGATTTTAAATTTAGCCACGCACTTAGGCTGGAATCTGTCAATTTTGCATCAACCATCAAGGTATTTTTTCCTCGATTTGCCAAAGTCGCTGACAAGTTTATCAGCATGCCATTGCTATCAGAATCAGGTAAGGCTGAAAGAAACGTTAACACCTTCAACTTTGGCATTTCCAGCATGCGACGCAGGCCTTCCGCTTGATCACAATTAACCAAAATGCACCTCCGGTTTTCCGATTGAAGCACCTTGCTTGCTCGACGCCATAGTTGACATTAGGAGAGGCAATTCATCATTCTGAAATTTATACGCAGAAGTTTCACGCTTCAACTTAAATGCGCGATCAACCAAATACTGTTTATTCGCGACATGTAAGTCTTCTGGAACTCGTTGACCACTCGCGACGTAATAAAGATTTAATTTCTGCCGTATCACAATATCGAGCGCACCGCCTATCGTTGCGGCCTCGTCAAGCTTCGTTAAAATACATCCAGACAAACCTTCACCACGATAAGCACGCACGACTTCAGTCAAGGTTTCGCCAGTGGATGTCGCATTCAAGCAAAGCAAACGTTTCACATCGACTCCCGATCCAGACAACATTGCTACTTGTTGCGTCACCATTTTGTCGCGCTGACTTACGCCAACAGTATCAATCAACACAGTATGCTTATTCTTTAACTCTGCTAACGCAATTTTCAGATCAGATTCATCTTTCACTGAGTGCACCATCACACCCAAAATCTTCCCGTAAATTCTTAACTGTTCATAGCCACCAATACGATAACCATCTGTCGTGATTAAAGCGAGTTTTGATGGGCCATGACGCATCACGCAACGTGCAGCGAGCTTGGCAGTTGTTGTTGTTTTTCCGACACCCGTTGGCCCAACCAATGCATATACACCACCTTGCTCTAGGATTTCGTTCTCATTACTAATTGTCGATAAGTTCTTCACCATGATCGACTTGACCCAATCTAGCCCGGCTTCTGCACTACCACACTCTGGCATTTTTTCCATCATATGACGTGACAAGCTCGCGCTCAAGCCAGTTGCCAGCATCTCACGTAATACATCTGATTTATAAGGCGTTTTTTGCTGCGTATTAAGCCAAGACATCTCAGACATTTTGCCTTCCAGCATATCTCTCATTGAACGAATTTCGCTCATCATTGATGCTACTTCAGCTTGACTAGGAGCAGCAAATGCGTCTTCTTTCCTCAATACACTAAGAGGAGACTTCGCTTCACCCGACAGAAACTCGGTTGATGACTTCGCATTGGGATTAAACTGCATTGCGGTTGCAGTTGTAGTTGCGGTTTGCTGCGTGACGCCAGCTTCTGACGCAATCCCCGTCAAGGCTTGATCGTTCATAGCAAGAATTTCTACCTGGCCATCGACATTGCGATTCGACAGAATTACCGCGTCTTCACCCAACATCGCACGTACTTTACGCAATGCTTCTCGTGAGCTCGGTGCTACAAATTTTTTGACGTTCATCATTGCCCTCCTACCTGGCTAGTCACTCTAATTGTTTTTGTTTCTGGAAGCTCCGCATGCGACAGCACTTTTACTTGCGGCAATGTACGTCTCAAGAATCGTGCAAGCAATGCCCGTAAAGGTGCGGGAACTAACAAAACTGGCGTCAAGCCTAACTGTTGTTGATGCTGTGCTGCGGCTTCGGTTTGCAGTGCCAAAGTATCGGCCAAACCTGGCTCCATACTGGCGCCTTCGGCTCCATGGCCTTGTAAAGTCTGCATTAATAAACGTTCTAGACGATTATCCAAAGTCATCACCGCCAACTCATTTCCGGTCGGGAAAATCTGCTGCACAATCGCTCGTCCCAACACCACGCGAACTTGTGCAGTCAATTCATTTGGATCTTGGGTATGTGCGCCAAATTCACTCAAGGTCTCGACAATCGAACGCATGTCGCGAATATGTACACCTTCAATTAATAAGTTTTGCAAGACCTTCTGAATGACAGAAAGCGGCAATAAACGCGGGGTTAAATCT
>DLGN01000319.1:0-3976 GCA_002482715.1 Oxalobacteraceae bacterium UBA7693
GCTTACTTTGTGAAGTTGTACTGCAATACACGCGATATTCCAACCGAAAATATTCGCCTTTCACAAAACAATATCGTTGATCCAGAAAATCGCTACGCGCAGATTTTTAAAATTCAGGTGGAATTACCGTCCGATATTTCTGCGAAAGATCGCGAAGGCATTTTGCGTTCTATCGAGCGCTGCACCGTCAAGAAAGTAGTTCAAGAAGGGCCGCAATTTGTGATCGAAGAAGTCGAGAATCTCGATGCTGATGCACAGGCTTTGCTAACTTTAAATCCGAATACTGATGCGGCCACCTACATTCTCGGTAAAGATCTGCCACTGGAACAAACGATTGCGAATATGTCGAGCTTGTTAGCTGGACTCGGCATCAAAATCGAAATCGCCTCATGGCGCAATATCATTCCGAATGTGTGGTCACTGCATATCCGCGATGCGCATTCTCCTATGTGCTTTACCAATGGCAAAGGCGCGACTAAAGAAAGCGCTTTAGCGTCGGCTTTGGGTGAATATATAGAACGCCTCAGCAATAATCACTTTTATGCAGGCTCGTTTTGGGGCGAAGATATCGCCAATGCCGAGTTCGTGCATTACCCCAATGAGAAATGGTTCAAGCCCGGTAAGAAAGATGCATTGCCTAAAGAAATTTTGGATGCCTACAGTCTAGCGATTTACAACCCCGAGAAAGAACTGCGTGGCTCTCATCTGATCGACACTAATTCTGGCAATAGCGAGCGCGGTATCTGTTCCTTACCTTTCGTGCGTCAGTCTGATGGCGAAACGGTTTACTTTCCATCCAACTTAGTTGAGAACCTGTACGCCAGTAATGGTATGAGTGCTGGCAATACGTTGGTCGAAGCACAGGTGCAATGTTTGTCCGAGATTTTTGAACGCGCCGTTAAACGCGAAATTCTCGAAGGCGAAATTGCCTTGCCCGATGTGCCGCAAGAAGTTCTAGCGAAATATCCAGGCATCTTGGCAGGTATTCAAGGTTTAGAAGAACAAGGTTTTCCGGTACTGGTCAAAGACGCCTCACTCGGTGGTCAATATCCGGTGATGTGCGTGACCTTAATGAACCCACGCACCGGTGGCGTATTTGCCTCCTTCGGCGCGCATCCGAGTCTAGAAGTGGCCTTAGAACGTAGCTTAACGGAGTTACTACAAGGTCGCAGTTTTGAAGGCCTCAATGACTTGCCGCCACCGACTTTTGTCAGCAACGCTGTTACTGAGCCGAATAACTTCGTTGAACACTTTATCGATTCTAGCGGTGTGGTCTCATGGCGCTTTTTCAGCTCCAAATCGGATTACGAATTTGTGGAATGGGATTTCTCAGGGTTGGGTGAAAACTCGAATGCGGACGAAGCCGCCACCTTATTCGGCATCCTCGCATCGATGGGAAAAGAAGTCTATCAAGCCGTGTACGACCAGCTCGGTGCGACAGCTTGTCGCATCTTGGTACCTGGCTATTCCGAAGTTTATCCGGTCGAAGATTTGATCTGGGATAACACCAACAAAGCCCTATTGTTCCGCGAAGACATTTTGAATTTGCACCACCTCGATGACGACGCATTAACAGCCTTGCTCGATCGCCTAGACAATAATGAGTTAGACGACTACAGCGATATCGCGACTTTGATCGGCATTGAGTTCGATGAGAACACCGTGTGGGGACAACTCACTGTGCTCGAATTAAAACTGCTGATCAACCTCGCCCTACAAGAATTTGAAGAAGCGCACGATCAAGTGCAGGCATTCTTGCAGTACAACGACAACACCGTCGAACGCGGTTTGTTTTATCAAGCTTTAAATGTGGTGTTAGAAGTCGACTTAGATGACGAACTCGATCACGACGATTACGAACATAACTTCCGCCGCATGTTTGGCAACGAGCGCATGGATGCGGTATACGGCTCATTAGAAGGCAGCGTACGCTTCTATGGTTTGACGCCAACAAGTATGAAACTTGAAGGCCTAGATCGTCATCAGCGTTTGATTGATAGCTATAAGAAATTGCATGTGGTGCGGGGGAAAGTGCGCAGCAAATAAATTGAAGAAATGGCGGGTGGGCACGACCTCATCGTGCCCATGCGTGACGATTACATACGCCAAAATAGCCTTAAAAAGTAAGTAGGACGGATGCAAACCACCCAGCCTGAGCGCTGTGTACCTGAGACCGACTAATGTACGGTGCGGGTTTCATCCGGCCTACATGACAGCGACCATTTTTGCCGAATTTAATCAAGCAGACGACCGCACCCACAATGCGCCTGCCGCAAGCATCACGACAATGGCTGCTACTGCATAAGGGGCACCAGCAAAAACGCCATACAGCCATGCGCTCGCCAAGGGTCCAAACATGCGTGCGATAGATTGCTGCGCCTGATTCGCACCCTGCACTTCACCCTGTCGTCCAGCTGGTGCCGCGTCGGCGATCATAGCGCTTACGGACGGTTGGAACAGCCCGTCACCAAAAGTGAATAGCACTATTCCGCAGACCAGCAGCGGCAGTACTGGATATAGAGTAAGAAGCGCCAGAAGTATGAGGCCCAAACCATTGATAAACAGTCCCGCACTAGCCACCCGTCGCTCGCCGAAACGTGGTAGCAATCGCGTCGCGACCAGTCCTTGGCTAACGATATCCATGACACCGATACTGGCCAGCACAAACCCGATGGCTGAAGTGTCGAATGCTAGCAGTTCCTTGAGCAGCACTGCCAGATTTGATTGCAGCACGACGCTACCAAAAGCGAAGCAAGACACCACCGCAAACAACAGGCGCAGATGCCGATCTCGAAGCGCGCTGACGAGTTGGCCGATGGCGTTGAACTGATCCCAATTCAGACGGGTGCTGCGTTTTTCAGGCGGATGACTCTCGGGCATACAGCACTGAACCAAAACAGCATTGAGCAACGCGAGACCAGCGGCACCATAGAGCGGCGCGGAAAGTGAAACCTGTCCGAGCAGACCACCGAGAACTGGCCCCAACATGAATCCCAAACCACCTGCAACACCAAGCATACCAAATGCCGGGCCACGCTCTGCCGATGAATAAGTGTCAGCGACATAGGCATAGATGGCCGAGATGCTGCCGGCCGTAAGGCCTTCGATGATACGACCTAGTACCAGCACCCAAAGTGCGCCACCGATACCGAACACGGCAAAGCCGATTGCCGAACCGCATAGGGATAACATCAGGACTGGTCGTCGACCATAGCGGTCACTCATCGCTCCAAGGACGGGCGCAGCGACGAAGGAGCACAGTGCATAAATTGCCAAGATCAACGCTACCCAAAATGCGATATCGGGCTGAGCGGCATAACGTGCAACCGAAAACGGCAACACGGGAATGATCAAGGTAAAACCAGCGAAATTGAGGAAAACTGACATCAAGACAATGCCGGTACGACTGGTCAAACGCTTGAATAGTGGGGGAGACTTGCGGGGGTGAGACATCAATTACTCCTTGTCGTTGTTCGACCGGAGCGGTTCGTCGATATGAGAACCACACGGACGAACAATGGACGCTAAACAGCATCCGTTGTTCGTCGAGGGAACTCATGCAAAAAAGCAAGGAACAGAGCTTTCGTTTCCGAAAGGACTTGGGCTTACCTATGACCAAATCTGCCTTTTCCGACTAAATTATTATGGCATATTTGCATAAGTTAGCGCAATAACCACCGCTGACTCAGAGAATATTGCGGGTAAGCAGTGCCAACACGGGATGTGAAAAATAGTGACCGCACGAGGATACTTACGGTGGCTAATCGACGCGCCTTTTTCATTTTTTTATACTTGAACGCCTCCACCGCAGCACCATTTAACACCCGACTTAACCCCCTTCACTAATTTACATGTTGAACACGGCAGAGCTTGACATGTAAAGCCGCACGAGCAGCTATCTGCTTTCATGAGCGTATGCAAATTGAATACCTATCCAAAGCCTTGTTTTTTTAGGACTTATGCAAAATTGCGCTAG
>DLGN01000319.1:4000-23936 GCA_002482715.1 Oxalobacteraceae bacterium UBA7693
GTTAAAGCTTCATTGCGTAGGGTGCGCCGAGCGCACCGCACACTGGCTGTTTCGGTGCGCACGGCGCACCCTACCTTACTCCATTTATTCTTGTGGTCAATACGGCTTTCCCCTTTATCGAGCACTACAAGGGAACACAACAACGCCAGAGTCTGTTTTGCGTAAGTCCTATTTTTAAATCGCTATCCGTGAAGAGCATCACTTCTTTGACTGGCACGATGCTTGCTAATTATAAATTTTAGTTTCACCACAAATTATGATCTTGTCTCAGCTCAGTAAGATCAACCTGTGGCTGCATGCATATTTTGAGATCGGGCAATCTTCTGGTTGTCTTCTCAATAAATGCGTCATTGTCATGAGTGTCGGGACGACTTGCTCAATGTGATGAAGAAACAAGCGCAGTAGCGATTTTTGATCGATTCATATGTGATGCTTTTCAACGAGGAGAATTCAACCATGTCCATTCCGCAAAACCCCACCCCACCGTATCCAGAATACTCCGATGCGGTTTTAAACGAGCCTGCAAACTACGGCATCTTGGAACAATTGATAGGCACTTGGGTCAACGTGAACCCCAATAACAATAAGACTGGCTGGGGCTTGCACACCACCTGTATGCCTTCACCAGGCACCAATACCGAAACCATTTTCGGCATCTTCCACTTTCTGTGTGAAGACTACACCGAAGAACTGACTTTCGCTCCAGTCGAGGGGGGTGTACGCAATCGTGGCGGTACGAATGAGCAATTCACCGGTGCAATTGAATACAAACAAAGCGTGCAGCGCGTCAGCGATGGCGTGGGTATTCACGAAGAAGTGGGAATGTACTTGTGGGTAGACCAAATGTATAACCATGCGGCGACCGAAGAATCCATCATTGAAGATAATGGCTATCCATTGATTTCGGTTGGTGCTGGAGCGAACGGACCAAATGATGTGCCCCCCTATGCGATTGCTCGCAGCGGCACTATTCCACATGGCAGCTCCATTCTATTAACGGGCAGCTTTGCACAAGATGTTGAGGGCAAACCATCATTTCCAACCGGTACAGATAGCTGGAGTCAGCCCTTCGTCACCTCTTGGCCTGCATTACAAGTTGCCAACGCCCCCAACCTCGCCTCATCGCCACTAGCGATCTCACCGAGCATGGGCGCCTCTGCCTTGTTGACGCCACCCGATGGTTCAACGGCAGTACCACTCAATCTCGACGAGCCAGCACCCGCGTGGGCATTTGACAAGTCACTACCCGTCACGCAACCAGACAGTAATCTGACCTATTTCCAACGCATCGTCGCAGATTCGCACTACCCATATTCAGTGCGTCCAGACTTGCGTTTGCGCGATGCGATCAAGGATCAAAATATCAGCAAGTACACCTTGATCCAATTAACTAGCAAACACGATGGTGGCCCGCAAGGCGGCATTTTGAATATCCCCTTCGTCAAGAAATTCGCCGAAGTGACCGAGATGAGTTTAAACATGTGGCTGGAAACAGTGGTCGAAGCAGATGGCACAGAGGTTCTGCAACTGCAGTACGAACAAATTATCTTCTTTGAATTTATGGTGGGGTCGAATGGACAAACCACACGCTGGCCGCATATACAGATTAATACGCTGCGGAAGAAAACCTGACTGAGTCATTTCAAGTAAATCCATACAGCAGACCTGAGCTTTTTAAAGGAAGCTCAGGAGGAAAGTGTTGATGTTGGCTGGCTTACATTTGTCGAAACTGCTTCATAAACGATTCACTTACCGCGAGCTTCTCTGCTTTGTGGTGAAGATAAACAAACATAGCGCCATCTGTGCGTTCGATACGATCAATGGCTCGTAGATTGACGATGGTGCTACGATGAATTTGCGCGAAATGATCGCTGTCTAGCTGATCAATTAAATGTTTCAAGGTGAGTCGAATGACGGCCTCTCCCGCTTTCGTTACGACTCGCGTGTATTTGTCGCTGGCATTGAAGTACAGCACATCATCCACCATGATTAGACGCACGGTATCACCTACCGACGCCTTTATCCATTTCAGAGGAGATAGCACTTTTGCTGACATCACATGTTGCCATTCTGCTGTTGTGGGCCGAATTGGTTTAGTAAGCTCCGTAGCACGTGCTTTTAAGCGCCGTACGGTAGTTGCGATGCGATTCACATCTATGGGCTTGACTAAATAGTCAGCCGCACCAGCCTCGAAGGCTTTTAAGGCATGTTCGGCGTAGGCAGTTACAAACACGATCTGCGTATCTTCAGGTATATGTTGAGCCAGATCCAAGCCATTAATACCAGGAATCTGAATATCCAGAAATACAATTTTGGGCTGATGCAGATCGATCATACGTATTGCTTCCACACCATTTTCAGCCTCAGCAAGAATTTCCAACTCTGGCCACTGGACAGCAAGGTGATCGCGTAATTCAGCACGTAATAATGGTTCGTCTTCTACAAGAATAGCCGTACTCGCCATGTTAATCCTTATGATTGAGCGGGTTCAAAATAGGAATGAAGATGCGGGCATCCACACCTTGCGGTTCATTCGGCATCACGATCAAACTTGCATCATCACCATACAAGAGCGCGAGGCGTTGATGAATATTCACCAAACCAACACCTTGACCTGCATTATCGAGTAAGCCCGCGCCATCGTCGACGACCGCAATCACGATTTGACGTCGCATGTGCAAACTCTCTTGTCTGGCGCTGATATGGATGTGTCCAGCACGAGTTGCTTTTTCCAATCCATGTTTGATAGCATTCTCGATCAAAGAAATTAACATCGCAGGAGGCATCGCTAAATCACGTACTGTATCGTCACAAGAAAGTGTGAACTGCAAACGATCACCCATACGAATTTGCATAATTCGTAAGAAATGCTCGGCTAATTCAAATTCTTTTCCTACCGTTGATGAAATCGAACGCATGTCAGGCATGGCGACTCGTAAATATGCAACCAAGTGGCTCAATAAATTTTGCGCGACATCGGCGTCAGTGCGAATCAAATACTTCAAATTCGCCAATGTATTAAATAAGAAGTGAGGCTCAACTTGCGCTTGCAACGCTGCCAGCTTTGATTCTAAAGCAGATTTCTCTAACGCCGCTTCACGTTTTGCTGCATCGATTGCTTGTCGTTTTTGCCATAAGACCTCTTGCAGATGTTGAGTTACCTTGATCACCCATTGATACGCATCACCATTTTGTAAAAAGAAGCGTGTGAAACCTGGACAGCTTCGTACCTTCACCGAAGTAATTTGACCCTGCTGCATTTGAATATCGATCTGTAGTGCCAGCCCCATGAAAGAAGGTTTGTAACGTGCGAGAAAAATCACCCCTTTAAAAGGATCGTAAGAGAAAGGCAAACCCTTGGGAAAACCTAACAATTGAGATAATTTAATACTCGATATCGCATCAGCACAAAGATCAAAAGTCGTGATCGGATCAAGTGGTGAACTAAATTCTCTACTCACCACTGGCGCAATTAATTCCTCAGTCAGCTCCCAACGATTACTCAAGAAGACCTTGAGTTGACGTTTGGCATTCACCCAGGCGGAAAGTACTTGAAAGAGAAGAAAACCGAAAGCGCAAGTAATCGCTAGCGTCATACTCCAATTAGTAGTAACGCTAAATCTGTTGAGAAAAAAGAAAAACATGAGGACGCTCATAATCCCGAAAACCGACATAAAACGCCAGATAGATTCACGCATATATCGGTACTTCACGCGACGATAAACATCACTATCTGGCTCAAGGGGGTCGGTAAACGGTGTTTGCATCATTGGCTCCAAATGGAGAATGCATTACTTTTTTATCGGTCATTGCATTCTGTGCTGAGGGAATGGTGCCATTGTATGAAGAGCAGAGCAAGGTCGCTGATACTTGCGATAAGCACGGTGTTTTGCAGATAAACGCCATTTTCTCGGGTTAAAAGAACTTTTACTTACAGCCAGTTAGAATCAAATACTTTACGAATTAGACTTTCACTGCTTATCAAGATCGATACTGGTTACTATCGAGAGACGAGTAATGTTGTCGATAAACAGCAACTACTACTGAAGACATAACTCGCCCCAGCCTTAGCCATTAGTAAGCTAAGTGCTCAGAATACGACACTGGCAAATGCTTTGCCGATTGCATACGTTTCCAACGCAATTCCAAAGCCGCGATACTGACAACATACATCGCCACCACAATCAGCGGCTGCAATACGAAGCTGTGTTCGGGATACATGATCCAAGCCAAAGTACATAAGATCGTACGAACCACCGCGTGAAACACACCAACCCAATGCTGTATCAACACACTCAGCGGCAACCACATCAAGCCCGTCAAGATTGCTACCGCGAACGGCAAGCTACGATAGTTTTCCAAGAAAAAAGGGATGGCTAAGGCATAGCATAAGAAGCTCATTGCGACTGCGGACAGAAATAGCGTATCGAAAAAATTGCGCTTCTTGTTCGACTTAAACTTCAATTGTTCGCCCGTCAATTTTGCCAAGAACATCGCCAAATAGACGATACTGCCTGTACCGATAAACACCGCTAACACTTGCGCTTTCGGGCTAAGTAAAGCGCCAGTCAAGATCAACGCGGACCATACCAAAATGCCAGCTAATGGCATCGCCAAAAAACGACGTTGACGAAATTCGGCTAGTTGTTGATCTAATGAAATCGACACGTTTGATGAAACTGATGAAGACATGATGAACTCCCTCTCAAAATTTCTGCAACTTGATTCGTGCAGCGATGGAGCTATGTTGAAGGAAAGGGCGTGCGCCGCATAGTAGCGTTTGTCATGACTTCACATGACATTTGTCATCCGTTTTTCTCATTGACTATCTGCCCGCTCTGCCATGCTCACCAAGGTAAAGCACATGACATGCGACGCGAAGCATCAAGATGTGAGACTTTTGATAAAGAAAGGGCGACAAACTTGGGATCAAGATAGGCTGCGCACTCTTTCTCACCACACCAAGGACAATATGAAAGCCATCAAGTTTCTCAGCGGATTGACTATCGTACTAGTCACCCTATTTTCCTTGAGCGGATGCGCAAGCATGGCGGGGCCACGCGAAGCGAAACAATCTGCCAGCATCGTCGATTATCTCTATCCAAAAGCCACCCAAGCACCACAACTTACGCCCGGGATCACCTATCTCAGACCACCTGTAAGAGTTGGTATCGCGTTCGTACCCAACGCCCCCGGCGCGCGCACTTTACCTGAAACAGAAAAAATCAAATTATTGGAACGTGTCAAAGCAGCGTTCACTGGGCAAGCTTTCATCGGCACTATCGACATCATTCCCTCACACTACTTAAAACCAAGCGGAGGTTTCGACAATATGGAGCAAGCCGCTCGTATGTTTAATGTCGATGTGATGGCGATGGTTTCCTACGATCAGGTTCAATTCACCGATGGCAATTCACTGTCGTTCTTATATTGGACGGTGATCGGTGCCTACGTCGTACATGGCAATGAACACGATACCCAAACCATGCTCGATATTTCTGTGTTTGACGTAGCAAGTCGCAAGTTACTGATGCGTGCACCAGGTACAAGTCAAGTGAAAGGTAGCGCCAATTTATCCAACTTCAGCGAACGTTCTCGCGCAGGGCGTACAGAAGGCTACAACAAAGCCGCGGATCAATTGATTCCGGCATTGCAAACTGAACTTGCAGCTTTCCGTGAACGACTCAAAACGAATGACAAAATACGGGTTGAGCCACGTGCTGGGTATCAAAGTGGTGGCCAGCCAGATTAAATTTTAAGCTCGGCTGACCAGTCGAATCGGCAGACTTAGATCGTGCAGAAACTTAAAGTGTGGGCACAGAGTTCGTGCCCACCCGACAACGCATCATCCCAAAGCCCGCAGCTCACGCAAGACCGTTTCCCACGCAGCCGTTGCCGGATCAATCAAAGCAAAGTGACCGCATGCTGGCAATGACACTAATCGCGTCGCTGGAAATGCATCGCGGTATGTAACGGCTAACACAGGCGGTACGATTGCATCATCATCGCCCTGAATGATGGTCACTGCCACGGCGGGTGCGGGTAAATACATGGGATTGATGTCTGCACGTTGTACAGGGTCTTGCCCCAAGAAGCGCAGCACCGCGCCATCGCCTAAGTTCATCGCATGCGCCATCTGCAAGTCTGCCGCTGGTGCCAATGCCACTACTCCTTGTATCGCAATAGAGGATGCAAGCTGAGCAATTCGCGCTGCTGCCCACAATACCAAATGCCCGCCTGCAGAATGGCCGATTAGGAGTAGCTTTCCGTTATGCTGCGCCACTTGCGCGGGCAAGCTAGTCAAGGCAGACATCACATCGTCCAAAGTCACATCGGGCTCGCCCGATACACGACGATATTCCAAAGTCACAGTCGTCCAGCCAGCCTCCGCCAAAGCACTAGCCATTGCTTCGGCGTGGGCGCGATCATATTCTGGTTTCCAAAAACCGCCGTGAATTAAGATCAGCAAAGGGAGTACATTGCCGCGCGTGCCGTAACGAATATCGGCGACTTGATCTACATGATTTCCGTAAGCAAGCGTTAAATCGGGTGGATTGGCCGTGCGGCTTAAGATGGATAGGTCTTCAGTCATTTTGTTTAGCTTTTTTGGTCAACTTTTTTGGTCGGATTCGCAGTTTTCGGTTTATTGATTATTCGCTTGCAGAAATGGAAGTAACTAGGCCGAAATAGTTGAAGACGTATCACACCGTCCGCCAGATTGTCGTTCAATCGTAGCGTCATTTATTTGTTTGCAAAGCGATCAAAAAACATACGCAATCTTCCTATTTCCGCGCGATCAAATATTTGCAATCGTCAATCCAGCCTTGCAATTTCTTATGTGCATGTGTTTTCTGTTCCTGTGAAGATGTGCGGATAATATCAACCATCAACTGTTGTATGGAGATACGCGAAGCATCCGCTTGCGTACGCTGCCCTGTCGATTCTGACGGCTCATAATTAGCCAAAATCGCTCGCTGTACCATTGCTTGTGCCACCTCTCGGCTGGGCTTTTCATTTTGAATTTGCGTCAACAACTGTAGAACAGCGCGTTGACGCGCCATGCTATCGTCAAGCCACTGCGCATAGTTTGGCGGATGCTTGTCAAGATAATTGGCGATGATCGCTTCCTGTGTGCGACTGACGCTACCCAGCCAATCGTCCGCTTGCTTTACCACTTTTTTGAAACGCGCTTTGGCCTGTTTTTCTGGCGTGAGATCGAAGTATTTATCGCGAAAATCTTCGTTGTTCTTCTCAAACTTACGCGCCAAATGCGCCTTTTGCGATGCATCCATCGCGAGCGCAAAATCAGTCAACTCTGGCAATGCCTTCAACAAAACAGTTTGCGAGAATTGCTCAATTTGCTGAAAACTCGCTTCAATTTCCGCTGGCCCTGAATTAGCCATAAGCTTCGACTGCATTTGCGTTAAGGCTTGCGCATACAGGGGCAACTGCGTAGTGCGATGCCAGCTCAGCAATTGTGCGATATCTTGCTTTACTTTGGTCTTTTGTGAAGAACTGAAATCCACGTAGCCATCTAGCCACCAATACGCCAAGGTATCCGCATTGGAATAGCCAAGCCGCGCGGTGCTGCAGCTACCTAGACAACTTAAAAACAATAGTACAAGCACAAGACGCATCAAGCGAAACGGGCGGGCTGGTCCATTCAAACTGTGATCGGCATTTAAGCTGAATGTCGTACGCAAATTGCTCTCCTCATTTCAATCAAAGTACACTGCATTTCTTCCATCTATTTCCTAAAGACTGTTGATACCTTGATTGCCTTAGCTTGGCTAGTGGGCAAGCAAAAAATTTATGGTGTGTCATTGGGATTCTAATTCAATCGGCTTTTTCGGAAAATCGAGCCAATTCTAACACTGCCACATCGCGCAAAAATGTATTCATGTTGGAACTGACCCAAGCTTCTAAAGCATAAAAGTATCTTGTACCGAAATTAGCTATTTGAGCAACTTAGCAGCATCAACCAATTGCACCTCATGCATCATGTTTAAATAGGCATCGAAGTAGGGTTTATGTGAAGAGCCTACCACCGATAAGACTTTCGCACCGGGTTGATTAGCAAAGGCACTGCGGATATTGGCGACCATGCGCATATTGCGTGTCTCCCACCAAGCAACATATTGACGGCCGTACAGCTCAGGCGTAGCGTGCTTAATGCCGCCACCAAAGTCTGCGGCAATAAATGCAAGCAACTTCGCTGGATGATTAAAGTAACGATACAGATTCAAGATATCTTGTGCTGAATCCAACTTCGCTTCCAAAGCTTGAGACTCTTTTTTCTCGGGGATATCAATCTTGCTCCACATATCCTGCAAAGCCTCGCCAAACTTAGGGCCTGCTTTGTCCGTAATATCGTCGGCAGTATGATCATCGGTTGCATACACACGCTCTAACCCAAGCCTTGCTGCCAATACTGCAGCGACCTCATAGTTTTCATTGTATTTTGGCGCCTCGCGGTTGAGAAATTTCAACATACTCTCCGCAATGCCATCTGCGGCCTTGCGTTCGTTCGCATCAAGTCGCAACCATTGCACCAAAGCCGAAGCACGATCATTCGCCGCCAAAAATACGGCGACCAAGCGACGACGTTCGGTTGGACTCGGTGTCGTTTTAGTTTGCTGCGCCCAGGCTTTTAAAGTCGCTTGAATTTCCACTAATGCCTCTTGCAAGCCGAGGCCAATGGCTTTCTGCGCGGGTGCAGGATCCCAGCAATAATCTTTAAAGACATCAGGATGCGTCACCGCATTGACACGGACAAACTCACACTGTTCGCCAGACAAAGCTTCAATCGTAATGATGTCGGGTTTGTAGTGCGCCAAACGATCCAGCAAGCCAGACAGATGCGCCCGATTTAATTTGTCGCCATATGCACTCAAATGCGGCGATCCCAATACCAACACTTGCGTTGCTTTGCCATGCACATCTTTTTTCCAAGTACGCGGATCAAAGTCGGCAGTTTGTGCTTGTACGACGGGGTGACAAAAACTAGCGAAGCAGGCCAACGCTAACAACGAATTTTTCATATGCAGTCTCTTTCATTTGTGAAAAAAGACGAGCTTATCAAAGGAAAAAGTTAGCGGAGATAGGAGAGCGATAGAGTGCAAAATTGAGGCCGTATTCTGCACATACCGAAGAATGAAGTGTAGCGATTTGAAGAATTTTAGAATGGGATTGCACCTAAAAATCCTATCCCCGACACTGGGTCGGGGTTAGGGATTCTAGCTTAAAGCTTAAAACTTATATTCGTAAGTCACACTGAAGTTACGCGCTGTTGGTACAGCTCGTGCAGATTGGCTTCTGGTGTTGCCAACGCTGGCGTAAGTGAGTGAATCATAAGCCTTGCCGCCCAACAGATTATTCAACGCAAAACGCAATTGGCTTTGCTTGTCGAATTTCCACAGTGCGTACACATCGACATTTTTAGGTGTCTTTAAGTATTGGCGCTCTGTCAGACTAATTTGCTGCCAGTGTGAATCTTGAATCTTCGCGCTAATACCAGCCGTCAACGGAATATCTTTCGCACGATAATTTGCGCCTAAAGTGACGACGTATTCATATGGTGTGAGCGAGTTGTACGGTGTCGCTAGGTCTTTCACATTCGACCAGAAGTGCGAATAGCTAGCTGAGAAATCCATGTCAGGAGCCTTATCCATCCAACGCTTCAATGGGAATTGTGTAGATAACTCTATGCTTTGACTTTGTGCAGTACCGGCGTTCACAAATTTCTTCCAGTAGGCCTTATCAGCTTCATATACGACTTCGCGATGAATATCCTTGATCGCTTGGGCCTTCGCACGAATCGCATAATTGAGCCCGTCTTTGCCATTGTGTTCAAACGCCGCGTCTAAGCTCCAAGAAAGTTCTGGGCGCAAGTTTGGATTACCGACAATGTTCGGGCTTTCAATAGAATTATTGATGACATAAATTTTCGGCATCAAGAGTTGTGTTCCCTCTGGCGCTTTAAATGTACGCGATACGCCAAGACGAATCCGCTCGGTGTTTTGTGGATCGAGCTGCCACATCGTTTGAATCACTGGGCTCAAGACACTAGCGCGATTGGTAACTTTTTCGCCGTCGTTATTTTCGGTGCGAATACCTTGTGATTCCCAACGCAAACCTAGAGAGACAGAGGAATTTTTCTTAAATTTCCAATCGTCTTGTACAAAGAAAGCGGCATTATCCATCACGGAACTAGCGCTATGTGGACGATAGATCGCACTTTGATTGGTCGCAAATTTATCCGTTTGATTGTTATCGACATCCACATCGGCACGCCATCCTGACCAACCTACAATCAGGTCATGTTCGGCATTGGTTGGGATATTGAACTTACCATTGGTGATGCCGACCATCACATGGACATCGGTATCGAGATCACGATTGAACTTGAGTGTGCCATCGGGCAAATAGTTTTGCGAGCGAGAACGTGCGTTGAAATTCTGCGCTTGAAAACCCGCAGTAACATCGACGCCAATTTGATTATCCAGCGTAGTCACACCCTTAAGCATGCTGCCAAAGTTGGTACCGCGATTCGTATCTTGTGAAGTCGTTTTGCCGATTTCGAACACACGTCCTGACAGGTTGTTGAACTGGCTTGTACTTTCAGAGTCGAAGCGATTATGCGCAACGACTGACGTCGACGTCAGGTTAATATTGGAATCCGTTTTGTATTGGATTCTTGGAGAAATACGCAGTGATTCATCGCTACGCTTACTGTTCGATGTGTTCTGGAACTGGCTCTTGCTTCCCAATAAAACATTTTCATTGATGTAATTCGTGGTCGAGTCTTCTGACTGTCCTGCACTCATGCGATCTTTGGATAAGCTAACGCTCACGGTATGCGAGAGATTGCCATTTTTATCGGAATGAAACCAATCTACACTGCCATTATTTTTAAACATATGGCCGATGCTGGCCTTGATACTATGTTGCTTGTTGGTCGCGGCTTTCTTCAGAATGATATTGATCGTACCCGCCATCGCTTGCGTACTAAACTGCGCATTTGCACCCCGATAAATTTCAACGCGCTCAATCATGTTCAGTGGAATATCTTCCACCGTAATGCCGCGCGGCGCCTCGCCGTCAATCAGAATTTGGGTGTAACCTGCCGCCATCCCTAAGAGATGAAGTTTATTATTGGTGACTTGCACACCAGGCACACGTTTCATCGCCTCGACGATGTTATTGTCACCAAAACGCGTGAGTTCAGCATTGCTCACAATCGACCGCGAAGCAGTTTCCGTACGAGCAAATTGCTCTTGTGATTTGCCTTGTACCTCGACGCGCTGTGTTTGTGGCTGGGCTTGTGTTTTAACCTCGCTAGCTTGCTGTGCCTGAGCAGAAACAGCGATAACGTTGCAGAGAATAAGAGTAATAAGTGAGCTTTTTGATGTTTGCATGATCGTCTCGAATAAAATAGAAAACAGTGAACCTGTCGACGGAACGCACTGTATCGAATTTCATTTTAAGTTTTGAGCAGAATGCGACGAAACGACAAAAAGCGATCCTGAAAAATCGAATTTCCATGCCGAACATATGTCAAGAGAATGACGAACTGGAAATTTTGAATGTTGAATTGCGCTAATTCAGTGGCCACGAGAAATCGGAAAACTCTGACTAGCAAAAGCTGCACTTACTAGATTTTGGTATGGGCTTACTCCTGCAGAGCAATGTGCATCTAACGGCTAGAAGCGCTTTCCTTGCCCACTTCGCTTAAAGAAACAAAGAATACTCGGATACTTTAGCCTAACATATTATTTCACCTTTTCAATCGGTCTTTGCTTCTGATAAGTGCGGCTTCAACAGTTCACTTAGCCACTCTATAAAGATCTTCGTTCGTTTTGCTAGATGTCGACGATCAGGATAGAGGATCGATACAGGCATTGCTGGCGCAACGTAATCTGGAAGTATTGGTACCAAATTTTGCAAACTGGTTACATGCGATTGCCCGAACATGGGAACTTGTATGATTCCAAAACCGGCGTGGCAAGCTACGTGGTAAGCATCACTATTATTGACCGTTATAGCGCCCTTCATAGGAAGGTAGTGTGTTTTTCCCCCTTGCTGATATTCAAATCCCGGTGACTTGTTACCCAAATTGCTGACGTAATGAATCAACAAATGCGAATGCAGATCGTCAAGAACACGTGGTATTCCCGACTGAGTTAGATAAGCCTCACTCGCTAGATTCACCTGCTGAAGATATCCCAGTGGGCGGGCGATCAGACTACTATCATGCAAAGTACCTACGCGCATCACACAATCAAATCCCTCTCGAATCAAATCGACACGACGATCCGTACAACTTAGCTCTAACTCTATACCTGGATGTTGCATCAAAAACGCTGGAAGTGCAGGTATCACAATGTTTTTTGCGGCAGCAACGGGTAAATCGACCCGTAAGCGACCCTGCATAGGTTTTTGATGCGAGTCAAATAGGCTATCAAGCTCAGCAAAATCGTCTAGTAAATCTTTGCTTCGCTCGTAATACAGCAAGCCGTCTTGCGTCATTTGCACGCTACGTGTCGTTCTTTGCAAAAGCCTTGTACCTAGCTGCATCTCTAGTTGCTTGATGGCTTCTGACACTGTCGCCTTCGGCATATTTAAACTTTCAGCTGCTTGGGTAAAGCTACATAAGTCAGCCACACGCAAGTAAATACGCATCGCTTCGAGCTGATTCATCAGATTGTCTCCTTCATGAAAAGGCGCGTAAAAAAATGGACAACTATTCGCTATTTTCGAACAGTGTAAACAAATTTAGCTAATTTATCGATTTTGTCGATCAATTTACACTATGCGGCATCCATTCCTCCTACTGAGTTTGGACTTGGCTTCGAAACAAACAAAAAACTGAAAGGGCAATACAGCATGACTAAAACGAACAATTTTTCAACACCGATCGCTTTAATCACCGGTGGTAGCCGCGGGCTAGGAAAGAGCGCGGCGCTGCATCTTGCACAACAAGGTGTCGATATCGTTTTTACTTACCAACAACAAAAGGAAGCAGCACAAGCATTGGTAGAAGAAATCCAGCAAATCGGGCGAAAGGCGGTCGCTTTGCAACTCGACGTCGGGAATATCGCCAGCTTTCCTAGCTTTATACAAAATCTACGTGAAGTACTGAATACACAATGGCATACCGACCAAATTGCCATGCTGCTCAATAATGCGGGCGTTGGAGTACACCAGCCTTTTGCCGAGTTCAACGAAACGCAATTTGATTTACTGATGAATGTGCATTTGAAAGGCGTATTCTTCTTTACGCAACAATTACTGCCTTTGATCCAAGATGGAGGGCGTATATTGAATGTGTCGTCAGGCTTGACCCGCTTCTCGTTACCCGGTTACAGCGCTTACGCCGCGATGAAAGGCGCCGTCGAAGTTCTAACACGTTATTGGGCCAAAGAGCTCGGTAATCGAGGTATCAGCGTCAATGTTCTGGCGCCGGGTGCTATCGAAACCGATTTTGGTCACGGTGCTGTACGCGATAACCCTCAGCTCAAACAATTCATCGCCAATCAAACAGCATTAGGTCGCGCCGGCTTACCTGAGGATATCGGCGCTGTGGCTGCGGCTTTGTTGGCGCGAGATACAATGTGGATTAACGGTCAGCGCATCGAGGCGTCTGGCGGGATGTTCTTGTAAGCTAGGCTAGCCAGTGCTCAATGTTCAATATAATTCTTCAGTACTGGCAAACCACCTATTTTGAAAGAGAAATACGTTCGTATCAACGCAAGCAATATACGGTTTCAGATGCGGATGTTTTTCCTTTTATGCTGCCTTCCACTTCACCAGTATGTAATGCCGTAATCGTGAAAAAACTAGCGTAGTGCTTTTTTTGGAGTTAGACCATAGACATTGCCGAAGAGCTCGGTCTAATCAAAGTCACAGCCGCAAAGGCCTGCGACGTCAATATGCGCCCGAGGTGCTTGAATCGCTTGGATTTATTGTACTGGCACAATCTGCCGGATTTTCACTGGCGGATATCAAGAACTTGGTGATTCCTACAACACTAGGGAAACAGTAGTTAAAACGCGATATGCTCGTCGACAAAGCTTTAGAAATCGATCGTCAAATCCGCCAGCTACAAGCAATCGCCAAGAGTTTACGCCATGCAACCGTTTGCCCAGCAAACAGCCACTTTGAATGTCCGAGCTTCTTAAAACTCATGCGCAAGGCATACGCATCAAATTCTTCAGCCTATCTCCGATACCGAACAAAATAGAAGATACATAAAACGATCAGAAATGGGATACCTGTTGCCAAGGTCATCGCGAACTCTTGCGTGAATGCGGTGGTAATCATCAAAGCCAACATCAAACCCGCGCCCAACAAGGTGAACCAAGGAAACCCCCACATCTGAAACGCCAATCTATCCTTGCCCGCACGATCTCGAGAACGGCGAAAGAAATAATGCGTGACGAAGATCATTAACCAAGTAAACATCCCGCCAAACGTCGAGATCGCCATCATCAACATAAAGGCATTGCTCGGATAAATCACACTCAGTAAGGTAGCGATAGCGATCCCCACGCACGACAAGATAAGAGCGCGCATCGGCACGCCTTGGCGATTTAACTGACCCAACCCAGCAGGCGCAAAGCCACCTCGCGCTAAACCAAACATCATGCGAGTCGCCGCATAAAGCTGGCTATTCATGGCCGACAAAGCAGCAATCAAGATCACGAAATTAATCACACCAGCCGCACCCGGTATCTGCAAGGCTTCCATGGTCGTGACGAAAGGACTCTTATCCTGACCCGCTCGCGTCCACGGCACAATCGTTAACACCAAAGTCAATGTCAGCATATAAAAAATCACTAACCGCAGCAGGGCAGATCTAAACGCACCCGTAATTGCTTGTTCAGGATTTTCTGCTTCGCCTGCTGCGACAGCGATCATCTCAATACTCAAATAGCTGAACAAAGCCACCACCACCGCCAGCCACATTCCCCAGCCGCCCTTCGGAAAGAAACCACCATGGCTAACATAATGATGAAAGCCAATGTCGCGCGTCGCTGGTGCGCTAATCAAGAGATACGAGCCGAGCAATATGAACGCCATAATCGCGATCACTTTGATACTCGAAAACCAATACTCAATCGTGCCAAACACTTTCACGCTCATTGCGTTGGCAATCACTAAGCATGCCGAGAAACCGCCTATCCACAGCCACCCTGGTGAATCAGGAAACCAAAACTGCATATATAAAACAATCGCCGTGACTTCCGTACCAATCACCAATACATTCGCCGCCCAATACGCATAGCGAACCAAAAAACCCGCCAACGGATGCACATAGTGTTCAGCCAAAGCGCCAAACGAGCCACCACCTGGATGCGCCACCGTCATTTCAGCCAAACTAGCAATCAACAACAAAGCTATCACTGCACCAATCGCATAACTAATTAATACACTTGGTCCAGCAAAACTAATCGCAAAGCCACTACCCAAAAACAAACCAGTACCAATCGCACCACCCAAGGCGATCATGGTCATCTGACGACGGCTCAAATGCCGCTGCAAACCAGCTTCTCGGGTCGTAATCTCAGCAAAGCTCGCATTCTCTTGTTTCATTCTGTCTCCAGTGATTGGCGGTAGCGATACTTAGTATCGACACTAATGATTTGGGCGAATCTGCCACACGGGCAGATTAAGCAACTGCGGAATACTACGCTGGAAAATCG
This sequence comes from Oxalobacteraceae bacterium UBA7693, assembly GCA_002482715.1. Taxonomy (GTDB): domain Bacteria; phylum Pseudomonadota; class Gammaproteobacteria; order Burkholderiales; family Burkholderiaceae_D; genus Undibacterium. Next base: position 19,705 of record DLGN01000319.1, read on the forward strand.
CGCAGTAACAAAGAATTGGACGCTCAGCTACGATACAGCGTTGCAATTTAACGTCTAGCTTGCCGATGCGGTGGTGATCCGTACCGATGCTAAGCAGGTGCAATCTTAATCAGTTTGTTCGGATCATTGAAATGTCATGCCAAGGTTGGATCCTGTTCTTCGTCATCGCTTTATAAGTATGGAGGGGAAACAATAAGATGACACGTTTAAAAAACATATTTACAATCAATCAATGGAGTTGAAATTTTTTGTTAGCTTCATCTAGGTTTTCTCAGCAGGATTTACCCATCGAACATTCATCCTCTATTACTACACCATGCGCCTAAAAACTCTCTGCATCACGATCAGCACGATTGCGTTACTTATCGCAGTAGCGATCTCCTTCATCGCCCAACCCTTCGTGACACCGATACCCTCAACGCCAGAGGAAATCGACACAGCTAAACTCAAAGCCCATGTCAAATACCTTTCGACGGATGTTCACCCCCGTAGTTCGAGCAATTTTTCCAATCTGGAAAAGGCAGGCCAGTATGTTTTCGAGGAGTTGAAAGCAACGGGTGCGCCAGTGGAGGTGCAAGAAGTCAAGGTCAAGGAAAAAATATACAAAAACTTCATAGCGCGATTTGGTCCTTCCACGGGACCGCTATTAGTCATCGGAGCACACTACGACGCAGACGGCCACTCGCTTCGCAACTGGAAGCCAAAAGGCATGTCGACACCCGGCGCTGACGACAATGCTAGTGGCGTGGCAGGATTACTTGAACTAGCGCGACTACTGAGCAAGAAACCGCAATCCCGATCAATCGAACTAGTGGCTTATACGCTTGAGGAAGACCCACATTTTGGCACCCAAGAAATGGGCAGCTTTCGACATGCACGCTCACTCAAGGAATCAGGACGTGAAGTGCAATTAATGTTGTCGATAGAAATGATCGGCTATTTTGCGGATAAGGCGAACAGCCAAGACTATCCTGCGCCGGGCATGTCCACCCTGTACGGAGATCGCGGCAACTTTATTGCTCTGGTCGGCAACTTAAGTAACTTTGGCGTAATCCGCCGCGCCAAAGCATTCATGCTCGGCGTCAGCGATTTACCGGTCATCTCCTGCAACGCGCCATCGAATTTGCAGGGGATCGACTCTTCAGATCATATGAACTACTGGAACGAAGGCTACCCAGCGTTGATGGTCACTGACACCGCTTATTATCGCAACCCGCACTATCACAGGCCGACCGATACCTTTGACAAGCTCGACTACCGACGCATGGCACAAGTGGTGCAAGGCGTCTATGCGATTACACAAAATTTTCACTAACTTGACGTCAAAAGCGCTCTGAAAAAAAAGAAAAAGGGATCAATTCTTGATCTCTTTTTGCTTGTGAAGTGATGAGTTGAAATGAAGATTCGCGCTGTTCTAAGTGATAACGAATCAAAAACCTCAAACCCACTAAAAAAACGTCGTCGATATCGAAGGGAGTTCGTACTATGCCTTTGCGAGCAACGATGATTGATGCAAAACTAATGTGCGAAGGTCTTAGTGCATGTGGTCTTGGTACATCAGTTTTTTCCGTTCAAAAATTTCCCGAAGAAACGCCCACGAACAAGCAAGTGATACGTCAAAAATGCAATGCTGAGCGTCGCACAGATAGACAGGCTGAACTTCACACTCCAATGCAAGTTCAGGTCCATTAAGGGAATTTGAATGGCAAAAATTAATGGCAAGTGAATCAGGTATACCCAGTAAGACGCATCGGCGATATAGCGCAGAAAACCATGATGCGCATCGAGCCAGCGTTGGCCGAAGATGATGCACACTAGTGTCATCCAATACCCGGTATAGGCTTGCAAAAGTACGAGAGTCGATTGCAAGATGAAATCAGGTTTGGTCGTGCCCTTGATTTGCAGAAGGTATAGAAACAGCGCATACGCCAACAACGATAACAGCAGCAATCTTGGCGCGTACGGGCGCAGTTGATCTATCGAACGAGCTTGATGAAATAGACGAAATCCGATCAGGAAATAGGTTCCGTAAAAAAGCAACGCCCACCATTGCGGGAAGAAGCTTTCCGGTGCTGGAAAAGGTGCGGGTACGGCAAACAGTGCTGGCATGAGTGCCAGCGGTACGAGGCAGGCCTTCTTCATTGGCGTCAACGCATCTAGCCAAGCTACTAGCCCGCTAAGATGTTGATGCCATTCCAATGTCGATGCCACCCAAACCAGAATGCAAAAGCACATCACATAGGGTAAGAACCATAGGTGTACGAGTGTAGGTGGTGCGGTAGGCGCTTGGGGATTTGCCAACCAGGGCTTAATCATTTGCAGTAAGGGAGATAGATTCTGAACATCGGCAATCGCGTAGCGAATGAGCCAGCTCATCGAGAAATAGGCGAGCGGCCAAAACACGATCAAGGGCAAGATGATGCGCATGAGGCGGTTCTTCAGCATGCCTCCCATTCCACGTTTTTGCACGAGCAAAGCGGCAAAGAAACCCGCCACCACAAAGAACAAGGGCATCCGAAATAGATGAAAGAACCAAGCAAACGCGTCTACGATGAGCGATTGCTCCCTGTCAGCAGTGGGCCAAAAAGGATGTGCCAAAACGCTGTAGGCGAGTGCGCCATGAAACACCACACCAGTCAACATCGCGAGGGCGCGCAGATTGTCCATGTAATGAAAGCGTGCATTCGCTTCTGACATCTGCGCCGAGGTGTTCATAAAAAGGAATCCTTGCGGCGATACACGCTACGAGCAAATGCAAGCGCCAACACCATGATGGTCAACTCTAAAACAAAAATGCCCAAAGCTTCTTGACTCAAGACGACCTCGTTGCTTTGAATCTTTTTACCGATGGTATCAATGGTGCCGAGAAGGACCATAAATGGGCCGACGAAAGTCGAGACCGCAATTTGCACGAAAATATTCCAGCCCTCAGATTCCAACACCAAAGCCGCACTCAGCGAAATGAAATAATTTGTTGCCAAAAACCCGTAGATCAAGAATGACCAAATCAAAATACCATCTGGTAAAGGCGTGAACAGAACCAAGAAAGCAGTCCCCGCCAACACGATAGCGAAAGGTACAAGATAGAGCACCAGATTCGCTAAGACTTTGCTCCAGAAGAAAGTCATGGGCGTCAGCGGCAGACTCATCATGAAGGTCAAGGTATGCTCTCTGCGTTCATTGAGCAGCGAACTCTGAATCGCAAACCCACCAACACAAATCAAGAGCACCAGCAAGATCATACCGCCTGCATAAAATGCCCAGGTCTTTGCCATGCCGATCAGTGTCAAACCAATGAGTAGCCCGATCACGTAGGCCGCAAATTGTTTTTGATAGATGTGGAACTCTTTGACAATGAGTCTTTTGATCATCTGTCTTGTTTGTTGCGTTTCACTCGCATGGTTTTGATTTAGTGTGCTCATCATTTGTCTCCCGCGCGAACGCTCGTCACGAAAATATCTTCTAAGTTCATAGGTTCTACAGCCTTCACCGTCAGGTTCATCTGTGCGAGACGCGTCTCGAATACATCACCTGCGTTGCGTACCTTAAGTTCAATGATGGAACCGTTATTGCGCGCACTGATCACTTCGAGGATGTCTTTAAGCTCATCTTGCCAAGGACCGTGGCAAATAATGCGGCGCCAACTCGATAAGAAAGTTTCCTTATCTTCGGATGCCACGAGCTTACCTTTGTGAATAAAACTAATGGAATCTGAAAGCTGTTCGACATCGACCGTGTTATGCGACGAGAACAGCACACTGCGTGACTCGTCCCGCAGCACATCGGCCAAAGCCTCAAGGACTTCAGCCCGCGCAACAGGGTCTAAACCTGTGGTGGGTTCATCGAGTAGCAAGAGTTTTGGGCGGCGTGCAAGAATCAACAGTAAGGCGGCTTTCACCCTTTGTCCGTGCGAGAATCCACCTAACTTCTGTTGCGACTTGAGGTCAAAACGTTTGAGCAATTGAGCTGCGTAGGTTTCATCCCACTCAGGAAAAATCCCCTGAATGAAATCCATATGCCAACGCAAGGTCTGTGTTTTATATAAGCGCATGTCCTCAGAGGCATAGCCGACATCTCGTTTCGCTGCCACCTGCGCCTCTGGTAAGCGATGACCACAAACGTCGACCTCACCGGCATCGGCGCGAATCAGGCCCATGAGGATACGCATAATGGTGGATTTACCCGCACCATTGGCACCGACCAAGCCCATGATTTGCCCCGTAGGCAATTCT
>DLGN01000345.1:0-2722 GCA_002482715.1 Oxalobacteraceae bacterium UBA7693
TAAAATGTCAAAGGAGGTGCGGGTGCGCTGAATGCCAAGGAAAGATAAAGATTCACCCTAACCGCTCTGCCCCACAAGACGCTCCGACATCACATGCATTGTTCGCTTGACTCGACCAAACGGCTTGATAGAATGGCCATCTTTATCAGTGACGGTTTTCATAGAAAATTTAATACTGATTAAATATGTACTGGATTCCTGAAGAAGCTTGCTACAAAAGGGTTTCACGAATACTTATTGAACTTTTTATGCGAACTGTGTCGGGTTTATTCGACGAATTGTCGCGGAAAACACGTTAGGCGAAAGAACAAACTGAGAACGTATGGAAATATTCCGACCAAGATTAACCGACCACCACGGCATACATAAGTCTCAGGCAGATTTAGATTTTGCTATTCAGTTTTTTGACGAAGATATTCCTCTGTATGTCGACCCATTTCTCCTTTGGAAGTCGCCGTCCATGCAGGATCAGTCACTACATACAGCGATTACAAACTCGTTCAACCACCTGAACTACCTGATCAAAAAAGGGCGGGAAACTGAAGCCATTGAAACGCTTGTGAATCTCTCAGAATGCTCTGAAGTTGGTCTTGGGGTGTCCAAAACACGAAAGGGCCTAAAAATAGGCACTAACCAAGCAAATGAAGTTCTTAATCTATTCAGAGATATTCCAGAATACAGTCAATTTGGATTCGCTCATTTCGAACTAATTCAGCTTTATGTTTCGGGAATATCGAAAGATAGAGTAAGTGACATTTCTTGCAATTACATAAAGTCCTTCTTAATTGATTACACAATTGAACAGTGTGAAATCAACAGAATACCTACTGAGGGAGTTATTCTTGACTCTGTATATAACTACAAAAAAAATGCGTTCGATCTAAATCAAAAATTATTCCTACCTGTGAACCCTAAAACTAGAGAGCCATTGATATTTACTCCTAAACGCTGGCTTAGATTCAACCCTTGGATAAACTTCGAAGACTACTTTAAATCCCATTGCCCCAGAGATGAGATATTTAACCCAGACGAACCCGAAGAAAGAGTAAAGATTTTAAACTTCAATAGAGAAAACTATGGGGTTATTGAGGAGTACGTAAAATATAAAGATAGAACCTCACAAGACTGCCGAAATGATCCATTATTCAGTCAAATTCCCGTCTTGTCGGCCAAGAGGAAATTGAGCGAATTGTTAAATCTCAATACTGGAAAGGAGGACGGTGCCGACATGAAATATGAGGAATTAGCCGCAGACCTTTTGGCAACATTATTCTACCCTCATTTAGATTTTGCTCAGACACAAAGTAGAACCGAATCAGGACGACATATTCGAGACTTGATATTTTATAACAATAGAGATGTTGATTTTCTTGATGAGATTTTTACAGAATATGAAAACAGACAGCTTGTTATAGAAATGAAAAATGTAAAACAAATAGAGCGCGATCATATAAATCAACTTAATCGATATCTTCAATCTAACATTGGCAGGTTTGGAGTATTTTTAACTAGAAACCCATTACCCAAAGCAATGTTCATAAATACTATTGATTTATGGTCATCACAAAGAAAATGCATAATTGCAATTACCGACGATGATTTGAAGTTAATGGTTGATGTATATGAAAGCAAGCAGCGTGCTCCGATTGAAGTCTTGAAGAAGAAATACATTGAGTTTAGGCGCTCTTGCCCATCTTAAAGGAAGCGTAATGAATAGAAGTAACGTCGACACGTTTGAGAAGCTATCAGGACAATTGCTTAGCATCTATGAGGAAATTTCGCTTCTTTCAAAGAAGAGCCCAAATGATGCAGTTAACAAATTTAAGTTAAAGTTTGTTAACAAGCTAATATCTCAAAGCAACGATTATCTTGCGGAAAAATATAAGCCCTTCAATGATTTCGACAACTTTGATGAAGATGATATCCCGCAGAATAGTGACGTAGTTTTTATACTCTCTCAATACTTGCAATGCTTTGAGAAGCAAAGAGCCGATAACGTTGTAATTAGAAATGGCGCTTGGTATTGGCGTGTTGACGGCAACGAAAACGACAAGGTAGATGATGATGGTATGGTATTGATACGTACCGTTAAACCCAAGAAGCTTAAGGATTAACAATGAGCAAAGACAAACTCTATACAACCAACGAGAAGGCTCAAACGCACGACACTATGACGCCTTTACTTGAGGCGATGTATTCAGAGTTCAAAGAACTGTCTAAGAAGAAACCTGACTCCGCTGTCAGCAAGAGTAAAATTAAAATTGTAAATCGCCTGCTAGAAAAAGTGAGAATTGTCCTTTCTGATGAAGAGTCCATTGAATTTTTAGATCTACTAGATGAGGATGACGTGCCTCAGGCAAGTGATGTCACATTGATCCTTTCACAATATGTCGCAGCCATGAGCGCTTTTCACGGAAAACACTATGGCTGGGACGGGTCAAGCCATACCTGGTTCATAAAATGAGTGAGAGATCGCCTAACAAACGCGTCAATTAGGACGCTCGCAAGCTCGCGCCTATTACGCAGGCGTTAGCAACCTTGCCAATGGATACATTGAGTCTCACCGATAAAATTTGGAATCGAGCTTTAGAGAATAGTGACGAAGCGCTCTTATCGGGCGACCTTGCTTTGTCATCGATGCTCATTTTTCATGGCGTTGCTATGAATGGCGGAATCGTCCATGCGATCGAATGTGTGAATACTGCTGAACTTCCTGCAATAC
>DLGN01000345.1:2731-48549 GCA_002482715.1 Oxalobacteraceae bacterium UBA7693
AGCAGGTTACCGATTTTTCGATTTAGATGCCGTAGCATTACTTCTAATTGAGGTAAAAAATACTCTCAAGAATGGCAATAATGTAGGTTCCCTCGAAAATTATTTTGACATTGCTTATGCTGAATTAATTCCGGACGATGATTTCCTTGTAAAACGATTTGAAGCAGTTTTCAAACTTAGAATTTCAGAATTTTCCCCTATATGAACAAGCTTCTAATTGCTGACATAACACTCGTAACGGACGCGCGAATTAATGTGCCGTTTTTTCTAAATCTGTGCAAACGCCGCACAATTCAACGTTAGTTTCGAAAAGAGGTTTCTGTGCCAAAGGAAATAAAAGAAAAACGAGTATATAAAAAATATACCGATAACGAAGAGTTAAATTTCACTTTTTCATACAATGAAAAAGAAACGTCAGAACTACACGCCAAATTAAATGGTTGTACATCCATATCAGAAGTTGACCTTAGGCGCGTTTCATTATGGAAATCTGATCGCGTGCTTTCTGTTAATGAAGATACGCTTCAAAAGCTAAACGAATTATCGGCAAATAAAAATGTCAATCTGAAAGATGATCTAGTAAAAGAAGTAATTGAAAACCTTGTACTATCACAAGGCATTGGATTCCCAATGGCAAGTGCAATCCTTAAATTTATAAACCCTAAAGTGTTTCCTATAATTGACGTTCGCGCTTATAGGGCTTTAACTGGCACTAAGCCGTATTATGGTACTTATAGTTACGACAAATACATTGAATATGCAGAAAAATTAACAGAAATTTCAGTATCTATGAATAGGCCTTTGCGTGAAATTGACGAGCAACTTTATTGTTTTGATCAAAAGAATAATGGAGCTATATGAAACCTAACAAGGCGTTGCAGCATCATTCGTCCCGCTTCTTGGACAGCTTTTAAGTTGCAATTTTGTGGAATACTTTTGCGCAGCAAAACCACAAAAGTGCGACTTAGAAGCTGCCGCTAAACTTAACGCTAGAGTTTTCATCGGAGATAGTTGATGACCAATCGAACGCCAGAACAAGACCTCATCAATGAGTTTGTTACTCATCTTGAGCAGCACGCCGACGACACCGTAAAAATTGGTTCCGTCATCAACACCAACTGCAAATCCAAGAAATTCGCCGATATTGAATTCAAGTCCAAAAATGACCTGCACTGGGTTATTGAGGCAAAAAGTGACGACTCAAAGGATAAACACAACACAGTGCATAAAATTTTTGGCGAGTTGCTTAAGGAAACTGGCAGAACTAATCGGTTCAACTGTCGCCACGCGATTCTGATCCCCTCGTCAGCGGTGAAATTTTATAGCCGCGCGTTTCAGTCTATAGATCGTGAAAAGTTTCTTGGCTTCGGCAAGCTCATCCCAATCGATACCGTGTTCACGAGCAACGCAACTGGCGTGGAGCAGCTCACATGGGAAGCTCTATATGATGCACACAAACCCTAACGCGGCGCTCAACCCCGCTCCTTTCAGTCGCTGGACGCAGCGCTGGTTAGCTATACGCTCGACGGTGTCGTGCTAGGCAGCGACACCCTACTTTCATATCGCCGCATAAATTGAATGAGGACATCATGCCTTTAGCAAAACCACTTTTATCTTCACTATTTCTTGGACTGTCCATCTCGATGGCAATGGCAGTCGACATGATTCCTACCGAGATCATACAAGTCGGTACTTTTCACAAGGGCGAAGTACCCAATGTGGCAGGTAGAAATTGGTTTGCTTTAATGGTCAATGGCGAACGTGCTGAACTAAAGACCGCTGCGCCGACGATCAAGACGGTGTTTGACGGCATCATGGATGATGAAAGTAATAAGGCGTCGTACTCTGGAAAATTGGTCGAAATGAAAGGCCCCGCACCTTTTCTTATCATTCGAAGAGAAGGGCTGAAAACGGGGGCGATTAAACAAGCTAGCATTGCTTTGGCCGACAGTGATCAACTCATTAGTTTCGATAACACCAAGTACACGGTACAACATCAATGTATGAAAAAAGTTAAGGGAGAAGAATTTCAGCAGTGTAAAGTTTATTTGCTTGGTAACGGGATTCAGCAATGGCTAGGCGATACTTTAGAAAATGGCGACAGCGATTTCTCCGATACGATTAGCATCTCGTGGGCTGGCGACCTTGACCGCGATGGCAAACTCGACCTTGTGATGGAAAAATCGCGTTATAACAATGCCGATACCGTTTTGCTTTTATCGTCAGCCGCAAAACCTGGGAAGCATGTGCAAGAGGTGGCGAAGTTGTCTCGACAAGGGTGTTGAGATTCAACTCCTTAAACCGAACTATTTGAAGAGCTTATACGACAAGGCGTTTTTTCCGCTCGCTTGGGATCAACTATTGAAGTGACGTATAATCTTTTGTGTTTATACCTGCTCGAAGGAGAACAAAATGTCCTTAAATCTTTTAGAGTTAGAACAAAAAGCATCTCTGTTATCCGCTGACGAAAGAGCGCAATTTGCCCTGTTTTTGCTTGGAACGCTTGAACCAACAGATTCTGGTGATATCGAGAAAGAATGGCGCATTGAGGCGGAATCAAGACTAGCCGAGATCAAGCGCGGTGACGCAACTTTGATTTCAGCAGATGAGGTATTCAACAATGTGTGTCGTCGTCTCAGCTAATGCAGATTCAATTTCATTCTGATGCTGAAGCAGAACTAGTTGAGGCTGCTTTGTTTTATGAAGACAAAGTAATCGGTTTGGGCAAATCGTTTGTAGCCGATATGCAAAACGCCGTGGCATTCATTCAGATCCATCCAGAATCACCACCACGTCTTGGACAATTTCTCCGTAAGTTCATCCTCAAACGATTCCCCTATTCAATCATTTACCAGCATGATGAACAAGATATTTTCATATTGGCTATTGCCCATAACAAGCGGCGCCCGGGCTATTGGAAACTTCGTCAAGATACTCGTTAGCTTTAACGCCGACTTACACTTTCTACAGAAGCACTTCGGTGCGCCAATAAGGAATTAAAAATTTCACAGTGAACCACCGCATCAAACAATCCATCCAGCTCAATACATGCCCAACGCAAACCCCATCCCCGCCAACTTGCTAACCGCGAACCATCTGCAAACTCATCCGGTTTGGCAGTTTTGCGGCGATGCGGAGAGCGATGCTGACTATGATGAGTCCTACATCGAGCCCTGCGAAGACACCTTGGCCTTGGGTACATTTGGCAGTTATCTGGTGGCGGCAAATTATCAGCTAGCGAATGGTGACGTGCTTCTTGGTGCTGTGCAGCTTGATTTGCTCGGTACGAAAATCCACTTCACGCCATCGACGATCTATGCGAAAGAAAAATCCATCGATCCCTTGGCGCATGATGCCAGTGTTCGGCTCACGCGGATCACTAAAACTTCCAATACGCAGCCCGTACAGTGGACTCTTGCGGTCAGCTTTAATGGAGAACAAAACTTACGAAGTGGAAGAATCGCTAGGGCAAGATGGATAACTGCCTTGTCATTGCTAGTACGCCTTGTTGTCCTTCGCTTTAGTCGGCGACGCTGACTAAATTACTTACCGTTGCGGCTTCGCTCGCAAATCACCGCAAGCTTGTGTGCCGATATGGTTCGACATGTTTCTTGACTCTCGATGCTAGACGACTAGAATGCTCCTTTCAGTTTAGGATTTCATGCGTCGCTCTAATGCGCAAAGAATTTCGCAGAAGCCTTCAGAAGGTTTGTTAACGGTTTTTTTAAATTCCCTCATTCAAAAAGCAAACACGAACAACTATTTTCATCATCAAGTCATCAAGAAAGCTCCAATGAAAAATCTGCGCATCACTGAAATCAAGGCATTCGTGCCAGCGAAAGATTTCAATATCTCGAAACAGTTCTACCAAGATATAGGCTTCACAATGGCATCCGACGGCGATGGTATCGCCTACTTTCATCTTGGTCATGTGAGTTTTCTGCTGCAAGACTTTTGCGCCGAATCGTTTGCAGACAATTTCATGATGCACATCCTCGTCGAAGATGTCGATGCATGGTGGCAGCACATACAGGCTAGCGGTGTGCTAGAAAAATACGACGTCAAGATGACAGAGATAGAAAAGCAAGCCTGGAAAATGCGCGACTTTTGTCTGATTGATCCGTCAGGCGTGCTATGGCGCATCGGGCAAAACATTGATTAATACGTTTGCTTGACTAGGCGCAGTGGAAAGATAGAATGGCAAACTTTATGCATGACGCTTTTCACGATCAATATAGTACGATTTCAGATCAAAATATAGAATGCATAACGCCAATTCACGTGGGTCTTCAAGGAATTACATAAAAAGCGCTATGCGAGAAGTTAGTTTTTCGTCCCTCTCGTAACGGCTATATCTAATTTGGGACCATAAGCATGAACCAAGTCGCTTTGAAAATTAGACCGTCAGAATGGACCAGAATGAAGTGGCTCTATACGGCACTTTGGGTGCTGCTCACTGTCACACAAATTCTGAGCAGAATATTGGAACCACCACCAACCGCAGACCCATTGATCTTGTTTACAAATATCCTTGTGGCAACTGGATTAGGCGGATTTATTGCACATGACCTATGGAAACTCAAGGTTAGGTATTGGCCGCTGGCAATCGACATCCTAATTTACGCTGTTTTCATCCTTGGTTTTCTGACGCTAATCTCTCTGAAAGAAGCTGGAGTATGGAACTGGAATGACACACACCTTGATGTTCCATTATTTGTGTTTTTCGCCGTGTCCACGGTTGCAGCCTGGATTACCGAGAATAGAAAAGAAGTAAGAATATATATTAGAGCGCGTAGGTTTCTGTTTATTAGTACAAAGAATAATCTCTAACATGCCGAATTACGGCTACGCATCAAGCCATTTCTTTCATCAGATCAGTAGTTGAACGTGGAGAAAAAGTCGATATTGTTGATGCATGGGCCGATGAAAAAAGTGAGGCTATCCCGCTCAGCGGTGATATCGAAGTGAACCTAAATGAGGTCGAAAATGAGTCGTTTCGGTTCTTTGAGAACCATAGGTTTTCATTTAAAAGTCTTATCTAGCACAACAGCCAAAAGGAACAGCCAACATTCTGCGCTTGGTGCTTCCCTCTGCACTATGTGCTCTGGTTACTCCTCACTTCCATTTTAAATAACCATGTATCGATTCCCCACAGATTTAAATTTAAACGACATTGTTGGAAGTGACCTCGATCAGATTTGTCTGGGTGGATTTGATGTTCAATTTATTTTCGGATCGCAAACGAGGATAGCCGTCCAGAGTCGTGTCAGTGTTTTTGAAAACAATCTGCTTACGGCAGTATGGGACGACACGAAAAGCTGGAACAATTTATCTTTCCAGCGACTTCTAAATAAAACAGTGCAAAGCTGTAAAATAATCGATGACCAGACCTTGGAAATTCAGTTTTCATGTGCATTAAAACTTCAACTGCATGATGATTCAGATCAGTATGAAAGCGTACAAATTTATCGAAGGCGTGACGTGAATGGGCCAATCGTTGTTTGAGCCGTCTAACGTGCCAACCAGGTCGAATACGACAGGTTTTGGCATTTTTATGTATGAATCACCAGATCATTGATCGCCGCGCAAACTTTACCGTCCCGATTAGCTGAACTCACTTCCCCTCCATGACAAACCCAATTAAAAATTACCTATCCAAAGCTTTTCGCTGGCAACGCGGTAGGCAGGGTACCGGCTATGACAAAATGCTTTTGCTGACAGCGCCGTGGCCGATTCCGTTTGATTCGTATTTAATTCGCTATCCAGAAGGCTCGGCGATTCCGCCGCATGTTGATCAGGTGAAATCGGGAAGACATTTTCGTTTAAATATTATTCTCAAATCACCAAAATCTGGTGGAGAATTCATTTGCAAAGATCCGCTATTCGCCACTTCACGAATCAAGTTGTTTCGGCCTGATGTGAGTGAACATAGCGTTACACAAGTTGTTGGTGGTAGTCGCTATGTTTTTTCTTTGGGCTGGGTGCTCGGTAAAAATACCGAGACCTAAATTTTGCGATCTGAACTACGCATCTTGTGAATGAAGTTTTTTGAGTAGTTCTAAGGCATGACATCATCTCGCTATTACTTCGTCACAGCTTGAGGCAATGCCGGAACTCTGAGCTGTTGTATCGCACTGCGACGGCCATCGGGTAATACTGTTAATACCTTTACGGTAACTGGCTGCGTTGGGCTTGCCGAAAATTGCAATGCTTGGGTCGTCGGTGCCGTCTTTTCATCGGGCGTGCTACCGTCTAGGCTGACGTACATGCGACTATTGCGAACAGGGGCGCGCAGTTGAATTCTTGCTTGCTCACCTTTCCACTGTATTTGATCTAAGCCCTGTGGGCGTGGAATGCGGTAGCGGATATTGTGCGAACTTAAACGTGGGTAGTGCGCTTCCAATCGTGTTTCAAAATCGGCGAACTGGCGCTGTTCTTGAGCACTCCAAGCGACTTCGCCCATTGCCAGCAATCGTGGAAAGACCATGTATTCGACTTTTTCTTGGGTCGGCAAATACTCAGTCCAGACGTTGGCTTGCACACCGCGGATTAAGCGTTGTTGCGATGGACTAAGCACACTGGGAACCGGATCATAAGAATAGACTTTTTGAATCGGAATTTCACCACCGAGTTGCCAAAGTTCTTGCTCTTTCGGCCCTTGTCCCGCATCAAAATAGCACCACGCTGTCGGTGTCATGATGACTTCGTGTCCTTCTTTCGCAGCGGCGATACCACCTGCCTCGCCGCGCCAAGACATGACCGTGGCATTTGGTGCCAAGCCTCCTTCTAAAATCTCATCCCAGCCTATCATGCGCTTGCCCTTGCTTTGGATGAATTGACCGACTCGGCGTATGAAATAGCTTTGCAACTCTTCTTCGTTTTTTAAGCCCTCACGTTTCATGACCGCTTGCGCTAGTGGGCTCGCTTTCCAACGCGTTTTCGGTGCTTCGTCGCCGCCGATATGAATGTATTGGCCTGGAAATAAGTCTATTACTTCGCTGAGTACATTATTCAAAAATTCGAATGTGGTCTCACTTGGGCAAAGAATGTCATCAATGATGCCCCAAACGGTTCCCACTTCAAAGGGGCCAGGTGTACAAGCCAATTCGGGATAAGCTGCCAATGCCGCTAAAGAATGTCCTGGCAATTCAATTTCGGGCACCACGTCGATGTGCTTTGCTTGGGCATACGCAACCACATCTTTGATTTGCTCTTGGGTATAAAAGCCACCATAAGGTTTACCATCACCGATATAGGGATCGAAGTTACGATCTTTGATGGTCTCTTTGCGATATCCACCGATCTGCGTTAACTTCGGATATTTTTTGATCTCAATACGCCAGCCTTGATCTTCGGTCAGATGCCAATGAAAGGTATTCATTTTATAGATCGCCATTTGATCAAGTAAAGACTTGATAAAGTCGACGCTGTACATATGTCGGCCGACATCTAAATGTAAGCCGCGCCAAGCAAAACGCGGTTGATCTTGTATCGTTAGTGCGGGTAGGCTTAAGCTTGTTGTTGTGTTTTTTGTTGTTGTTTTTATTTTTTTTGCTGCAATCGGTAACATTTGCAGCAGACTTTGTATGGCGTAAAACTGACCTGTGGCGCTGCCTTGGATCACGATGCGATCACGACGAATTGCTAGCTGATAGGCTTCTTTTTGGGCGGTTTCAGTGGATGCTGCTTGCTCAAGTGCAGAAAAGAGAATGACATTGTTCTGACGTGGGCTTGGGCTGCCTGACTTCACCAGCAATTGTCTTCCTTGCGTTTGCATGAGCGCTTGCTGCAAAATTGTTGCATTACGCAAGCTCACCGTATCTGCCGCATAAATCGTGGTGCGCGCGTTGAAAGTGAAGCTGCCTTTTTCTGCTTGTAGCGAATGTGGCAAAGGGATAATGGAAACCTGCGGTGCTTGCGCTGCAGAGGCGGTTACAGCTGTTACAGCTACTACTGCAAGGCTTACCACGATCAAGATACGTTGCCACATACGATTTTCTCCAATCGGCTAGGTTTGATTAAGTATGCTCACGGCTCGCTGATTTGTTGTTGATAGCCGATGTCCAGCTTTGAAATTGTTGTACAAAACTTTTTAACCAGATCGCACTGTCTTTCCAGATTCGGCGCTGGCTGACGTAATCGACATAAATTAAACCGAAGCGGCGCAAGTAACCAGAATTCCACTCAAAATTATCCAGCAGGCTCCAGTAGAAAAAGCCTTGAATATCGACTCCGGCGGCGATCGCTTTGGCGACTTCTTGAAAGTGGCGTTGCATGTAGTCGATGCGTGGACTGTCGTGGATTTGATCGCCTTCTAATTGATCCGCAACCGCCATGCCGTTTTCTGTGATGTAAATCGGTGGCAATCCCAGATCTTTGTATTCCTGGTGTATGCCAATTAAAAGACGGCTCAATCCTTCTGGATAAATTTCCCAACCCATATCTGTCAAACCAAGTTTCGCTTCTGGCATACGAGGCGGCGTTTCGGTGCTGATGTAAGCGCGGAAGTAGTAATTGATACCTAAGAAATCAAGCGGTTGTTGAATCGCTTGCATATCTTCTGGGGCAACGATAAAACGACTGCGATCGATTTTGGCGAGCGCGAGCTCTGGATAGTGTCCTCGAAAAATCGGGTCCATAAACCACTGTACTGAGCGTGCGTATTCCCATGCAGCAGCGGCGCGGTCCTCCTCACTATCGGTCGCTGGATCGGCTGTCCACTGATTCAACACGATCCCTAACTTGGCACTTTTATTTTGCTTGCGCATTGCCTGTATCGCTAAACCATGCGACAACAAGAGATGATGTGATACTTGCAAAGCAGCGACGGGATCGACGACACCGGGAGCGAATTGGCCATTGCCATAACCCAAATTGGCGGTACACCATGGTTCATTATGGGTAGCAATACTGGCTAATTGGTCACCAAAACGTGCTGCCATTTCTTGCGCATAACGTGCGAAATGAACGGCAGTATCACGATTGAGCCATCCACCCTGCTCTTGCAAAGCTTGTGGCAAATCCCAGTGATACAAAGTCATATGCGCGCGAATATTCTTTTGCGCTAATGCATCAATCAATCTGGCATAGAAGTCCATGCCCTCTTCATTCCACGCACCGTGCCCATCGGGTTGAACGCGTGACCATGATACAGAAAAGCGATACGCATCAAGTCCCAAATTGGAGATGTGCTCGACGTCTTCGGCATAGCGATGATAATGATCGCAGGCGACATCGCCATTACTCTGATCGAGAATTTTTCCGGGTGTATGGCTAAAAATATCCCAAATCGATGGTGCTCTGCCACCTTCATTGGCTGCCCCTTCGATCTGATAAGCGCTAGTCGCTACACCCCACACAAATCCCGCCGGGAATTGGCGAGCTAAAGCATCTTGTTCTGGCATGATGAGATCCTCGCGTTCAATATTTAGTAAGCAGACTTGTCATACATACCGGCATATTTCAAGCCGAAGAAGAGAATGAAGATATAGCAGGCCGCAGGTACAAAGAAGGACCATTGCAAACCAATCTGATCTGCGAAATAGCCTTGAATAAACGGCACAATTGCGCCACCCACAATCGCCATACACAGCACGCCTGAACCTTGTCCGGTGTGTCGTCCTAAATCTTTTAAGGCCATACTAAAAATCGTGGGGAACATAATCGAGTTACACAAACCCACCGCAATCAAGGCCCACATCGCCACACCGCCAGCACCAAAGATCGCCAACAGAATCAAGGCAATCGAACAGGCGGCATTAAAAGCGAGTGCCTTGCCTGGACTCACTTTGCGCATCACAACGAAGCCAATAAAGCGGCCAATCATCGCACCGCCCCAATAGTAACTAACGTAATGCGCTGCATCCGCCGCACTTAGATTCGCAATCTTCGCTTCGCCTAAGAAGTTAATCAGAAAACTACCGATACTGACTTCACCACCAACGTACAAGAAAATACCAATCGCACCCAATACCAAATGACGATGTGCGAACACCGATTTATGTGCATCTGCGGCAGTGCTGGTGTTTAATTGCGCTTCATCCTGATGCACAATTTTTGGCAAGCGCGCTAAGGCAAATAGAACCGCCAATACGAGTAAGGCGCCAGCCAATGCAAGGTAAGGCCCTTGCACTGCCGCAGCTTCTTTCGCACGATGCGCCAGTTTTTCGACTTCAGGCAGCGCATCAAACTGCGCTGCGGTGAGTACCGTACCGGATAAGATCAGTAGTCCACCCAATGCTGGTGCGATGGTGGTCCCAAGCGAGTTGAATGCTTGTGTCAAAGTTAAACGACTCGATGCGGTCTTCGCGTCGCCTAAAACCGTGACAAATGGATTTGCCGCCACTTGTAAGATCGTGATGCCAGATGCGAGCACAAAAAACGCCAATAAGAACACACCATAGCCACTGGTTGCTGCTGGATAAAACAAAGCGCATCCAGCGGCAGCGATCACCAAACCCGTGACCGCACCACTCTGATAACCAATTCGTTTAATCAATACGCCTGCTGGCCACGAAACAATAAAGTAGGCACCAAAAAAACAGAACTGCACCAACATCGCCTGTACATAGCTAAGGGTATAGACCGCCTTCAAATGTGGGATCAAGACATCGTTCAATGAAGTCAGCAAACCCCACATAAAGAACAACAAGGTCACAATCACCAATGCACTTTGATGCTGATTTCCTGTGTTACTAGCGAGGTGGCTTGCACTTTGGCTTGCCATTGAATTACTTCCTGGTTGACTGGCCATAGAATGTCTCCCTTTTCTATCGACTTTGCGATGTTATTTTTAGTGGTGTCGTTGCGAATGTTGCTAATGTTGCGAATGTTGCTAATGTTGCTTCCGGTTAGTGCTTGATCTACTTGCTGGTCAGCTTGTCGCATGCAAGTGCATCGGCATCTTTCGCCGCGCCACCAACAATTTGGATGTCTGCAAAGTCGGCAGTAAAGTTACCCTCTGTGCTGACACTAAACGGTGTTTTGACTTTACGCATATCGACACCAAGCGCAGCGAAACACGCAAGTGGGATCTTCACGGTCTTGATGCCAGCGCCGAGATAGCTTTGGAAACTCTTGCTCAGATCAAGGCTAGCGACACAGTTCTCACCGCATTCCATCCACATGCTGACTTTGCTACTTGGAGCCTGATGAATTTGCGCTTTAAACTGCAATGCCCCGTCAGTCACGAGATTGGCTGGAATTGGGGTTGCAAATGCCGCAGAGGCTTCGTAACGACCTTTACCTCGCCAGCTGACTTGTTTGCCAACGACATTTGCCAAAGTCGCAGGCTTCACGCTGACCGTGTCGCTGCCATGAACTAGGGCTAAGTCCTGTCCCAAGGTGACCTTGCGGGTCCCTGTAGTGACAACCAATGGATACGTGGTCAAATCAGAAGGGCCAGAAACCAACAAGGAATTTCCGCTCGTACATTGGTTTGTATGGTCTTCTGTCAAAGTACCGATCGTAGTTGTTTTGCCATACTGCAGACCGTAACCATATTTAAAGAGTACTTGCTTACCGCCATTTGCAACAGCGTCATTCAAGCAGGCTTGCGCTGGCCAAGAAAACGATAAGCGCCCTTTTATGGGATGATTAATTTTGCCTTGTGCGTTTTTAAACAGAACATCAGCGACACCTTTGCCCTCAGACCCGGGTAACCATGCAGCGACAAAACTATCTGACAAATTCATCAGATCATTGGCATACACTGCGCGACCGCTGACAAGTACCGTGACGACTGGTTTACCTTTGCTAGAAACCTTTTTCAGTACCGCCAAATCTTCTGGGAATAAGTGGCTATGGCCTAGTGGACGACTGGCAGCCACATCGCCAAAACCTTCTGCATAAGGAGTCTCACCGAGTACGGCTAACACCACATCAAACTGCGCTACGTCAACATCATCAGCATTGGCACTGTAATGGACATTCACCGCGCCAGCAGCTTCTTTGATACCGGCCAAGATGGTGTCACCTGGCGTGTAATCGCTTTCCTTATTCTCGGTTCCCTGCCAAGTGATAGACCAACCACCTGATTGATTAATCATGCTGTCAGCACTTTTGCCGACCACGAGAATTTTCTTACCACGTGCCAAAGGCAAGGTTTGCTGGTTGTTTTTTAACAGCACCAAAGACTCGCGCACTGCTTGACGCGCTAGATCGCGTGCTTGCAAGGCTTCTTGCTTGCCTGCATATTTGTTATCAGAAGGCTTTTTGCCAAACAAACCAGCGCGCATTTTTACTCGGATAATCCGCGTTACGGCATCATCAATACGCGCCATTGGAATTTCGCCTGCTTCTACTTGTTTGATGGTGTTGGCGATGAAATTCTTCCAATTATCTGGCACCATCACCATATCAATACCCGCATTGATCGCTTGCGCACAGCTATCATTGCTGCAACCCGGCACTTCCGCAATACCATCCCAATCGGATACGACAAAGCCATCAAATCCCATCTTGTCTTTGAGGGCATCCGTCAGCATCGCTTTGCTGCCGTGCATTTTTCCGTAATTCACACCAGCAGCGACGTCATTCCAGCTATTGTAAGAAGCCATCACCGTTTGCGCACCAGCAGCAAAGGCACCGTAGTAGCCTTGTGCTTGCACGTTAATCATTTCATGCAAAGTAGATTTGGTAACACCGCGATCGACACCTTTATCGGTGCCACCATCGCCAATGAAATGCTTGGCTGTAGCGACGACGTTTTGATCGTCTTTAAACTTCCCTTGTAAACCTTTTACGTATAAAGCACCGTATTCTTTGACCAATTTGCCGTCTTCAGCAAAGCTCTCATAAGCACGTCCCCAGCGCGCATCGCGGCCGACCGCCAAGGTCGGTGCGAACACCCATGCGATGCCAGTTGCCCGCACAGATTTGGCGACATGTTCCGCCATTTGTGAAATGATTTTTGGATTACGTGCCGCGCCTAAGCCGATGTTATGCGGAAACAGCGTTGCGCCAACCACGTTGCTATTGCCATGAATCGCGTCAATTCCCCAAATGACTGGCACTTTGTCGACCATATCGGTACTCATTGACGCAGCATGGTACTGATCTGCCAAGCTAACCCAATCAGCCGCAGTGGCATACTTATTCATTTTTGGCCAACTGCCGCCGCCATTGAGCACAGAACCCAAATAGTATTTACGTACATCATCTGGTGTAATGAATTTGATTTCTGGCTGCGTCATTTGCCCAACTTTTTGCGCGAGCGTCATCTGCGCGACCATCTTCTTGATCTTCGCTTCCATGGCTGGATCTTTAGCAATGGCGCTTTGAATACGTGGCCAGTCTTTCAGACCAGTTTGTGTCGCCGAATTTTTGACTGGCGTGTTTTTTTCTGGGGCGCTCTGCATCCATGCATTTGCAGTACAGCTAAATGCCAAGGTCAGGCTAAGTGGCATTAATTTTAGTAAAGTGTGTTTAGTTTTGTTGGATTTCACGGTCGTCTCTCTCATTTATGTAGACTGATTTTCCGCGCCTGTCGGTTGACTATGTGCAGGCATAAGAAATTCTTAGATCAGCCTTGTTCCTGATATTACTTCGGTCGATTACCACTGCTGCTTACGCGATTTTTATTGACAACTAACTTGCTCTCTACAAACCAATTTATCAGTGGATAAAGCATGGTCTTACTGTGAATTGGTAATTCATCAGTTTGCAGATTTTTGTAGGCGAATCTTTTGTGTTTCCTATGCGGCTGCAGCCCACATTGCGTCCACAAATTTTTGATACTAATTCGTCGATGCCCCCACTTATTTGTATCGTATTGTGTGAATTGGGAAGCTTTCCGTTTTATTCTAAATCAATTTTGGAAACGTTACCAATTATTTTTTCAAAACGTGTTTTTTAGGTTAAAAGGGCATCAGAATGGACGTCAAATCTGGCTTCAGACGGTCAGAATGCAGGGCGAACAACAATACAAAAAACGTACCGTCATTCGCCCCCACTCTTGCTTACTTCTCCCCCCCGGGACAAGTAGTGCATAAAACCATCATTACCATGCGATCCTTTTTTGAAGGAGATTTACGTGTTTGATTGATTTAGAAAATCGCTAAACCATTGACCACTTTGTTTCAAAGTTCGCGCTTGCGTGGCAAAGTCGACATGCACCATACCAAAACGACGTAAGTACCCTTCCGCCCACTCAAAATTGTCTATCAAGCTCCATGCGAAGTAGCCACGCACATCGACGCCTTGTTGGCGTGCTTGCTTTAACGCATCAAGGTGGCGGATAAAGTAATCACGCCTTTGACTATCGTTGACGCTACCATCGGCTTCCAATTGATCATCGTAACTAGAACCATTTTCAGTCAGATAAATCGGTAATGCTGGGTAGTCTTGCGTAATTCGGTACAAAAGTTCGCGCATACCATCGGGTGCGACTTCCCAGCCAAAGTCGGTTCGTTCACGACCTGGTAGCTCGCGCAAACGTGTATGCAGCGGGGGATTTTCTGGTGCGGCGGTAATCGTTTCAGGGAAGTAATAATTGATACCGAGAAAGTCGATTGGCGTCGCAATATGCTCGATATCGCCATCGTGTATTTTTGGTAGAAATTCAGCACAATGCGCTTGGATATCCAAAGGATAACCGCGACCGAATAAGGGATCGAGAAACCAACGATTTCGCAAGCCATCGTGCCTTTGCATCGCTTCTTGATCCTCTTCGTTTTCACTTGCGGCTCGTAAAGGATGCAGACTCAGCGCGATGCCAACCTGTGCATCTGCGACATTGGATTTGATCAAAGGAACCGCCAACCCATGCGACAGCATGACATGATGGGCGACTTGCAATGCGGCTTTGAAATCTTTTTGACCAGGTGCGTGCATACCATCCCAATTGCCATGCATCGCGGTACACCAAGGTTCATTGTGGGTAATCCAGTTTTTTACGCGATCGCCAAGACGACGCGTGACGGCATCGGCATATGCCAGATAGGCGTCTATCGTAGCGCGGTTCTCCCAACCACCAACATCTTGCAAGTATTGTGGCAAATCCCAATGATACAAAGTTGCCCACGGTTGCAAACCGCGTTCCAACATGCCATCGACCAAACGTGAATAGAAATCTAAACCACGCTGGTTAGGCGCACCACCGATCTCTGTGATGATGCGTGGCCAAGCGATGGAAAAACGGTAAGCATTCATACCAAGCTGTTGAGCAGTATCCAAGTCTTCAGGCCAACGGTGGTAGTGATCGCAGGCGACCAAGGCATTGCTACCATCGCGGATTTTCCCCGCTTGTTGACAGAAGCTGTCCCAGATTGAAGGCACACGGCCATCTAGGTCGGCACCACCTTCAATTTGAAACGATGATGTAGAACAACCCCAAGTGAAGTCCGAGGGGAAATCAGCCCGCGCAACTGTGGGCAAGAGAATGGTAGAAGTCACGGACGTATCGAGAATAGAAGATGGAGTGATCGGGGACATAATGTTTATGGTCGTGCAAATGGAATCGGAGCAACCGCACTTGTCATCCAAGCCATGACGGCTTGCTGCGGTTCGTAGGGAATACTGCCAAAGCTGGTAAAGAGTGTTTCAATTTCAGCGAGGCTGGCGGTCTGGAAATTCAAAGCTGGGATTTTTTGTCCATTCACATTGGTGACGAGGCCCCATGTACCATTGCCTTGTCCACCGCTATTGCTGAGTAACTTATAAGACCAGCTAGTGGCTGCCCAGCCAAGCGCAGCATAGGTGTCATAAGTGACGCGTGTAATTTGCCCGCCCAATTCAGCGCCCAAACCAGCCCATGGTTGAAACTCGCCAATCAACAAGGCGGCGTTCAGATTCTTTAAGCGGGAATTCCATTCACAGACGCCGGTATTTCCCGTCAATCCCAACCCACCACATTGCAACCAATCTTTGTGGACTTGTAAGCTGGGCTGCCCCCAACCAAAAAAGCCTGGGTAAGGATGGATCTCAAAGGCGACGTTCTGCATACCCTGTTCTGCTGGCTTTCCATAAGCATCGATACCACTAGAATGCCCTGGCAAGATAATGACGTGATTCATATCAACTGCGCGCACAGCTTGATAGAGCCGTTTCATTTCTTTGGCCATCACCTCAGGACTCGCTCCCCATGGTTCATTCAATAAACTGTACCCAGCTACTGCGGCGCGATTCTTATAGCGTCCCGCGACCTGTTGCCACAACCAAATGGTGCGCTCTTGGTATTCCGCGCTAGTCCAATAGAGATTCTTGCCTGCGCAACCTGAATGATGCTCCCAACCTTGACTACCGACTGCACCATGTAAATCGAGTATCACATGCATGCCACGCTGCTCAGCTTGCGAAATCGCATCATCCAAATAATCCCATGCGTCAGCTCGTAAGCTGCGTGGATTTTTCTCATCTTCCACCACGCTCCAAATGAATGGTAAGCGCACGACGTTCAAGCCAAACTGTGCAATCAAGTCCCAATCGCGTGTACGCATCCAGTTTTGTCGAAACAAGCGATACAAGCGTTCACGCTCGGCGTATCCAAAACGTTGATCTAATACGGCTTCCAACTTACATTGATCATCGATACCGTTAGAACCCTGTCCCATCATCCAAAATTCTTGCATCAACCAGTTGCCAAGATTGACGCCTTTCAAAATCTTTTGACTACCGTCAGGGCGCACCCAGCGCGTGCCTTCTGTGCGCAGCATGACTGGAGTTTCACGCACGATGGATTGTGGGACGGGAACGATGACCGTATTACTCGGTGTTGTTGTGCTTGCATTGGTATTGCTGGCACTGCTGGAGCCACAGGCATTCACGGCGAAACAGATCGCGACAATAAAAAGGCTTTGCCAGCGTTTGAAATGATTTAAGTTCAACATGACTCCTCCTTACGTCTGATCTTTATTATTGATCTGTTCCAATTTGACATCGGCTGTTACCAGCAGCAATGCTTACGCTATCTCGGTTTCCAACTTTGATTACAATCCCATCACAAAAATGGAATCGTTTCCATTTTGCATTCAAAAAAAACACGCAAAATCGCATGTTTTCTTCGTTGCCAAGCGCCTCTCAACGTTGGCTCTCTTTCTCACTATCACTATCTCTTTCGAAAAGAAGTTCGTGCCGCTTTTTCGACCGAGCTGCGCCAAGTCATCCGCACAGGAAATTTTCGTTGTACGGGACGATCTAAGTCATAGCATCGATTAAGTAAAAAACTCAATCCGTTCAAAGTCATTTCACGCCAGGCAATATGGACAGAAGACAAGCGCGGTGCAGAGAACGCGGCAGTTTCGGTATCATCGTAGCCGACCACCGATACTTCACCTGGAACATCGATACCAGCATGTTGAAAGTAAGATAAAGCACCAACCGCCATTTCATCATTGGCACAAAATACAGCCGTGAAGTCATAGCCTGACTCAACCAACTCTTGTGCTGAGGCCCAGCCACCGTCTGGCGCAAAGTTACTTTCAGCGACCCACATTTTGCTTGTATCGATACCGCCTAGCTCCAGTTCGTGCATGAACCCACCGATACGATCCACGTTATCTGGTGCGCTCGATGGACCAGCAATCACGGCAATTTTCTTGTGCTTATGTTTCAACAAAGCTTGCGCGGCCATGCGCCCGCCTAAATTATGATCGGCTGTAAAGCACTGGTCGGCGATGCAATCATAACGATGATTCAACACCACCAGATTGGTCTTCTTTGCGCCGAGAATTTCGATATCTGCATCCTCTAAAGCATTACTCATCACGATCAAGCCGTCACAACCACGCTCAATCAGAAAATTGATCCCATCAATCGCTTGCTCACGGAAATTACCTGCACCAACGCCGAAAGCAACCACCATATGCAAACCCTCGGCACGCAATTCGTTATCAATTGACTGCAAAATCGGCATGTAGAATGTCCCTTTTAGCAACGGGATATAGACTCCGATCATACGAGTTGAACCGGACAACAATGAACGCGCAGCATGTGATGGGCGGAAATCCAGCTCTTCAATGGCTTTTTTAACTTTTTCCAAAGTCGCGGGCGATACCGATCCTTTGCCACTCACGACCCGTGAGGCGGTTCCCAATCCAACGCCTGCTAGGCGGGCTACATCTTTAATGGTTGCCATAATCTGTTTTACTCTCGCTTCCCATGAAGGGTTTGGCGCTGAACAATTCTGTAAAGAGGTATTGTAACGCGCTCTTCTGTCTTCCTCTCAAAACTACTAACCGAGCTGATACCTCTGCAACACATCGTTCAAAGCTTATTCTAAACATATCGACTTTCTGGCTGTCGATTCATCTACATCGATTCACCAGTGCATTCTTGCATTCGTGCTACCAAAACATTACGTGCCATAGCGCTGCATCTGCGGCATTACACCAAAATCCACTTTTTCCGCGGCACAAGTGGCGGCAATAAACTCAGCATGGGTCGGCATTACATCCACGCATTTTTGTATGGTCTTTTGTACCTGACTGAGGAAATAAGCAATATCCTCCTCGCTGCGCTGATCCACCAAGGGATGATAGCTACTGGCGCGCAAACCCTGTCCATGCATGACTTGTAACCAGCTTGCATCAGCAAACAACTCTTCGCCTAATCGGAAAATGCGGCCATGGCTACGATACAAATCAATTCGGTGCTGGACCTCTTTCGGCACTTCCATCTCACGGCAATATTGCCAGAATGGCGCATCTTGGTGCTGATTCAACTTGTAGTGCATGATCAAAAAATCGCGAATACGCAGGTATTCCTCATCATTTTGTGCATTATAGGTATCGATATCCACCTGACTGAAACCACGGTCGGGGAACAAGCTCAGTAGTCGCATGATCGCCGTTTGTATCATGTGAATACTGGTCGATTCGAGTGGCTCCATAAAACCACCAGACAATCCGATTGCTACGCAGTTCTTATTCCAAGCACGTTTGCGCTTACCCGTGGTGAAGCGAATCAAGCGTGGCTCTGCTAATGCTTGGCCATCCAAATTGCGCATCAAGATAGCTTGTGCCTCATCTGCACTCATGAATTTACTGCAAAAGACATGGCCGTTCCCAGTCCGATGCTGCAATGGAATCCGCCACTGCCAACCCGCCTGATGCGCCGTTGAGCGAGTGTAAGGCAATAAGGTTTCAGATGAGGTGCATGGCACGGCAATCGCACTATCAGCTGGTAAATAATGACTCCAATCCTCATACCCCGTCTGCAAAGTCTTTTCGATCAGCAGGCCAGACAAACCCGAGCAATCAATAAAGAAATCTGCACTGATCAGCTCCTCATTTTCCATGCGTAAGGCAGTGATATGTCCATTCTGCGCATTGGTCTGCACTTCGACGATCCGCCCTTCGGTACGCAAAACACCTTGGCGCTCGGCGATACCACGCAAATATCGTGCATACAAACCCGCATCAAAATGAAAAGCATAAGAGATATCCGACAAAGGCGAATTCGGCATATCTTTGGGTGGCCGCATAAATTTAGCGTGACGCGGCGCGACGGTATTAATCGAAAACGCTTCTAAATCAGGTGCTTTGCCAGCTAGATACATCTTGAGCCAGTATTGATAAAACTTGGCAACCACCTGATCGCGCCCGATTTGACCAAAACCATGAATATAGCTATCACCTGGCTTGCCCCAGTTCACAAACTCGATGCCGAGTTTAAATGTCGCTTGAGTTTGCCGAATGAATTCATCTTCATCCAAATTCAACAATTGATTAAAAGCGCGAATACTCGGAATCGTTGCCTCGCCAACGCCGATGGTCGAAATCTGATCCGACTCGACCAAACGAATCCGCTGTCCATGAGGCAGGCAACGCGACAAAGCCGCAGCGGTCATCCAACCAGCGGTTCCACCACCAACGATAACTACATCCCTTAGGGTGCGTTCGTTTTGTTGGTTTGAAGGCATAGCCTTATTCAGATCTGGGTGCATAGTGAATCCTACAGTCGTTGTTCTGTCGTGGGATCAAACAGAGAAATCTTGCGCGTATCGATGCTGTACAACACAGTCTGACCGATCGCAAACGGGCGCTGTTCATTCACGATACAAGAAATCGTTTGTGCTCCAGCTTGCAGCCAGACGACCTGATGATACCCCATCGGTTCTACTAGCGCGACTGAACCGACAAACGATCCATCATCACGAATTTGAATTTGTTCAGGACGCACGCCCATGATCACTTCTCCGCTATGTACCCCAGAATCAGCAAAGACATATGAAGACAAATCCATATTGATCGAGTTTGAAACAAAGCGCCGTTGGGAGTCTAATTGACCTTGAATGAAATTTATCGCTGGCGCGCCTAAAAAACCAGCCACAAACAAATTCACTGGGCGCTCATACACACATTCTGGTGTACCGATCTGCTGAATCTTACCCGCCTGCATGACCACAATGCGCGTCGCCAAAGTCATTGCCTCGACTTGGTCATGGGTCACATAGATCATGGTCGACTGCAATTGCTGGTGCAATAACTTGAGCTCGCGACGTAAATTGGTGCGCAATTTCGCATCCAAATTCGACAAAGGTTCATCAAACAAAAACACTTCCGCTTCACGCACTAAAGCACGTCCAATAGCTACCCGTTGTCTTTGTCCACCGGACAGTGCTGCGGGCTTACGTTTCAATAGCGGCGTCAGATGCAACATCTCGGCGACCTTATTGATACGTCTTTCGATCTCAGCTTTAGGAGTACCGTTGATCCGCAACCCAAAAGACATGTTTTTTTCGACAGTCATGGTGGGATACAGTGCGTACGATTGAAACACCATCCCGATTTGACGCTCGCTAGGGTCCGCCCACGTCATGTCTTGACCAGCAATTTCTACAGTCCCGGCGCTAACGTCAATCAAGCCAGCAATCGCGTGTAACAAAGTCGATTTGCCGCAACCAGAAGGGCCGAGCAACACCAAGAACTCGCCCGCTTCTACCGCGAGATTAAGTTCAGAAATAATCTGATTGCCACTCAGATTGATGCCCAGATTTTGCAAACGAACATTTGCCACGTTGTATCCTTTATTTCCCTTTTTGTGCTGCGTATTTGTTTTTACTGTTGATCGTTACTCAGGTGAATGGCGATCAGCCTTTGACCGCACCGGCCGCAATGCCACGTACAAACCATCGTCCTGACACAAAGTACAGCGTCAACGGCACCAGTGATGTCAAAATCGTCGCCGCCATGTTCACGTTGTATAGCCGCGTGCCGGTCGTCGTATTAATTACATTGTTGAGTTGCACCGTCATCGGCAAGTGATCGCGCCCAGCGAAAACCAAGCCGAGGATGTAATCATTCCACACACCCGTCAATTGCATAATCGCTGCCACCACAATGATCGGCGTTGACATCGGCAACACCAACTGCACGAAAATTCGGACGAAGCCTCCGCCATCGATACGTGCCGCTTGAAACAATTCATGTGGAATCGTGCTGTAATAGTTACGGAACAAGAGCGTCATCACCGGCATACTAAACACCGTATGAACCAAGACGATGCCAGGTAAGGAACTATATAAATCGACACTCGCTAAAATTCTTACCAGCGGAAAAATCATCACCTGTACAGGAATGAAAGCGCCCACCATTAAGATACCAAACAAAATATTTGCACCACGTGGTCGCCAAAATGACAAAGCATAACCATTGAGCGCGCCTAAAAAGATCGGAATAATGGTGCTAGGGAGAGCGATTGCCAACGAGTTCATAAAGCCACCGCGAATACCTTCACAGTCAATACCTGTGCAGGCGCTGGACCACGCAGTAATCCAAGGCTCGATGGTGAATTGTGTCGGTAATGCGAAAATATTCCCCATCCGAATTTCATCCATGCTTTTCACTGATGTGACGAGCATAATGTATAGCGGTAGTAAGAAGAACACCGCAGCACTCAACAAGAAAGCGTAGATCCCCAAGCGAGCTGGCGTCCAGCTGCGCGTTCCGCGTTTTGCATACTTAGACTTATGTTGTACAGCCGTCGTGGTACTCATGCGTGCTTCCTCCGACTGCGTGCGTACACATAAGGAGCAAGAATCACAATCACCGGCACCAGCAACATCACTGCGCCAGCAGAGGCAAGTGCAATATTCGCGCGACCAAACAAATGATCCATAATGAATTTGGCAGGTACCTCGCTGGCTGTGCCGGGTCCGCCTTGCGTCATCGCAACCACCGAATCAAATAAGTTAATCGCTGTGGTCGACAACAATAAGAAAACCGTGGCGATGGCTGGAGCGAGCATCGGGATCACGATTGAAACATAAACGCGCCAGACGGGGATGCCATCGAGACGGGCGGCCTTCCAAATTTCCTCGTCAATACCGCGCAGTGCCGCCAATAGCAAAGCCATCACTAGTCCCGCTGTCTGCCAAACTGTCGCAATCACAATGGTGTAGATCACCTTATCTTGATCAATAATCCAATCAAAAGTGAAGTCAGGGAAACCCATTTGGCGCACCGCATACTCGATACCAATTCCAGGGGTCAACATCCATTGCCAAATTAAACCCGTCGCCACGAATGACATCGCATACGGATATAAAAAGACTGTACGCAGTGCCCCCTCTGCCATCACTTTTTGGTCAATAAAAACAGCTAACAAAAAACCCAAAATCATACTGATCAAAATGAATAACACGGTATAGACAGCGATGTTCTCAATCGACAGCAACCATCGATCGTTGTCAAACAATTTTACATACTGCGCGAAACCAACAAAGGTGTCCGTCGGCATGGTGCGTGAGTTTGAGAACGACACCCTAATCGACCACAATGTCGCGCCCAAATAGGCGACCAAGGTCACCATCGCCATCGGCAAGATGGCAGCGAACGGTACAAAGCGACGGAACAGACGTTGGGTTAAGTGCTTGCGCATGTGGTTTAATCTTTAAAGGCGCTGGCGATACTTTTTTGTACTTTTTCAACGGGAATACGGGTGTTCCAATAAGCTGTCAGAATGTCTTGCAACGCGCCATTCTGATCTGGTGTGAGGAACATCTCACTAATTCCCAGGTGACGCGACTTGTCTTTCATGATCGCCATACCGGTTTGCGCGCAAATGTCCATCGTCGAGGTATCAACATCGCTTCGAATCGGAATTGATCCTTTAAGTTTATTGAAATCTATTTGGGTCGTAGGGTTTAACAAAACTTTCGCCAACAGCTTCTGTGCTTGTACGGTTCCCGGATTGTTAGTACGCGGAAAAACAAAGGCGTCGCCCTGTATTAAATAAGGTGAATTCGGTGTTAGCCCAGCGATACAGCCAAAGTCCTTCCCTGCTACTTGCTTTGCGGCTGCAAACTCACCTTTAACCCAATCGCCCATGATTTGCACACCGGCTTTGCCACTAATCAGCAAAGCGGTTGCATCATTCCAATTGCGTCCTGGTGACCCTGGGTCGATGTAGCTTTGCATACGCTTAAATGCGAGTAAGACTTTCTTAAATGCTTCGGAGTTGATCGCCTTTTGGTCACGATCACGAATCACACTTAAGTAAAGGTCTTTGCCACCCACATTAGTGAGCATCGCTTGAAACACGATTGTTTCTTGCCAAGCTTGCCCTCCGTGCGCGAGAGGAATAATACCAGCGGCTTTCAACTTATCCATCGCCGCAAACATCTCATCCATGCTAGCAGGCTCTTTGCTAATTCCCGCCTTCTTAAAGGCCGCCTTGGAATACCAGAACCAAGTTTGCATATGGATATTCACAGGAACCGCGTAGTAATGACCGTTGATCCGAATCACATTCAATACCGGTTCTGGAAGAATCTTTTCCCATCCCTCAGCTTTTGCGACATCATCGACATTATTGAGCATGCCTTGCTCGACAAGGTCTAGGAATTGTTTGGTTGTATTGAATTGCGCTGCCGTGGGTGGATTGCTACCGACAATACGATTGATCGCTACAGCACGCGCTTGATCAGCTCCGGCGATTGCGGTATCAACCCAAATCCCACCAGCCTTACGGTAGTTTTCAGCGATCAGTTTGGCCGCTGCAGATTCACTATTCGAAGTCCACCAGTGAATAATTTCTGCTTTCTCGGCTGGGATTGGCTTGGCGGCACGCACTGTACTATTTTGAGCAACAGCGTGTCCGGCCACCAAGGCGGAGGCTGATGCGATTGAAGCGATACACAATGACAGCAGCGTCTTTTTAAAATTCAACATCCAGTCTCCTTACGATGCAGATACTTTGTCTGCATGATGTTTTCTCTTTTTTCTTAAATCTTTCGCAAACAATCGAGGATATCCTTCCCCGTATTACTTGCATCGGTCTTTACTTTTTATTTTTGCTTAGTTTGAAGTTTCCACACACTCTTTGTAAACTCGCGTTGGAAACGTTACCACACCGAAAGACTATAGCATTCTTCAAATTTTACTGTCAAACAATTCTGTTGAAGACTTTGCGCCGATGTTTCACTAAATATTTCACCAAAATGCGTTCTCACCGTTTGACGCGTTTAATCTAGGAATGTTGGTTTTTCAGTTGACACTTGAAAATGAATAATGCCATACTTCAAACCAAATTGGAAACGATTCCATATTATCGCAATAGGAATACAGCAGGAATGCAACATTGTCTGATTTGCTTCCCAGCGCGGACCGATCGGCGCTTACCGCATGCAACTCTAACGGAGATTCAGACATGACGACAGACATTGACCGCGCTTGGCGCCCTAGCAAAATACGCATCGCAGCGTATTTGCTCAGTCTAAGTTCAGGCGTAATTGCTCTCAGCGCGTGTGGTGGCGGTGCTTCCGCAAGTACCCCATCAAATACGACTATTGGATCAACCACGCCAGCAATTACGCCGAGTCAAAGCACGCCAGCCTTACCTGCCGCCGGTATTCCAACAAACTGGAAATTAGTTTGGGCGGACGAATTTGATCAAGCGGGCTTACCGAATGCTTCAAAATGGATGTTTGATACCGAGCGCAATAAGGCGGGTTGGTACAACAATGAGCGTCAATACTATTCCAAAGACAGACTAGAAAACGCACAAGTCGACAATGGCTTACTAACGATCACCGCTCGTAAAGAGCAATTGAACAATGCAAGCGATTATGGCGGGCAAGCTTACACCTCTGCACGCTTACTCACACGCGGTAAGGCAAGTTGGACTTACGGCTATTTCGAAATCCGCGCCAAGCCTCCTTGCGGTCTAGGTACTTGGCCAGCAATCTGGACACTCGGCACCAAAGGCGTCTGGCCCGATGATGGTGAGATCGATATCATGGAACACGTTGGCAAGAACAAAGGAAAGATTCTCGGAAGTGCTTACACCGCTTTTTACAACTGGCCAAGTGGGACAGGTAATACAAAAGAAACCGTGGTCAATGACGCATGTGACGCCTTCCATACCTACCAGCTATTTTGGGATCAAGATCAAATTGCGATTGGGGTCGACAACAAATACTACTTCCAGTTTCTCAACCCAAAGAACGGTGATTACAAAAAATGGCCTTTCGATCAGCCACAGTATTTGATTCTGAATCTAGCAATTGGTGGTGATCTCGGTGGTGCGGTGGATGACAGCATCTTCCCTAGCGAATTTGAAATTGATTATGTGCGGATTTATCAGCCTTAATCAGCCTTAATCAAGCATGATCGACCATTATCAAGCCCACCCCATGGATCAATAAGCGATCTTACGAAATCATGTCAGCAATCATGCTCAATAACCGAGACATCTTTAATCCACACGCAAGTATGCAAGTAGTGCCGCTATTTAACGGGCATCACTGCATTGTGATCGATGATTTTTTGCGTGAACCGCAGGCCTTGGTCGATTTTGCGAATAGCAAGCGCGCGCATTTTCGCTATGACGTGGACAACTATTTTCCTGGTTTGGAAATGGACATGGGGCGCGAATTTGCGCTCAGTCTGGAACAGTATTTCATGCTGCAAATGCGTCGCTACTTCGCTGCCCGCAGGCAGCTCGGGGTCTCCTGCAGAATTTCTATGACCACTTTGCAAACGCATGAACTGAGCGCCTTGCAAAGACTCTGCCACCGTGACGCAGACACTTTTCCAGCGGGCGTCGGTATTGCTGCTGCGGTTGTGTATCTGTTTCAAAATAACGATCTTGGTGGCACCAGTTTTTATCGCCCGAAACTCAGCGCAGATGCCACGCGTGAATTGCTAAGCACCGCGCAAAATGCCACGTCAGAGGCCTGCACGGCTTTACTCAAAACCAGCCCTGCTTACCTAAATGCCAGCAATGACTATTTCGAATTAATGCAAACCATACCCGCCCGATGGAACCGCGCCATTTTCTACGAAGGCACGATCTTTCACGCTGCGCATATCAACCAGCCAACGCTATTAAATAGCGAGCCGAATACAGCACGTTTGGCTTTGAATGGTTTTTTTAAATTTAAAAAAATGGCGTGAGAATTTATGCAGGAAATCACTTAGAAAATGACCCGTAGGGTGCGCCGTGCGCACCGAAACAACAAGCAAAACTGACGGCTTTTCGACATTGCATCACTACACTTTCACTACCATTAAACTAATCGCTCTCGTAGGGCGGGTGCAACCCGCGCCGCACATAGATCGACCTTGTGTACACGACGATCCGGCGGTGCGGGTTGCACCCGCCCTACATTTTTAACGACAGTCAAACAAGGCTGATAAAAAAATTCACATGCAATGTGCAATCACGGCAAACTATAATCAAAAACATAGAAATGCTGACCATCCTTAATTTCTATCTGCATTTGCCCTGTCAATCCCACTAACGCATCCGTGCCGGAATCTGGCACTACTTGTATTGTCAGATGTCGCGTGCCTTTGTCCATCACACCGGTATGCATCAGTACAAAGCTGCCGCGCTTACCTTGTAAAGTCCCGCTCACGCGCTCTATCGCCACGTAGCCCGCCGAACCTTTGACCTCGTTCATCGCCGCTAGCATTTCACCCAGACTATGCGCGCTCAAATCGCCATGAAATTGTTTATCTATGGTTTGTCGTCCCAAGTTGGCCTCTGCAATCGCAGCAGCTGGCGCTTGTGGTTGAAGTTTAACGTCGAAACTGCCGCGTATCTGATGCATAGTGCCTCCTTAAATTAAATCTGCTTATACCGTAGGGTGCGCCATGCGCACCGCCTTGGAAATAAATTGTTCCGACAATCATGGTGCGCACGGCGCACCCTACCGAATTCTGTTAGCCTAAATTAGGTTCACAGTTTCATAAACGGCATTCGATAAAATACTAAGTACGCATCACACGATGTCGCCTGTTTAAACCTGATGCATCGCAGCTCAGCGTATTCACACACCGTAGGGTGCGCCATGCGCACCGCCTTGGTAATAAATTGTTCCGACAATCATGGNNCCGAATTCTGTTAGCCTAAATTAGATTCACAGTTTCATAAACGGCGTTCGATAAAATACTAAGTACGCATCACACGATGTCGCCTATTTAAACCTGATTCTTCCCTAACGGATAGTAAAAACGCGACAAGCCCAAATCAATACTATGACGACAAATGAACCGCGTGGCTTGCTACGCCCCAACTTCAGCGAAGGACAATTTCAACATCTGCGACAACAACCTAGCGCCGCATTAGCGCAATTCATCGCGCATTACTGGTTCGTTAGTTGGGATTTACGTGGATGCCAACCGCAACAACAAGCGACTTTGCCGCACCCGAATGTGCATCTCGTCGTGGAGCAAGGGCATGTGCGTATTTACGGCGTGCACAGCGCACGTTTTACCCGAGAATTGGCAGGACAGGATCGAGTCTTTGGTATCAAATTCAAGGCTGGTGGTTTTTATCCGTTTTACCGAAAACCCATCGCCGATATTCATAACCGAGCGCTCGATATCAGCGCCTGTTTTACTTCTGGCAATCAAGACCTGCTTACAAAAATCGAAGCGGCACAAGATTTTTCAGCGATGTACGATGCGGCAGAAAATTTTCTATTGGCGTACTTACCTGAAGCAGATCCCAAGCTCAATTTTCTCGATCAATTGCTCAAAGACATAGAGCAAGACCGCCAGCTAATTAGCGTCGATGATTTAATCGGGCACACCGGTTTGGACAAACGCAGCTTACAACGCTTGTTTCAAGTCTATGTCGGTGCCAGTCCTAAATGGGTGATCCAACGCTACCGCCTGCATCAAGCCGTCGCACAAGTGCAGGCTGGTAAGACTTGTAGCTGGAGCGATCTGGCGCTGGAGCTAGGCTACTTTGATCAGGCGCATTTCGTACGAGATTTTCGTGCATTGATAGGAATGACGCCGGGTGACTATGAAAAAAGCTTACTGAATACACGCTAACTTAGTCTCTTTTTTAAGCACTCAACACTTCGTCGTCTTACGCTTCTTACCCAAACTACCGCGCTGCGCGACCTTGGCGATATAGTCGGGCGAAAACGGCACCTTGCATGAGGTATCACCGACATCGACCACGACTTCACCGATTTTTTGTCCGGCCTGGATCGCTGCTTCGCTAAGAGCCGGCACGTAACAGCCCAGCGCAATCACAAAACTATTCATGCAATAGCACACGCGATTTGCGGCTTGATGGATCTCCGCTTGCACGCGTTTGAGCAGTTTTTGCAGTAACTTCAGATCCAAATCGGCATCGTCTGTGACCGAAATATAGCTGCTCAGCGTACACCAACCAGCAACAGCGATATCGGGATGATCAGAATCTATCCACGCCAGCGCCAATGGCATGGCAAACGGACTCTCGGCAGCCACCCACGCCACACTGTATTCGCGTATCCCATGCGAGTTTGCTGTTTCTACCCAATGCTGTAATTGCGCTTCTGTCATTTTGCTACCGTCAGCTAGCAAACCCGCCATGTATTGCGCGTCATAAATGCCGGTATCAAATAAGGCGCAAGCAAATGCCAAATCATTCTTGTAGGGCTTCATCAGCTTCTTCATCTCATCGATCTTGACACCAAAGATGGGCTCTTGCGCACCGTGTTTTCGCATGGTGTTGCGATAAGATTCCAGGCCTAATGCTTCTAGCTGTTTTACTAATGCTGCGACGGATGGCTGTGTGGATGCTGCTGTGCTCATATTTGTCTCCTGTTTTTTTTAAAACAAAGCAATGTGCAGTCACCCATACCCTCTTCTGCAAATTCGCATTTCATTCCTCTGTTTTTACAGTTTATCTCAAATCACCCTTGCTTTTAAGTCGCCTATTTTAAGATTGCTTTATCCCTATTACCGTGTTGGCAATCAGATCAAGCAGCTTGTTCATAACAAAGCACGCTAGGGAAACTAGCCTTTTCCTTTCAACAAAAAGAGAGATCATTCATGCAAATCAATTTGAGTAAAACAGGTAGATTATTTGCTGGCACCGCACTCGCGATGAGTCTGGCCAGTCAGGTGAGCTGGGCGACAACATTGCCAACAAACGCAAACACAAACACAGTGCGCGGCAAATTAACATTGACACATATCAGCGCATCGCAATGGCGAGCTGACTATGAATTCGATAAGGCAATTGATGGATTACGATTTCGTAAAATTGGCGAATACCGAGAACAGGCTTGGAAACCGGGTGCAAATTTAGCCGTCGCAGCACAGGACAAAGATAAAGACGGAGATAAAGACAGCTACCTTTCAACTTCAGGATCGACCACGCGCTTTAGCTTTTTCATCCGCCCATATGGGCAATTTGTGGAAGGTGAATATGCGCC
Source organism: Oxalobacteraceae bacterium UBA7693 (assembly GCA_002482715.1). Classification (GTDB taxonomy): domain Bacteria; phylum Pseudomonadota; class Gammaproteobacteria; order Burkholderiales; family Burkholderiaceae_D; genus Undibacterium. Next base: position 32,337 of record DLGN01000345.1, read on the forward strand.
GATCAATCAATTCACCGATGGTGGTGCGGCAATTTATATGGGTTTCTTTCTGCCCGATGCCATCTTGAACCAACAAACAAGCAAGCTCACATTAGAGATCCATTATCAAGGCTTAAAAGATCAAACGGTACTACCGCCCACCAAGCGATCCAATGCCGAAGATTCCGCTCAAGCGTATGCCTATTTTGGGCCACAAAAAGTAAGCAAGGCAGGTGCGATGCAAGTCGTGTTAGACCCAGCGATGCCGGAATGGATGCGCGACATGCTGCTCTCCACCAGCGCCAAAGTGTCCAGCTATTTTGCAAGCGCCTATCATCGCCCCTTATTGACTCCATTGTTAATGACCGTTGCGCTCTCAGACTTGGAAAGTAAAGGTCTGTCGATCAAAGGCGGCGCGAGTCATGGTCAAATCAATTTCCGCATATCAGGGAAGCAGTCCATCATAGAAAGCCCTACTTTACGCGATGCATTCAACCAACTGATCGCCCATGAAATCGCACATATCTGGCAAAACAATTTGCCCCATGACGGCATTGGTGAAGAGGCTCCGTGGATACATGAAGGCGGCGCAGAAGCCATGAGCCTGGATGCCTTGCTCTCTAGCGGCTTGTGGGACAAGGAGAAATTCAATGCGATGCAGACCAAGCGATGGAAAGAATGCGAGACCTTAAGCAACTCGGGAACTGACTTAGCGACGAACTACCGCGCCCACTACGTATGCGGCATGAAACGTTTTGACGATACTAAGCTCAATATCGTCACGATATGGCGTGCCCTCATTGACGAGTCCGAACGCAGCGGTAAAGTCTATTCGGAACAGATGGTGCGTGAAGTCGTGGCACGGCTCCAGCATCGGTAATTGATTCCGCTCGTAGCTTCTTCTAGTAGATTGCTATCGCCTGCATCCCGTTTATTCGGTATCCTATCGTGCATATACTCAATCTAGGAGCCGCATTTGAATTCGCAACATATCGTCAATCTGGCGCTACAAGGTGGTGGCTCGCACGGCGCTTTCACTTGGGGCGTGTTGGATGCGCTACTAGAAGATGGACGCATTAGTTTTGAAGGCGTGAGTGGCACCAGCGCCGGTGCCATGAATGCGGTGGCGATGGCACACGGCTTTGCCCAAGCGGATAAAAAATCTGCGCTGGCAATGCGCGAAGCAGCGCGACAATCATTAAAAGATTTTTGGGATGGCGTGATCAGTATGAACGCTATGCAAAATAGCCTGGCACACGCACATCGCGTACCGTTTGATATTTTGTTTGGCGGCATGGCGGCACTCACTGGCGCGCACTCACCTGCACAAATGTTCTCCGAATCTATCGGCAGCCTATGGACTAGCGCGATCTCGCCCTATCAAAGTAATCCCTTGGATATCAATCCCCTCAAACAGTTTTTAGAACGCCAAATTGATTTTGACCGGCTAGCGACATGCGAAGCGATGAAAGTGTTTGTGGTCGCAACCAAAGTCAGCGATGGCAAGGCCGAAATATTCAGCGGCCAGCGCCTGACTGCCGATGCAGTCATGGCATCAGCCTGCTTACCCACGGTGTTTCAAGCGGTAGAAATTGAAGGTGAGCATTATTGGGATGGCGGCTACTCAGGCAATCCGGCGATTCACCCGCTCATTTACGCATGCCAAAGTCGCGATGTCGTGCTGGTACAGATAAATCCAATTCGACGCGACAGTTTGCCAAAAACCTCCGCCGATATTTTGGACAGACTCAACGAAATGACCTTTAACGCCGCCCTCATCGCTGAGATGCGCGCGATTGATTTCGTTAAACGCCTACTAGCGGAAGGCAAACTCGACCCGACACGCTACAAAGACGTCCTCATGCATCGCATCGACGGCGGCGAAGAACTCGAAGCCTATTCCGCTGCCAGCAAATCACAAACCGATGCGCATTTAATTTACCAATTGCGTGATCTAGGAAAAACCTGCGCCGAGCAATGGTTGCAAACCCAAAGGCAGTATCTAGGCGTGTCGTGCAGCGTGAATATTGCACGTGATTATTTGGATGATTTGCGGGTGCCGGTTGGTGGGGGGAATCGTTAACGCTGATTTGAGAGGCGCGCGCGCCAATCTATAAATTTTAAGAAAGCGCTTAATCGCGCGTCATTTTCGAAAGTCATGTTAAACCTTAAGGTCATCAATTAACGTCTTAAGCATTTTGATATTCGCTTTATCTGATTTTCCACCATATTGAACATAAGCTTCTAAATATCCAAGCCAGCGTATTAGGAATTGAGAATCCGCATGAATTTTGTTCTTTTCAGATTGCCACAATTGCCTACATTCATCCAGTGATTTTTCAAGATCAACTCGTGCGCGATAACAATTGATGCAAAGCTTTCGAGTTTGCCAGATATATGCCTTTCGAATTTCATATGCTTCTTGTTGCGCTTCTGCGGTGTATACAGATTCCTCCTTACAACGCGAACATTTATAGTGACGATCTTTGTACTCAGTTGGCGCAGATTCATAGATGTACGATTGCTTACTGCTCGAAGACCATTTCTCTGGATTTGTTGGAACTGTCGACGGAACAGCAATTTTTTTCATGAGGTTTAACGCGATTTAATTTGACAAGTTGCAAAGATAACCGACCACCTAATCTTTGGCAATTTGTTTCTATCCTATTGAAACCCGCATCAGGCTTAGCTTAATTTGCTTATGTTCTATAAAGAATTGGTTTAAACAAACCGACAAAAAGTGCAGATGATTTTTAAGAAAAATGAGTACGCGAACGACACATTTCAGCAGATAGTTGCGCTCTCCATCAAGCCAACCGACTCTCCGTCTGAATCGCTTACAATTTCCATCCTTGTATCGATCTCAAAATAAGGGAAAGGAAAGTTCCCTCCCCCATTGTTAGATTCTGGCTTCCACAAAAATGAAGCAATTGCGACAAAAGCTTAGGGGTCACACTACGCAAAAATTAGCGAATTAGTAGCCGTGCGATTTCGCAATTCGGCCAGCATATCTCGTTCGCTCATGTTCGCAGCCCAACTTGGTCGTAGTTGAAAATGTGGCTGATCAACGATCGTTGTCCAGTTTCCGCCCCACTCCAAGCCTAAATCCATTCCGAGTACGCCGACAGCCTTGTACTTAGGTGATTCTGGCAGATAGCTGTTACCAGAAAAAACGCCAACGTCAAATGCAATCCCAAAATTGTGGTTTGAATAGCCGCCGCGCGCTTTTGTGACCTTGTTTCCTGGGGAAGTTCGGCCTTGAGCATAAAGAGCATCTTGTTCGGCGTAGGTTCGAAGCCCGCTAATTATTTTTATGGTGATGCCATTTGCCGCCGCTTTTTGAACCAATGCGCGCGCTAGGGGTTGAACTTCGGGGAGTAAGGTGGCGATGTTCCGTTCGCTCCGATCATCGACTTTGGAGATGGCAAAACTAGGATCTGTCCCGTTAATCGATGGCTTAACAATCGCCGCATAAATCGCGCCCCAAGTCTCCGTACCCGCCTTACCATCGACTTCGATTTTCAGTTTCTTTTGAACTGCTTCAATCATCTCAGTAATTTGCATTCTTCTCTCCTTGAATTAGGTGTTCGTTGAATGTGCCGTCTTCTCGACTATAGACTTAGACGCTTTTTTTACCCACGGAACCAATAAGCTTAGTAGAGCGTAGCCCGTTGTCTTGAGGGTAATTCATGGTCGTATTTTTCCCCATCGATTTGTTCGTTTGTGAGGGCAGCCAACATCGTGCCAGCGCTTGGAACACGGGGCTTGGCGTTTGGTGCAATAGGTTGCCACAATTTTGAACGTTGAATTGCCCTCGCGCACTGAAAAAAGACAGCATCGACTTCGACAACGAGCACACACCTGGGTAAATTGCCTTCCATTGAAAAGCGTTGTAGTAGATCAGGGTCTGTAGTAATTCTAGCGCGACCGTTAACGCGCAATGTTTCGCCTACGCCGGGAATGAGGAACAGCAAAGCGACCCGTGGATCAGTGAGTATGTTTCGCAAGCTATCGACGCGGTTGTTAAGGCTGTCTTACGAAACGTCAAAAGGCGCGTGCGCCGATTAATGACGCAAGAAAAGCACTCTTTTTCGAATCGCATATTAAATCTCACCTTGCCGCTTCCAACCCCACCCACAGTTGATTAAGACCAACATGCTGACCACAATAAACCACCAATACAACTGAAGCGGTGAGTGCAAAAAAACAGACTACCTTAGTGCCCCATCCGAAGGCTAGCCAACGTCGACACAGCTCGTCAAAAGTTAGTCCAGAAATCAACTGGATTAGATAGTAGGGAATAAAGTACAAGGGGATGGACTGCACTCCTTGAGCTCGCCGAATACGGGATCCATTTTCAACAGTCCAAGCTAACGGCCCTTTCAGGGCAATGAATACGGCAACAATCACTAGCAGAAGAATTACAGCGAATAGGCGGGGTGAGAAGCGATAGTTGGAGTCCATAAAATGTCACGTTAAGGTGTCGGGGTCGCCGCAAAAAATAATTAAGAGAAAAACCTTCATTAGCGATTCTCTGACTTCCGCCATGTTAGAGCGTTTTTTTGTATCTTTAGAATCATTGAGTCAGTATAAGCCAAGGCATTTTCCCCAAGTACCAAGATTCTTCGATCTTTTTTACATCCTGCTCAAGTTCCTTTGCAAATATACACGTCTGCATCCCGCGAATCATTTCTCCTTGGCCGCCACCTCTTGGCCATTCATTAAAAAAACCATATTTACTATGATTCAGATTAATCCATTCACGCACTTCGTTAGCGCTCGACATGGTATTGAAAGCATTTTCGAAGCTTTTCGAATTTAAGGCTACAACATTGATAGTTAAGGTATCAGAACTCTTCGATTCAAAGCCTTTTACCAAATCTTTACTGCGTTTCATGCTGCGCTTTGAATACAATATGAGAATTACTCCAAACACGCCCAGCATAAGACCAAGCATCAAATTTTTCATGATCTGTAAAGTAACGGTGAGCTGTTTGCCGCTGCTTTTTGAACCAATGCGCGCGCTAGGGGTTGAACTTCGGGGAGTAAGGTAGCGATGTTCCGTTCGCTCCGATCATCGACTTTGGAGATGGCAAGACCAGGATCGATCCCGTTAATCGATGGCTTAACAATCGCCGCATAGATCGCACCCCAAGTCTCCGTACCCGCCTTACCATCGACTTCGATTTTCAGTTTCTTTTGAACCGCTTCAATCATCTCAGTAATTTGCATTCTTCTCTCCTTGAATTACATCTACCTCTACCGCACACCGAGCGTTCGTTTATCCCACCGCCACAACCTCTGCGCGGCATATAAAAGACCTAAAGCAGCGAGTAGTGAGAACAGCGCTGTAAACCCGTTCGCCGTTTTGTATTCCGACATTGAATCAACTGGTAGAGATTCAGTCTGATCCTCAGGATTGACCTTGAGCGCAATGCTTGCTCCCGTGTAAATATGTGAAGCTTTTGGCGCTTGTGCTGAACCCGTCAAAACTTTTCCGTTACGGTCTTCGTACTGATATTCAATAAGCAAATACCCTGTTTGACAAATAAGACACTTGAATCTAGGCAAACTAATGTCACTACGCCTTATGACACGACCATAAGTTTGCTGCCATCCTTCAGCTCTACTTCCCAGAGAATATTCCGCGAATGAACTTGGGATGGCCGTGAATAACGCTAAAGAGATCAGTCCAGCACATACAGCAATTACGCGTTCAGGATTCATTGTATTTGACGCAAATATGAACAGATGGCAGCCCACAAAATTACAAAATGCCAAGCCTTATCACGGCCAGCCCGTTCGACCATCCTGTTAAAGGACTTCATTTCGATTGCTGCTTAACGATTTTTAGAATTTCCTCTGGCTCATCAGGGAAAAAACCATATACTTGGTGGGAACCACCGCACATACCAATTTGCTCCTCCCCTTTGCGAAGGAAAATCACATATTTTTCTGCGACAGTAATTGGAACTCCACAATCTCCGCCTGGTGGCCTAGTCTTCACAGTGACACTTTTAGGCACCTCACCTTTTAACTTTCGAATTACTCCGAATTCGACTTCAACGTAAGATAATTCTTCGTTTGCTTCGTTATGTACTCTTGCAGAAATTGCTTTCGCGAGAAAAATTCTTTCAGCACTTTTCACATTCGCTTTTAGATCAAGCGGACAACTACATGCGTAACTGCTTGGCGAAGAAATAAGTAAGATCGCAAAAATAATTATGTTTAAATATGAATTTTTCATTTGCTATTCTTTAACGCTAAATTGACCGGCGCACTTGTGCGTAGGCGTCGAATGTTGAGTTAGACGCCATGCCTAGTAACCAGCCCATACGCCGGAGTCGTACATAAGCCGCATTGTGTAATTGATTTGAAGAGTCTGTTTGGGACCACATCCTATTTCTGTCTGTTTTCCAGACGGAGCCGGAGCTGACACGCCTATGGAGGATGATCCCCTTAGCGGATCAAGAATGGTGTATTCGTACCCATTGCTCGTGAACTCGACAGATGCATCGCCGTTCCCAAAGGACTTGTAAACAAATGAGCCCAGCGGTGGCCTTTTCTCAGTAGGATACGAAAATACGATTTTTCCTCGGCTGGAAGCGCGGTACTGCATGTAGCCTGACGTGCGGGTCACAGCATGCGAAGCACAAAGCGAGTAAATTCGCTTACCGGTTTCGCAGCTCCACAACGTGATCTCGTCCTTGCTGCAGAGTGGGCTTTGCTTATAGTTGTCGCTGTACTGCGGCCATGTCGCATTCGTGATGGACGAAACTGGTGTGCGTTCTTGCGCTAACACTGGCGCAGCTGCAAAGGCTAGAACAACAGACAACAAAGACATTTTTTTCATGGCGTCTAACGCTGAAATGACCGGACGAAGTTCCGGTCGATTGTAAAGTTATGTTTGGGTGTTATCAGGTAAGTGAGGCGGCGCTAACCGCCCCACTTTACACTAGGAAGAAAACCAATGAATGAGCGCTTGCAAAATTGCCGCAACCGCCCAAAGACTGATTTCCACCTTTACTGCTTTGGTTTTTAGCTTAAACATGATCTTCTCACGAATAAGCGGTCGAACCAGGCCTGATCGACCGCCATAAATGGTGGCCGTTCTTTGGTAGTTACTGGGCTTGCTGGTATCGTTGCCCATGCGAGAACATGGATCGGCCAGCGCCATTGGCTACCTAACGGTGTGATCGCCATCGCACCGGGGATAAAAAGGGGCGGGTTCTACTGTTCTCGCAGCGGATTATCCGTATCCCTTGCCATCCCTAAACTTGATGAAACATAACGCGATTTAATTTGACAAGTTGCAAAGATAACCGACCACAAAAAATTTAGCAATTTGTTTACACCATCTGAAAACCCGCATCAGGCTTAGCCAAATTTACTTATGCCACACAACAACTTGGTTTAAACAAAGCGGCAAAAAGTGCAGGTGGTTTTACGAAAGCTGAGTTCACGAACGACAAGTTTTAAATGCTCAGCGCTTCTCTTCCATCAAGCCAACTAAGTTGCCATCTAGGTCGCGTACAAATCCTATCCACAGCGCGTGATCGGGCATTTGTGCAGCTAGTTGCGGTGGGCGCTCTACTTGAGCGCCGCGTTCGGCGATTGTGGTGAGGACGTTTTCTATTTCGTTCACTTTAAAATACAACACGGAATTAGCGCCGACAGCGCCTGCGCCTTGTGGTGTGCTGAGCATAATTCGCACCGAGCCTGCTCGCAAAAATGCTAAGGTCGGTGCGGGGCTGAATAAAAATTCCAGCCCTAGCACGTCACGATAAAACACTAAGGCCTGCGAAACATCACTGACCGTGATGGCGATCTGGCCGATGTCGGATACTTTATGTTCCATCGCTCTCTCCTCTCGTTTTGACTAGCTGGCGTCTTGCAATGTCCAGACGAATTCGAATTACACAAAGTCTAAAACCAAACTACCACCGACAGAAACCGCCTGCCATTGCGCACTAAGCTCTAACAGTTTGTTGCGCACGGCTTCAATATCCTCTTCATCTAATGCCAAAGGCGTACATTGCCGGGCATCACATGTCACTTGATAGAGGTCTAGCATGTCTGTCGAAGCACTAGTCCAGCCTGACCAACCGTCTGCTTGGAACACTTCCACCAAGCGCTCTACACCATCACTTTCGGCGTCTGCTTCCATTTGAAACGAGGCGGCTTCGCCATGCAAAATCCGATTCACAAAACCACGTTTGTGCAAAGTGCTCTCGACGCCGTAATGCACCATGTCATGCGGAATAATGCCTTGCTTTGGGCAAGCGATGCTCTCGACAGCAACGCCGTCGCGCACGACTTCCATCTGATCGTATTTGCCGGAGCCTTTGGTAAAAATTAATTGCATCGTCATTTGAAATCGGACTCTTGGGTTGGAGATGACTGAGGTGGAACAAGGTTAGCATGATGCTTTTTTATTCGCATCAAGACCCACACGGTCGTACTTAGGCCAAACAACATGGTGCCCCAAAAACCACCGCGCACAAGCGGCGTGCCGAGGTAATGTGCAATTAGCGCACCGATCACAAATCCTAGCAAACCCGCCCATGCGATTTTGCGTTTTCCCGCTTGTGCAAACTCGGCGGTGTTTGTTTCGTGAGTACGATTATCATGCGCTGATATGCTATTAGGAAAGACCGAATCGACGGATTCTTCTTTTTGAAATTTGTCCATGGATCACAACTCCTTAGCTCTTTACCCGCGCAAAATGGGCGCGTGCCATTTCCTCACAATGCATCCACAAAGCAGGTGAGCCGCGTTCAATTGTCGGCCCATAGCGTTGTAGCACCATCTCTAAACTGACTTTATTTTCTGTCCAGGTACCGCCATTGGTTGCAACGTTAATTAATAGTGGTTGCACGCGATCAAGCGCTTTGGCGAACTTCGAATCTTCGCTACTCGCGGCTTCAAATTCTTGCCACAGCGCGAGTAAGTCGGCAGCTTGCGCTTGTGGCAGCAGGCCAAATAAGCGCTTGGCTGCCAAATCTTCTTGTTCCGCCTGATCTTGTTCAGAAGCGCCGCTATGAATCGGTGTATCGCCGACATCCACTTCAACGATATCGTGAATCAACAGCATCTTAATGACGCGTTCAATATTCACCGTACTCGCTGCATGATCGTGTAAGAGCAAGGCATACATTGCTAAATGCCAGGAATGTTCTGCACTATTTTCTTTACGACTTTGGTCTAGCAAGGGTGACTGTCGGATCACCAACTTCAAGCGATCAATTTCACGCAAAAAATTTAGTTGTTGCAGCATAGGGTTGGTTTGCATGGCAATTACTTCGCTTTCAAGTTCTAGCGAGTTCATTCTTGATCGTTCGCGTTTGTGCTTCTGGTGCCGCCACCTTTAACAGCATCACGCTTACGACGTTGCGAACGCAGACGAGCCGCCGTGCCAGCGCGATAGGGATCAACGTGGAAAGGAAAGCTTTGCTGCGCTGTAAAACCTTCTGGCATGTAATCACCAAAGACGCCATAGTTTTTGGGGAAACCCGTCTGCCCTTTGATCGCGGTGCCAAACACATAATCGATGAATGAGAAGTGCGCGGCATAATTCTTATCAATTGCAATCTCGTCGGATGAATGATGCCAATGATGAAAATCGGGCGTCACGATCAGATACTTCAATGGCCCCCAAGGCAGATGGACGTTGGCGTGATTAAACACCGCTTGGAAACCCACGACGATGATATATACATCCATCACGGTCTTTTCAAATCCTAAGACGTACAAACTACCCAGTACCAAAACGCGGGTGGCGATCAGTTCTAACATATGCATGCGCGATCCGGCCAACCAATCCATGGTTTTGGTACTGTGATGCACGGCATGGAAACGCCATAGAAACGGCACTTCATGATAAGCACGATGCGTCCAGTACTGCGCTAAATCCGCCACCAAAATACATAGCAATAACTGTAAAAGGAAGGGAATGGCCTGCACCAGCTCTTGCAAAGCAGGAATCGCAATCCAACCAAAAATCTTATGTATTAAAAAGTTGACCGTCAATAGCGCCAAACCAATGATGAAGTGATTGACGGCGAAATGCACCAAATCAGTCTGCCATTCTTTTCTGAAAATCGGTTGTCCGCGATACAGAGGAAAGAGTTTTTCTAAACCGACAAAAATCAGAGTTGAGCCCAACAAATCGAGAATAAACCAATCCAAACCAATATAAGGTGTGTGATCAGGAAAATCCTCCACTGGCACATGCGACCCACCTAATAAAACACTGATCAACACCAGCAAACCCGCGACGGCATTGATACTACGAGCGCGATTCAAAATCAAATTCACCAAGCTAATTGATCCAGACAACACCAAGGCAGCGAACATCAAATGTCGAATCAAATCAGGAGAATATTGACGGCGTAATTCTGGCGTCGTCAAATACTGCGGAAAATGAAACGCCAGCACGCCAAGCAAACACAGAATTGCCAAGCCCAAAGCCCAAACGCCACTGACGATGCCATAGCCTTTTCTTAATTCACCGTCGGCAGCCATGAGTTTCGCTGTATCTTTCGCCGCATCGGCAATCACAGCAACGGGTATGGGCAATTTATCGTGTTTGATATTGTCTGACATAGATATCCGATGAATAAAGAAAAGAAACCCACTGCGCGAATACCTGCACCGCGCTGAGAGTTTGTAATGGTAAGTGATTTTCTGGCAATTGCAAACGAAACGGCAGACAGCGCAACATGCTGAGCATGTTTGCCGTGGCGCTTTTCAATATCAGACAGCTAGACTTAAGCAATAATCAAAGTGAGTGCGAAAGTGATGGGGAAAGTGATTGGGCAATCGCACGCAAATAATCTAGCTGTCTTTGCGTTTCTTGGGAATCAAAATGGGGAGAATGTGGATTCATGAATCCATGCGCCGTGCCGGAGATCAGTGTGCAATCCCTATCCGAGTTACGAAGTTGATCGACGATAAGATGCGGCGCAAACGCGCTCTCATGCTCTGCAAAGATCAAAGAACTTTTGCAACGCGGAACCAACGTCAAGTGATCACGAATGCGAGAGCCATAATACATAACAACGCCACTATCAAGATGACATTCATCGCTACTAGTAAATAGCCACAGTGCCGATGCGCCAACGCTAAAGCCGATCAGCAAGGCAGGCGCATCGCCCGCGACCTTGGCAATCTTTTGCTGATATCGAAGCAAACCTTGCTCCGCATGAAAAGCCTTGACGGCTTCTTGCTCAGTTAGGTAAGGATTTTCATCGCTATCCCATGGTGATAAAAACCGCAGTGGATGCTGATCAAAATTCTCGAACAAGGCACGAACGCCATCGGTAACGCCGTGAATGTCTGTAGCAATAATTATCTGCATCATTCGCATTCCTTTTTGTCTTCGTAAAGTGGGCGAAGTCTAAGCTAGATCGATGTTGCCATCAATCGCGCGGCACCTGAAACGCGAATCGAAGCACCTGATTCCGCACCAATATCGGCAGCAATGCGAGAGCGCATTCCCATGTCTTCACCCTGAACAATATCAATATGCCCGCCATGCGGCCAAGCAAGATCACGTAAATAACCAGCGAATGCCGCACTTGCAGCACCTGTTGCCGGATCCTCTAACACGCCGCCCGAAGCAAACGCATTACGCGCATGGAAGAGTTGATTGGTCTCGGCAAACACGAAAAGAATAGTGACCAGAGCTTCGCGATTCATCCATACACGACCAGATGCTAAGTCGTAGCGCATCGCACTTAAAGCCTGTCGCGAGTTCAGCGCAAGCACTAAATGATCGGCACCACCATGAATACGCGCAGGAGGAATACGCGGATCAAGATCAGCCTCGCTATAAGCAAACATCGCGAGCGCCTCGGTTATCAGTTGTGGCGATGCTGCCGCACTTCGAGTCGGTGGCGATTGTAAAGCAGCGGAAATCGTACTGCCATCACGACGCCCCTCAACTGTAATTTTGGCTTGATTCAACTGCAAAGAAAACACGCCATCACCCTGCTGCATTGCGAGCGCAGCGCCCAGCGCGATCGTCGCATGACCACAAAATGGCACTTCAGATTCCGGTGAAAAGTAACGCACACGCCAATCAGCGCCAGCTTGAACCGCAAATGCCGTCTCAGAAAATCCCACATCAGCAGCGATTTTCTGCATCTCACTATCGGATGGAAACTGATCTGCAATCAAAACACCAGCGGGATTACCGCCGACATCACCATCTGAAAAAGCTGCGATTTCTTGGACTTGCATTGTGGTTCCTTGAAGTAAGAATCAATCCATCATAATCGAAACATCTAATTCGCATCGACAGTCTCTTTTTGGATATCTGAATATTTGTCTGACCAGATGAGTCCAATTCAAGATCGCCAATGATCAATTTGCTTAACAAACATCGAGACTCCACCAGTTCTTCGAATCATGTTGAATTAAATCTATTCTTTTATCAATTTATAAGTGATCATTATACTTTGTGCTTTTTCATTTTTTAATTGACAACGACTTATGAAGAGCGACATGTATACAAATACAAATGCGCCTTAGAAAACACCAATGCTAGTCATCGATAATATTAGTAAGACCTATGCCAATGGCGTACATGCGCTCAATTCCATTTCATTGACAATACCGAGCGGACTATTTGGTCTTCTCGGCCCCAACGGTGCAGGAAAATCTTCCTTAATGCGAACGATCGCTGGGCTTCAAACTCCGGACTCTGGCAGTATCACCCTCGATGGAATTGATATTCTCAATGAGAAGGATTCCTTACGTCAGCGCCTTGGCTATTTGCCACAAGATTTTGGTCTCTATCCTCAAGTCAATCCCTTGGAACTGCTCAATCATTTTGCTTTACTCAAAGGGGTGACCGATAAATCGCGGCGGCGAGAGATGGTGGAACATCTACTGCATCAAACTAAGCTTTGGGACGTCAGAAAAAAAGCCTTAGGAACATTTTCTGGTGGAATGCGTCAACGGTTCGGTATCGCCCAAGCGCTGATAGGCTCTCCCAGACTTGTCATCGTCGATGAACCAACAGCGGGACTTGATCCCGATGAGCGAAATCGTTTCTTAAACCTCTTGTCAGAAATTGGTGAACAAGTGGTGGTGATTTTATCCACCCATATTGTCGCCGACGTGATGGATTTATGTCCCAATATGGCTATTCTAGCGAAGGGCAAAGTATTGGTTCAAGGGGCACCGCAGGAAGCAATAGATGCGCTCAATAACAAAATTTGGCGACGAACAATTAGTAAGTCAAGTCTGATCCAACATCAACAAGAATTTCAAGTTTTATCGACACGCATGATAGCTGGCGAAACCCAAATCAAAGTCTACTCCCACGAACAACCAGACCCAAGTTTTACCCAAATAAGCCCGGATTTAGAAGATCTCTACTTCTTCAAATTAAGCACCGGCCATCACACCACTGGTGAAGTGCAAGTTCAACCAGTAACCGTGAGGGCCTAGCTTATGTGGATACACTTTTTTCGATTTCAGCTTCGACTTCAATTTCGTCAACCTTTCTTTTGGATCGTCGTGATTGCTAGTTTTGCGCTAGCCTTCGCGCAAATGAGCTCTGACAGGGCCGATGTTTTTCCTTTTTTTAATGAGCCGGTGTATCGCAATGCACCAGTCATGATTGTGCGATTCCACAATTTGTGGTCTAGCTTTTATCTATTGCTAATTCCTCTGTTTTTTGTTGCTCCCGTTTTACGGGATACTGAGCAAAAAGTAGCTGAGATACTATTTCCCATGCCATTTCAGAATCGCGACTACATCATTGGGTATTTCTTATCAGGTGTAGTTAGTTGCTCAAGCGTTGTCTTGGCAACCTCATTTGGAATAGCCCTTGGACTTGCAATGCCTTGGCTGAATCAAGCTAGAATCGGTCCGATGACATTGTGGCCATTCGTATGGGATTTCTTAGTCATGCGTTTACCGGCACTTTATTTTATCGGTGCCGCGAGTATTCTGATTGCAGTGATAGGCCGATCAATAACGATTGTCTATGCGTTTACAGCGATTTTCCTATTTCTGTCTGGACGTGCAATTAATTCTTTTGTCGATTCAGAAACGATGCGATCGCTGCTGGGGATGTTACATCCACTTGGTAGAGTTGAATTTTTTCGCAGCATTGAAAAATTTACCGTCCAAGAATTAAATACGAAGCTCCCCACGTTTTCTGGTGAACTACTTAGCCATCGCGCGGTTCAATTTTTCATCACACTCGGATTGTTGTACTGCGCAATTCGCTTTTTTGATCGGGATCAACTTTCCACAGCGAGCAAACCTGCTTGGACGAAGCTCCTCAAGTTGAATTGGGTGAGAGTTCAAAGTACCACGCTGTCACCGGAGCGGTTCACCGATCAAAACAAGAAGTCGTTCGGTGTATTTCAAGCAGCAGGGAAGGTAGTAAAAACCGGCTTTGGCGTTAACCGCCAACTATGGCATGTTTGGAGTATTTTTCGGCTGGAAATGAAAATGCTTCTATGGAATAAAGCCTTTCTTGGCATAAGCTTGATTATGTCGCTTTTGGTTTTTTTCTATATCGGCAAAAGTGGCGAGATGCATGGCCTTGATCAATATCCGACTACTGCAATCATGTTGGAGAGCGTGGGTGACATGCTCAATGTGCTCATGTTGCTGGTGGTGACGTTTTTAGCGGGTGAATTAGTTTTTAGAGAACGGCAAAGTAAATTAGCCGAATTTGTTGATGCATTTCCAGTCAAAAATTGGACGGTACTCACGGCTAAGCTTCTCGCTCTATTCTGCATGATTGCTTTAGTGCTGTTTTTTTGCGGAATCAGTGTCCTGATACGTCAGATTCAAGATGATGAAATAAGTATTGAAATCGGAGCGTTACTTCGAGGGCTTATTGTGACCGGAGTTCCGCTTTTTTTCTACGCCACGTTAGCCTTTGCCATGCAGGTTGTTGTCAACAATAAGTACATTGCCTATCTGGGCATGCTATTACTTTTTAGTTTCAACCAGCTCCTTCGTTCTCTCGGTTTTAGTCAACACTATTATCAGTTTGGGAGTATGCCTACCCTGCCTTACTCTGATTTAAATGGCTATGGGCACTACATAATTGGGTGGATTTGGTATGCCATATACTGGACCGCTTTGTCGGCCATATTGATTGTTATCGCGAATGCTTTCTGGGTTCGAGGGAGCATATCGGAAAGACGCTTCACACGAAAGTCGGAATCTTTTAAGTTTAGTAAGTTGCGTCTGCTAAGTTTAAGCTTTCTCTTCACCGTTTTTGCTGGAAGTGGTATTTGGATCTACTACAACACCAATGTTATGAATCAGAATCCATCCATGTCTGTGATGGATGAACTTCAAGTGGCATATGAAAAACAATATCGCGGATATGCAAATGCGCCACATCCGAAATTACATGGTGTATTTGCGCAAGTCGACCTCTATCCTGAAGAACGCCGTGTGCATATTGAGGGCAAATACACTTTAAAAAATGAGACGCAAAAAGCACTTCAACATCTCTTAATACAAGAAGAAGCTGGAACCAGGACAACATGGAAGAATTTGCCTCAGCATGAGTTGATCGCTTATGAAAAGCAGTTTGGCTTTCGAGTGTTGAAGCTGAAAGAGCCATTGCAAGCAAATGGCACTATCACGCTGGAATTTTCAGTAGATGTTCAGAAAAAGGGGTTCACAAATGATGGTGTTTCTGACGGCCTTGATCTCGTTGGCAGTTTCTTTTCAAGTAGAGACTTTTTTCCACATTTTGGATATTCCGAACGATTCGAATTACAGAACGATCAGACAAGGAAAAAATACGGACTAGGCCCCAAGACCAAGACTCCAACTTTAGAAAACAGGTCTGCTTGGGAAACGAACAGTGTGGACCCGGCTGCCGGCTGGATAACATTTGAAACCATCATATCGACCAATACGGATCAGTTAGGAATCGCGCCAGGAAAGCTTGAAAGGCGCTGGATCAAAGATGGGCGCCAATATGCACACTATAAAATGGATCAGCCAATGATGCCGTATTTTGCCTATCTCTCTGGAAAGTGGTTGGTGAAACAAGATCTCTGGAAAAATGTGCCGATTGAAATCTATTACGACAAAAAACATGACTTCAATATAGATCGAATGGTATCTACGGCTAAGCGTTCCCTCGACTATTATAGCGAACAGTTTGGTCCTTATCCCTACAAACAATTACGCATCGCCGAGTTTCCTAGATATCGTAAACTTGCACAGTCTTTTGCCAATA
>DLGN01000345.1:48575-63476 GCA_002482715.1 Oxalobacteraceae bacterium UBA7693
ACTTTTGCCAATATGATTCCGTATTCCGAAGCTATGGGATTCACCGCGGATTTGCGCAATCGAGCGAATATTGATTTTGTGACTTTCGTAACGGCTCACGAAGTCGCACATAAATGGTGGGGTCATCAATTTCCCGTTGCTAAAGTTCAAGGCGCAGCAATGCTTACTGAATCCTTGGCGGAATATTCAGCGTTAATGGTGATGGAGAAAAAATACGGGATAGAAAAAATGCGGCGTTACTTGAGCTATGAACTAGACGCTTATTTTGGTTCACGTAAAGCCGAGAAAAACTATGCTTTACCTCTATATCGGGTGGAGGATCAAAAGTATCTCGCCTACACGAAAGGGAGTATGGCTTTCTATCGCCTGCGCCATGAAATTGGTGAGGAGGCGCTTAACCTAGCGTTGAGACGATTCTTAGAAAACCAAGTATCTCGCGGCGTGCCATACGCGACTAGCGCTGATCTCTTAAAAGAGATCAGGGCGATAACACCCGAGGGAAAGCAATTCATTGTTACCGATTTATTTGAAAAAACAATTCATTACGATAATCGCATTATATCCGCCAAGTCCAAACGTAATTCTGCTGGCGCATGGACAGTGGAAATAGAAGTTGATTTAGCAAAAATCGCCACCGACAGCCAAGGTAACGAATTCGAGATTGCCTATGATGAACCAATCCAAATCGCAGTTTATCCTAAGTCATCAGCAGGCACTCTAAGAGCGGACAACGCACTTGTTTTTGAAAAGAAATTGGTCTACGACAAGAAATCGACTTTCCAATTCGAAGTCGAGAACAAACCTTATGAAGTGTGGATTGATCCAATAGGCATATTGGTGGAGCGAAGTCGTGGTGATAATCGCAGACTTGTTGAGTTCAATTGATTTTCCAAATGATAAAGTGTTGATATTTTACGAGTCTAAAGATCTTGCGGTATTGTTCCTTGAAGTGAAAACTGAGCCCTCATAATCGATTCAATTAATCGGCATCTACGGTCTCTTTTTGTATAGGTTTTCCATCTTTAAACCGTACTGAACACGCGACACGAAACAAAGGCCCTTCATCATGATTGACGATCCAAACCATGTCATCTTCTTGCCATTCCCATATAAAAAACCCCTTTGCTTTTCCAGCCAATATAATTTGTTCTCGCGTCTCATCATTTTCAATGCTGCTACAGAATGAATCGACTGGATAAACAAATTTAATGTGTAAAGCGATAAATGGTAGAGTCAATATCAGAAAAGCTATGGTAAAGATTTTGATTGTTCTAGAAAGTGAGATCAATTCTTGGCCTTCGTCGGCAGCGCTTAGTTAATGGGAATTATGAGTTTAGCTCGAGAGTTTAGGATGCTGAAACAAATAAGCATCTTAATCACTAGTCCGACTCTGGGAGAATGAAATTATCACCAGATCAAAGTTATAGTGACTCATGTTTCTTAGCAAAAAACTTCTCGCCCAAATTCAAGCCTGTCACCTTGCCATCCTTCATTACATAAGTGAGGATTTGTCCGCGTCCCAATAATTCAGTTCTAAATGCGTGTTCTTCGGCTTTAAAAACTTCGGTATCAGCCTCAGCAATGCCCATTTTCAAAATCAATTGATTGTCTTTGATCTGGCATTCGAGCGTACCTAGTTCGCTCTCAAATGTCCCTGCATAATTTGTCATCGGCAGCGGTAGTGGCTGTTGGCGTGCTGCGCGTTTTTGTTTTTCTGCGAGTTGCGCTTGGATCATTTTTGCGTAGTTTGCTTGTAACTTGCTTTCGGCTTCTATGCGTCGCGCATCGTGATCAGCTTCGTTCAACAAACTGGCATAGATGACGTCAACGATATGTTGGTTCATCATGCCGGAGAGCTGCCCGCCATTGCTCAGTACGACAACACCAACACCACGTTCGGGCATCATGGATAGATGCGCGCTATAGCCGGTGAAGCCGCCGGGGCGCAGATAAATCTTTTGCCCTTTGTACTCAGCGATATCCCAGCCTAGCGACCAGCCTACGCGCTTCATACCGCCCACCGTGCGATTTTGTGATGCTGTTTGCTTCCAAGCATTTGCGATCAATTCTGGTGAAAAGATTGTCTTACCCTGCCAACTTCCTTGTTTCAGATGGACGCCCAACCAAGCTGCCAAATCATTCGCACTGCTATAGGTGCCACCAGCGGCATGCATGTTTTTATCGATCTTCTTCGCGGCACTAGGGCTAAAGGTATCGCCAAAGAATTCATGTCCTTGCGCTATTTTTTGCGGATCTAACTGCGTCAACCGATTCGCGCTGTTATGCATATTTAAAGGCTTGAAGACTTTTTCATCGACCAAGTCTTGCCAAGCTTTTCCGGTAAGATGTTCAAGGACATACCCTGCGAGTACGGGACCAAGATTCGAGTATTCAAAATTATTCCCTGCCGCAGAAGCTGAATGATGTGGCAAGAAACTGAGCAATTCTTTCGTTGATTGAAACTCACCAGTGAATGCCGTTCGATAAGTCACAGGGCCATCACCGCTGATACCGTGCGTGTGATTCAACAGGCTTTCCAATGTCACTTGTTCAGCATTCACGTTAGGATGAAAGCGTAAAGTCGGCATGAGCTTTTGTACTGGTGTTGTCATCAGCATTGGCTTGGTTTTGGCAACATCCGATGCAATATGGGCTGTGAAGGATTTCGTGCTCGACGCTATATAGAATGAGGTATCGGGAGTGATGGCAACAGAGCCACCGATTTGCGCTTTACCGAAGCCTTTAGACAGAACAATTTTTCCATCAGCGACGACTGCTACTGACAGACCTGGTGAAAATTGTTCAATTAACTTGGCGTTCAAAGTCCGTTCAAGGTTTTTTGTCGCTTCAGTATTTAAGGCGAGGGCCAGCGTTGTAAGTTCAGAGGAAGTGGCGGCAAGTAGCACATTCGGGGTTACGCTACTGACCGCCAAGACGACCAACATTTTTCTCAGCTTATTCATTTCATTTCCTTTCGTATTGCCCTAAAAAGTCACAAACTTTTTCAGGTACTAATCAACGCACAAATCCGCGCCACAATAGTAAAAAGGGAAATGATATGAATTTTTGTATATTAATTCTTGTTAATACAGATGAACGACAAATTTTGATGTCTGAAATGAGAAAAATAAGGAACAGATGTAAGGTCGCGGGTGCCTTAAATCTAAGCACCCATTGCCGTCCATTCATTTAATGGCTTGAATAGTAAGACTATTTTGGAGTTGATACCGAATCAGCCGTCACACACGCGGGCTTATGAAAAAGCATAGTCACTTGTTGCCCCATTGCATTCACACGATTTGCACCACCACGCGGACCAAAACCTTGCTCAGAATTCGCGCCGCCCCACGTTGTGCTCAGAAGTTTTGGTGAGCTTGCGTCCATGTCATAAAGATTGATTTTGACCAATTCATCGAACCCCTTAGAAGAAGTTTGCTTCATCAATTCACGATATTTTTCTGCGGTTGCCGGTTCTATCTTTACGCCCAATTTGAACCCGTTTGGTAATACAAGCTGGCGAATATCGGTCTTTACATCCTCCCAAAGGATCGGCTCTTTTCCTTCAACTGTGATGAAAATATTTTGCTTACTCTTGCCATCGACCATACACGATGCCCAAGACGAAGACACAGTGCAGCACGATATGACTACGCAAACGAGATAACGAATCATTTTACAACTCCTTCTAAATTGAACACGGATACCAAATGAGGCATAAAACAAGCTAGAAATATAGTCGGTTAAAGCGACTTGTCAATGCAGTCAGATATCGCCAGATCACAAAAAAACTACCTACTAGTTGTCAACGACAAGTCGCCATTCAATCTCTGTTACTGCATAACTCAAAAATGACAAGCCCAGATTACAAAACCAAATTGCAAACCCAATTTTTGAATGCCAATATTGCCGTCATGAGAGACGAATTCAATGACGCCCGACACCTTGCGCCATTAGCACGGCCAGCAAAGGAATTACGAAAATCAGCAATAACTCAACGCGGATTATCATAACGATCTTTGCTGGAACTTCAATCAAAATCTGTTTTGAAGTACGATTTCTGATAAAAAATACCGTTGGGTATACCGACAACAAACCAACTAACACAAACAAACTTAGTTTGATGTGAAAGATCGGATTAGCGGTATAAAAGCTCGCCCCCTTTCCTACTACGAACCACAAAGTCAGACCAGCAGCTAATACAATGAGCGAGGAAACTCCATAAATCATATCAACCAATGCCAGCGTTCTAAACTCATCCGGACTCATCTTGGGTTTCACGAGGAAATGTTCCAAAGCGAGCGTCGATACCAGTAGCAGCAAACCGGCGAAATGAATGTACTTCACAAAAATATATTCCATAGAGTGTTCCAGTGTGTTGAAAAAAAGCTGCAAAATACTCTTAACGAAATTTGAGAATCCCTGTTCATTCAAGATTAACGTTCGACAATTTTATTCCCAATTCCACTTTTAGTGATGCGCGAAACCAAGTCCTTTGGAATATACAAAGTATTTCCTTCACCTTCCAACTCTATTTGCTCCACCGTTGCACCGCTGCGTATGCTGAGATCATTATTAACACCCGTAACGCGAATTCTGCCAACTTGATTTTTTTCGGCGATGACAATGTTATTACTGGTGCCAGTGATATAGACGTTATAGCGCCCTGATTTATTGATGATGCTATCAAGTTTGTGGCCATCTACCTTAACTTCGCTGCCGCGGTCATCCACATGACCACTACTACCGCAGGCAATTAAGCTCAAACTTGCTAGCGCAATCAGCGCACGTAAAATCCATTGAGGTAGTAAGTTCAACTTCGCATAATGTCGCATAAATAAAATCCTAAAATGTTAGTTCGATAAAGTCTGTCAAAAACCCTGTGCTTTCCTATCGATGAAACAGGTCAACACATGTTTATGTTCTCGAAAGTGCGCTTCTAACTCTAGGAAAATGCGATCAGTAGATAGGATTAATGCGTCAGTCACTCTGATTTCGGTGCGAATTGCAAAATCAAATTCAAAAAAAAGCCCGCCATTTGTCTCTGACGGGCTTGGTCGATGGCTAAAAAATCTTAGACTTATTTCTTCTGCTGTCCTTCACCAAGAAATGCTTTGGCATCAGCACCGACGCGAATAACGCGGATTTGCCTTAACTCGCCAGCTGCGTCTAACTTCATCAAAGCATCTTGGCCTGCAATCAGCTTCCCAATCACAATAAATTCTGGCGACAATATGGTATCGGCAGCGCTAATAAGTAACTGACCTTGTGCATTGATCGCCAGCGAATGCCCCTTTGATCGCTGCGTTGTCTTCACGGAATCATTGAGTGCCGTATCAGGCCATTTTCCATTCAAACTGACGATCCATTTCCCATCGACCATTTTCGTCTGGCCAATCGCAGGAGCTGGCGTGCTTGGGCGTGCTGCGCCAGGATTAAATGCCGGTGGTTTGAAATTGGATTCGAGCTGACCGACTAGACGAGCGACATTTGCTGGTGCCAACTCTGGGCGTAATTCAAGCAAGACATTGCCTTGGTTTGTCGCTAATTCTGTATATAAGCCTGATGGCAAATAGTAGCCATCACGACTTAAATTTTCTGGTGCATTCGCGACTTCATACGCCATCAAGGCGATTGCGATGGCGGAATGTTGCTGCGCTTTCGCATACGGAACAACTTCGTTGTAAGTGTCTAACAAAGTATGCCAAGTACGCCCATACACAAAATCCGTTTTATTCGAGGCGGATGGCGTAGGTACACCTTTCATGGAAAAGGCTGACGCATCGGTACCGGAAAGCGCTTCGGCACGCACACGTGGGTAATCGCTGGTTTTCACTTCAAATCCAAATTCATTGGACTGTCCTTGCAGACTCTTTGCGACACGCTCAAACGGCGCCTTCCATGCGGTCGGAACAGTAATGCCAGAGATCGCCCCAGGTGCGCCATCACGATTCAGCATCATGACGACTTTATCCATGCTTTTTGCATGTTTTTCGGCATAGGCTGCAGCACCTAAGATACCAAGCTCTTCCCCTGCCGAGGCTAACATCACAATACTGCGCTTGGGTTTTGCGCCGGCTTTTGCCAACAGACGCATCGCCTCTATCGTCGGCGACATACCAGAACCGTCATCGACGGCGCCAGTTGCGCTATCAAAGCTATCAAGATGCGCGCCAATGATCACGTACTCGTCGGGCTTTTCTACCCCTTGAATTCGTGCGACAACATTATGAAACGGTACCGGGCCTGGGAAAAACCAATTGCGAATATCAAATTCAAGTTCGGGCTTTTCACCTTTCTTAATCTGTTCCTGAATCTCATTGTACTGACCTGCACTAAGTTTAATATCAGGTAAGGTCGGCAACTTATCCCAGCTGGTTGGTTTGGCATCAAGCAGCGTTAAAGGATCTTTTCCCGCTTGCAAAGTACCAAGCGCACCCGCTTCGATTAACTTCAAAGTGACCGCATCAGGTTTATATTCTTTGCGCCCATCGCGTCCCATGCCGCGGCTTTCACCGGGAATAAGAACCCAAGCACCTTTGAATTCCGCCATGCGCGCTTGCGCTTCTGCTTCATTTGCTGGCCCCAAAACGGCTGGCCCGCGTTGCACGCCTTTAGTGCCAGCGGTGTAGCTTGGGGTACCAAAACGCAGCGGCTTTTCAACTGGAGCGACGAGCTTACCAAACCAAGGGCCGCGATTAAATCCTAAACTCTGCTGCCCTGCTTCTTCAAGGTTTGCCTCGATACCCCATTGTTGCATTTGACTTTGTGTCCAACGCGCGGCGTGGGTGTAGTTGTCGCTACCTGTCATGCGTCCACCAAAGCGGTTGGTCAAAATATCCAACCACGTCATGACTTGTGGATCTTGAGTACCGATTTCAATAATCTTTTTTGTTGTGGCATCTTGCGCCAAACTAAGGGGACTAAACCCGATCAGAATACACAAAGTCAGTATGCCTAGTGGGCGTTGTTTGAATTTTTTCTTGAATTCTTGCATGATCTTGCCTCTATTTTTGTTGTAGGAAGTGTGAAAGATAGGAGTGCGAAGAAACTTCGGACTTAGTGCCTATGAGCAAAGGACTTCTCATCACTTCCATATTACTTTCACTCGACTTCGACTAGGAAGCCTGATGCAAGTTCCAGTGTGGGTATAAACCCTTAGATAGAAAAAACCACCAAGACTTGTCAGTGTTGGTGGTTTCAACGCCAATCAAATGCCGCATAAAAACATGGTCAGACCATAGGCTTTGCCATGCAATTCGCGCGAATATACTCCAAATGCGTTGGCATCGCATCGACGCACTTACGAATTACCGCTTGTGTATTGTGAAGGAAGCCTGCGATTTCTTCCTTGCTACGCTGATCAACCACTGGGTTATATCGACGTGGACGCATTCCCTGCCCGTGCATGACTTGTAACCAACTATCTTCAGGAAACAGCTCGTCATTTTCCCGCAATATACGTCCATTACTTGCAAACAAATCGAGCTTCAACTGCAAACTGTCCGGCACCGGCATATTGCGGCAATAGCGCCAAAATTCGGCATCATCGCGTTGATTTACTTTGTAATGCAGAATCAAAAAGTCACGGATCTGGGCGTATTCTTTATCCGTTAGTCGATTGTAATTATCGATATCAACTTGATCGAAATCTTTATCTGGAAAAAAGCTAATCAGGCGCATCAGACCGGTTTTCACCATATGGATACTAGTTGACTCTAGTGGCTCCATGAAGCCGCCCGATAGGCCAATGGCCACCACATTTTTATTCCATACTCTCTTACGTTTGCCCGTGGTGAATTTGATCTGACGCGGTTCTGCCAAGGCCTTACCGTCCAAATTATTCATCAGGATATCTTGCGCCTGCGCCGCATCCATAAAATGGCTGGAAAATACATGACCATTTCCGATTCGATGTTGCAAAGGTATGCGCCATTGCCAGCCCGCGCTATGTGCAGTTGAACGGGTGTGTGCCTGTGCCGATCCCGCCAGCTCACAAGGGACTGCGATTGCGGTATCGCAAGGCAACCAATGACTCCAATCTTCGTAACCTGTTTGTAAGGCTTTCTCGATTAGCAAGCCAACCATGCCTGAGCAATCGATGAAGAAATCAGCGCTAATTTTTTCACCGTTCTCCATCACTAAGGCTTCAACAAATCCATCGTCTTGTCGCAACAAGGTTTGTACGATTTTTCCTTCAATACGTTTGACACCACGTTGCTCGGCATAGGCACGTAGGTAGCGCGCATACAAACCAGCATCAAAATGATACGCATAAGAGAGATCGGATAAAGGTGAATTCGGCAGATCAGGTCTGCCAATACTGAATTTGCCGAGCATACTTGCAACGGTATTGATCGAGTAGGGTTCTAATCCACCCACCATTCCTAATTGATTGAGCTTGAGCCAGTAATGGAAAAAATTCGCGGTCGGTTGATCACGACCCACTGAGCCAAATCCATGAAAATACTTACTATGATTGATTCCCCAATTCACGAACTCAATACCGAGTTTGAATGTGCCTTGGGTATTTCTGAGGAAATCATTCTCATCTATCCCCAAATGCATATTGAAATTACGAATGCTGGGAATCGTCGCTTCGCCAACACCGATAGTTGAGATTTGATCCGATTCCACTAAACGGTAATTGTATCCATTCGGCAGTAACTGCACTAATGCAGCGGCGCTCATCCAGCCAGCGGTGCCACCACCCACTATGACGATATCCTTAATGCGATTTTCTTTCATCTTCTTTTCCATTTATTTTTTACGGCTAATAGATATTCTCATGACAGCGTGGGCAACGCACTTCTTTAACGATGAAACATCTGCTCAACCGAAAGCAAAAAAGAGTCTATGCAATGCAAGTGTAACTTTGCACCACATAGACTCAATCACCCTCGAGGAATACGATAAAAATTAAATTTAGTAATTGAAACCAAATCGAATACCAAACATCCGCGGCTCGACTGGAGAATAGTTCATTTGTGCGCCGATAGCGTTGCCGCGCCAATAAGCCGCTTTGCTATCAGTCGCATTACGAACAAACAATTCCGCATGCCAATCATCGTCTGGTGAATCGAGACGCACCGATGCATCCGTTAAGGTATAAGCCTTCTGGAAACGGCCAATATGCGCGAATTCATCATTTCTGACATCAAAGTAAGCCTTATCACGCCAGTTCATTTTGATATACGGCGTAATCGAGTAGCCACTTGGCAAATCAAATTTCTGTGAGAAATGCAGCATGAACGTTTTCTTTGGCGCATTCGGCAAACTATTGTCGGTTACGTCATACAGACGTTTGCCGTTGTCAGGTCCGAGACCATTGAATTGTGCCGGGCATGGTGTTTGTCCAAATTCGACACGTGCATCACAATTGTAGTCATCGCTGTAAGAACCATAATCACGGATCTTGGTATCTAACAAGGTAAAGGCACCACCAACTTTACCACCTGGCCAAGGTTTGTAATCCCATTCCACTTCCAATCCACGAATCTTGGTATTACCGACATTGATCGTGCGCCAAGTTTCGTACACATCGCATTTCGGTTGATCAGATGTGCATGGTATTGGTGTTTTGTATTTGCTGACAAAGTAGGTACCAGTTAATTGCTGGTCTTTATAATTCATCGCAAATGCAACTGCGGACAAGCTCAAGGTATTGTCAAAGAATTTTCCCTTGTAACCAAGTTCAAAGTTCGTCACCAACTCTGGTTTGTACGGCAAGAAGGTCTCGGTGTTTGGTTTGCCATCTGCACATACACGTTGAACTGGATCCGTTGCACTGCCACCGCAAGCTAAAGTACGATCGCCGAAACCACCCGCTTTATAGCCAGTCGCCAAGGCGGCATACGCCATTTCATTCTTGTTGATTTGTGTTTGCAAACCTAAACGCCAGGTCAGCTTACGCCATGATTCGCTATGATCATTCTTACTTGGTGTGCCATACAAATGGTAAGCGGCCGCACTACCACCAGGTCCATAGTTGAGATCGTTCCCTTGCGGTAGACGGTATCCTGGCGTACCTGGTGTGCCTGGATCGTAACCACCGTTGTAAAATTCTTTTTGGCCCCACCAACCGCCGAGGTTCAAACCATCTTTATCGGTTTTACTGTCGGAGCTAAAACGAACGCCGGCTGTCGCTGTCCAGTCTTGAACGAAATCCCAATCTGCTTGCGCGAACACCGCTTTCGCATCCACTTGACGATTCGGTTGCGCATAGAAAGCGCCTGAAGCTAAACCAACTGGTGCGCGATAGAGATCAACAACTTCATAGTTGATCTGATTTTTTTCATGCATCCAAAACAGCCCTGCGACATAACGCAGACTATCTACACGTTGTTTGAATTGCAGCTCATGCACAGTGGAGACATATTTTGAATCGACCGTTTGTTGATATTGGTCAGACAGTGGCCAAGTGCCCCAGTTATTGCCACCGGCGATACTTGGATGATCTTGCGTGATCTGAAACGGTAAGGCACTTTGATTACCCTTGTCGTTATCATACAGTTGACTGCGGCGTTGATCAGCTAATGCGAAGCTGTAGTCCAAACTGGCGTCGTTACTGATATTCCAGTTCGATCCCGCGCGTAAGGTGCGGATTTTCATATCGGTCATACCCGGCACATTGATCTTCAGATCAAAGCGACCCCAACCAGTTGGACAAGCGTAACGTGTTCCCGCGACTGAATCACAATCCTTGAATGCAGTACCACCAGCGCTGGAATCTTGGAATTCTTCGTAAGTTGCGTGCAACTTCCAATCTTTATTGACTTTGTAAAGAGCGGATAAACGTGCAGCCCAAGAATTCTGATTAGTGTAGTAATCGCTCGGATCTACTTTCCGATTCCAACGTTGAATATTGTCTGGAATACCGTCCGGTATCCAACCCTTGGAGGGCAAGTTGGCTTCGCTGAAATCTTGCATTTGATTCGCGTAACCATCCCGCGTTACTTTCATGATCGAAGCGCGCAAGGCGAAATCATCGCTAACCCGAATGTTTTGAACAGCATGCAGCTGACGCTTGTTGTAGTTACCGAGTTCAACTTCTGCTCTGCCGTAGTTGCCTTTAAAATCTGGCTTGGCAGAGATCACATTGATCGTACCGCCAGTCGAGTTACGACCAAATAGGGTTCCTTGCGGACCACGCAGAACTTCGACCTGCGCCACGTCGAACATCAAGGCTTGTGCGCCTTGTGGACGCGGGGAATACATACCATCAACATGGAAACCCACTGCTGGATCGCCAATCTCTGTCGTGTTACTTGAAGTAATGCCGCGTATTGTCACTTGAATCGCGGAGTCGTTTGACTGAACAATCGTGACATTAGGAATTTCATTCGCGAGACCTTTTGCACTCGTCACACCCATGCGTGCCAAACTCTCTTGATTGAATGCGGTCACCGCCAAAGGCGTACGCAATAGCGAGGTGGAGTAGCGTGTTGCGGTGACATTGACTTCTTGAATTTTGTCGGCTTCTTTACCGTCAGTTTTTTTCGTGCTGGCAGGCTCAGTTGTTTTATTAGATTCTACAGGTGCAGCTTGTTGTGCTTGCACATGCATACTCATCATTCCACAAGCGCCCGCTACGGCAACGCTCATGAGAGTTTTGCTGGTTTTCAGATGAAACATTTTGTCTCCTTATTGAGATAGTCGACTTGCGCTATCTACTTTCATTAAATGTCGCTTGGTGATTTGCTCACCATTTTTTTACTGAAGTTGAACTGATTTTACTTCCTTGCGTATAACGTGTTTCGTTTTTGCTTTGATTTTCAACTTGCTGCTAGTGATCTTCTTGGTATTCGACCGAATAATACTCACGGTCACAAATTTCTGTTCCATTGAAGCAGATTTTTGCGTCGTCAATTTGAGTTGCTGACTCAAGATGCTGACAGCTAGTTTCAGAAAATAAGGTCAATTGACTGAAAGCTCACGCTTTTATGGAATCGTTTCCATTTGTGATTTGAAATATAGCATTCAACAAAAATCAGTGTCAACATTTTTTTGGAAACGTTCCCATTTTGTGTTTTTTTGCGACATTTACATGGAGATAAATCGATACAAACTACCGATAGTTTCGTGAATTATCGATTACAAGCTGTGGATAACTTTGTGGGTAATTTTTGGATAAAGTAGTGCTTATTGGCATCAAGATAGAGAATGATTTAAATAGCCTCTGTAAGCCATTGAATATAAACATTATTCTTGAAGTTAAATTCCTCGCAAGTAATTTCTCTTCGTAAATAATCATTCTTTTTTTGTGGATAAATAAATCCACCCGCTTAGACTCACTCAGATCAATCTGCAAATGAAGCCAAATCCAGCCCTACTCCACTTTGATTTTGGCATACTCAGGATGTGGAGGTGGATAGTTCAAATCCATACCTGCTAGTTTCTCGGCAACGATCCCGGCAATGATTAAATTACGTTGTGTCTTCGAGTTCGCGGGAACAATATGCCATGGAGCGGCTTCATGATGTGTAGCCCGAATCGCGTTCTGATAGGCATCTTGATAGGCATCCCATAAAGAACGCTCGGTCAGATCTTGCGGATCAAATTTCCAGTGTTTATTGGGATCATTCAAGCGTTCTTGCAATCGAATTTTTTGTTCCTCTTTTGAGATATGCAAAAAGAACTTCAAGATCGTGGTGCCCGTTTCAGCCAGCATTCTCTCAAACGCATTAATGTGTTGATAGCGCCTTTGTACTTCGGACTCATCAATCAATCCATGCACTTTGGTGATCAAGACGTCTTCGTAATGACTTCTGTTAAAGACTGTAAGCTCGCCAACTGCTGGCACATTCTGGTGGATCCGCCACAAAAAATCATGCGCAAGTTCTTGCGCGGTGGGAGCCTTGTAGCTGATGATCCGGACACCTGCAGGATTGGTGCGACCAAACACGACTTTCACGGTTCCATCTTTTCCCGAGGTATCCATGCCTTGCAGCACGATCAATAATTTATGCTTTTGCTGCGCATGAAGAATGTTTTGAAACTCGCCAATCTGCTCGCTTAGTTCCAGCGTTCTCGCCTTCATCAACTCCTTATTACTATTCGCCGCCAAGGGTCGTAAACTAGCGTCTTTGTCTTGAATTACGCTGCTCTTAGATGCAAGAAATTGGCTGGAGATACTCATGCGATGGGCACCATTCTGAAATTAATTGAGAATATTATGTAAGCGCTTAAATTCTATCTTAGTACAACGATCCATCACCACATCTAATCCCGCCGACTTGGCTTGTTCAGCAGCAATCTCGTTCGTAATACCAAGTTGCATCCAAACGGATTTCGCACCTATCGCGACTGCTTCGCTGACGATAGCAGGAATATCTTCCGCTTTACGGAAACAGTCGACTATGTCGATCAGACATCCGCTGTGTTGTTGCGCCTCAGTCAAATTTGCATAACAGGTAACGCCCAAGATGCTACTTCCTGCTTGCATTGGATTCACCGCCAAAATGCGATAGCCATGCTCTTGTAAAAATTGCGCGACTTTAAAACTATCGCGTTCTGGTTTATTTGAAATACCAACGATGGCAATCGTTTTTGCGGTATTCAACAATTGATCAATCAAAATTTCAGACATATTTTTCTACCCAGATAATCGGAATACATGTGTAAAGACAAAAAGAAAAAGGCAGCCGTAGCTGCCTATTCTATTGAACCATTTACTGCTTCCGCAAAGTAAAATTTTTGCAGAATTAACGCTTAGAACGTAATTTCTGTATCGCTGCCAATTGCGCGATCGCTGATGCCAACTCGGCTTGCGCTTGCGCGTAATCGATGCCTGCATCGCGATTCACCAAAGCCTCTTCCGCCAATTTCTTAGCTTCTGCTGCTTTCGCTTCATCAAGATCATGACCACGGATCGCTGTATCAGCAAGAACAGTCACGCTATCAGGTTGAACTTCCAGGATGCCGCCGGCAACGAATACAAATTCGTCTTCTGCTTGACCTGCAATCTTGATGCGCACCGCGCCTGGCTTAATACGTGTGATCAGTGGTGTGTGTTTTGGGTAGATACCCAATTCACCTGATTCACCCGGCAACGCGACGAATTCCGCTTCGCCAGAAAAGATCATCTCTTCTGCAGAAACCACGTCAACGTGAATAGTATGTGCCATGTGCTAACCTTTTCTGTTTTGCCCCTCCCCCTTCAAGGGGGAGGCTGGGTGGGGGATGGGGTTCGGTTGACGAGGCTGTTAACTTTGTCTGATGTTACTTAGACTTTACCCCATCCCCACCCCAACCCTCCCCTTGAAGGGGAGGGAGATTCTCCTACCATCAAATGATAGAAGTCACTCTCTCCTCTTGGCTAATTACGCTGCCATTTTCTTCGCTTTTTCGATCGCTTCGTCGATTGTACCTACCATGTAGAACGCTTGTTCTGGCAAGTGATCGAGTTCACCGGATGCAATCATCTTGAAGCCTTTGATTGTATCTTTCAGTGAAACGTATTTACCTGGAGAACCAGTAAATACCTCAGCAACGTGGAAAGGCTGAGACAAGAAACGTTGCATCTTACGTGCGCGAGCAACGATCAACTTATCTTCAGGAGCCAATTCGTCCATACCCAAAATCGCGATAATGTCTCGCAATTCTTTGTAGCGTTGCAAAGTACCTTGAACAGCGCGTGCTGTTTCGTAGTGATCTTGACCAACAACTTGTGGATCCAACTGACGTGAAGTTGAATCGAGTGGGTCAACCGCTGGGTAGATACCCAGGGAAGCGATGTCACGGGACAGAACGACGGTGGCGTCCAAGTGGGCGAAGGTGGTCGCTGGCGACGGGTCAGTCAAGTCATCCGCAGGTACGTATACCGCTTGGATCGAGGTGATCGAACCGTTTTTGGTCGAAGTGATGCGCTCTTGCAGAGTACCCATCTCTTCAGCCAGGGTCGGC
>DLGN01000199.1 GCA_002482715.1 Oxalobacteraceae bacterium UBA7693
CTTAGATAGACTCGTTAGCTTAAGTGCCCTGCTTTCTAGTTATGCACAAAATGATCAAAAGAATTGTGTGATTCACATCGCAGGTTTATGGCAAGAGCTGGCAATTGCCGAATGTTGTCAAAATAATGTGCGCCAGTTTTGGCGACAAAATGCAGAACTTGTCGCCTTGCGGGTTACAGAAAATGCTGGACGTAGCGGCGAGCATTACATTACCGAGACTCGCAGCGATTATTTTACGATGCTGAAAGCTGCGGCTGGAGGTGGCTGTGCTGTCGCATTAGTCGCAGCGATAAAAATTAATATAGGTATGCGTGGCTTAGCGCCATTGGCAGAAGTGCTCGCTAATTGTATTAACTATGGTTTAGGCTTTGTGCTGATTCATTTATTGCACTTTTCAGTTGCCACCAAACAGCCTGCTATGACCGCCAATGCCATCGCGGCTGCGATCGGCGAGATTCAGGGTAATCCACGTGAACGCCAACGCGATCTCGAGCCTTTAGTCAGCTTGGTTGCTCGCACCATGCGAACGCAGCTAGCGGCGATCATTGGGAATATTGGACTAGCAATTCCAGTCGCCTTACTAATCGCTTATTTGGTGCAGTATCTGAGTGGCACACATTTTTTAACACCCGAAAAAGCCAAACATCTGCTGCACGATATTGATATCTTGAGTGCAGGCACCCTGATTTTTGCTGGTGTTGCTGGTGTCTGTTTATTTTTAGCTGGGTTGATCGCAGGTTACTACGATAATCTTTGTAGCTACAGACGTATCCCCGAACGACTAAATCAATTGAAATGGGCACAGAAATTATTTGGCGCGGCGCGCTGGCAGCGAGTCAGTGAATATATTCGCGATAATCTCGGTGTACTGGCAGGCAATTTCTTCTTAGGCTTCCTATTAGGTGGTGCCGCCGGTCTTGGCGCGCTGCTTGGTTTGCCGCTTGATGTGCGACATACGACTTTGTCTTCTGCAATGTGGGGTTACTCTTTGTTTGCCTTGGACTTTAAGTTGCCGTGGCAATTGATTTTAACGACGGCGATAGGCTTTTTAGGCATAGGCATCGTGAATCTGGGCGTCAGCTTCTATCTGGCATTGTCCGTTGCTTTACGTGCCCGAGGTGTCGATTTTACCCAGCGATTAGCATTACTCAGAGCGATAGGTCGTAGGTTTAAATCGAATCCTCGCGAATTTTTACTTCCCCCAAGAAATGTGAATTAAGGTTAAATCACAATAATCATGTTAATAAAATAACTCAAAAGACGCTCAAAAGATGGACAATCATTTGCGTCTTTAGTTATTTAGCGATAAATCATCACCCCCTTTGATGCTTAGCGATAAAACGCTACAATGCGCCAGTTTTTTTCGGTCAGCGCCTCTTTAGAGCGCAAATTACAATTATTTTAAAAAATCATGAAGCTGCACTCTACAAATACCCAACAGTATCAAACCGTAACCGCCTACGATGACAAAGGCGTCGAGTTCAATTTGCTTCGCTTTGAGCATAGTTTCATTGTGCTACCTGAGATGCCTCCAGTAAATTGGGATGTGGCGAGTTTCGATGCTTTAGCGCCAGCACACTTTGAACAAATTGCTTCGATGGCGCCAGATGTTGTGATTCTGGGTACGGGCAAGAAACAAAAATTTATTCATCCAAAATTGATTGCCGCACTAAGCGCACAGCACAAAGGCGTTGAATGCATGGACAATCAGGCGGCTTGTCGCACCTATAACATCCTGATGACCGAAGGTCGCAAGGTCGCATTAGCGTTGATTTTGGAACCAGCATGAATCAGCCACTGATGAAATCACCGTATGATTCACCACGCACTCTGTGGGCGATCTTATTTGGCTTTTTAGTTGTGTGGTTCTATATGCTAGGTGCACGTACATTAGTGCCAACCGACGAGGGACGTTACGCTGAAATGGCGCGCGAAATGGCGGCGACAGGTGATTGGATTACGCTCCGCCTAAACGGCATTAAATATTTTGAAAAGCCGCCCTTACAAAATTGGATGAACGCACTCACCTTCAGCCTATTTGGTTTGGGTGACTGGCAGGCAAGATTATGGGCCGGCCTGTGCGGTTTAATCGGCATCGCAGCAGCTAGTTATACCGCACTAAAATTGTATGGTCGTCGTGTCGCGATTAGCACCGCTTGCGTTTTAGGTGCGAGTTTTTATTGGGCAGCGATGGGACATATCAATTCTTTAGATATGGGCTTATCGAGCATGATGACCCTGGCTCTGTGTGGTTTGTTGTTAGCGCAACGAGATGGTGCCAGCGCAAACGAACAGCGTAACGGTATGTTGTTATGCTGGGCAGGCATGGCATTAGCGACCATGTCCAAAGGTTTAATTGGCTTTGTTTTACCTGGCGCCGTATTGGTTTTGTACACCATCTGGTCTCGTGATCTAGGCTTGTGGCTGCGCTTACACATGGGCAAAGGCTTGCTGCTGTTTTTTGCCATCACCGCGCCATGGTTTATTTTGGTGTGGCAGGCCAATCCTGAACATCCACACTTTTTCTTTATTCACGAACATTTTCAACGTTTTACCAGCACAGTTCATAAACGAGGTGGTGCTTGGTACTACTTCGTACCTTTATTGTTGATTGGTATCTTGCCTTGGCTTGGTTTTTTATTACAAAGTTTAGTCGCCAGTTTGCGTAAAGAAAATACGCGATTTCAAGCGAAAAAAATGCTCTTCATCTGGGTCTCATTTATTTTCTTTTTCTTTAGCATTTCCGGCTCTAAATTACCGTCCTATATTTTGCCGATCTTCCCCGCGTTAGCGATTTTAATCGCCTGCCAGCTAGAACAAATTTCGACATTCAGCTTGCGCTTAAATGCAGCATTGATGTTGACAATAGGCGCGGTATCTTTAGCGCTTACCCCTAAAATTGCTGGCATGGCAAAGCATGCTTATGAAATTCCCTTCTATGCAGCCATGGTGCCATGGGCTTATGTCGCTGCGGGACTGACGTTTATTGGAGGCTTGAGCGCTTTGGCGTTTGCCAAACGTAACAAAGATTTATCCGTCATCGCCTTGGCTTGCTGCACATTCCTCGCCGGACAAGCGCTGTTCTTAGGACATGATACTTGGGGTAAATACAATGCAGGCGTCTATCATCTTGATGCAATCAAAGCTGAGCTAACGCCAGAGACTCCGATTTTTTCTGTTGGTCGCTACGAGCAAGCTTTACCATTCTATTTGCAACGTACCACCATCTTGGTCGAGCATCCTGATGAGATGCAATTTGGTGTTGGTATTGAGCCAGCATTATGGATTCCAAAGCAAACAGATTTTGTGTTGAAATGGCGAGACATGCATGCAAAAGGACAAAATGCGGTGGCCTTTGTACGCCAAGAGATTTATGACGATTTACAAAAACAAGCAATGCCAATGCGAGTGATTGGACATGATCCTAAACGCGTCATTATTGCAATGCCCCGATAATTCAATTTGCTACTTTTGAATATCACGCCAGTCTTGGTTTTTATCAGAAAGTTTTTATGAGCGTAACCCCACAATCTAAGCTTGAGTTTCTTCCATTTACCAAGCCAACTATTGATGAAGACACCATCAATGCCGTAACTGACGTGCTTCGATCTGGTTGGCTCACTAGCGGGCCAAAAGTAAAAGAGTTGGAAGCTCAGTTGTCTGCTTATTTTGGTGGTCGACCTGTACGAACCTTTAACTCAGGTACGTGCACCATGGAAATCGCTTTGCGTATCGCCGGAATTGGTGCTGGCGACGAAGTAATTACGACGCCAAATTCCTGGGTAGCAACGGCGAATGTGATTATTGAAGTTGGTGCAACACCCGTGTTTGTGGATATTGATCCTAAAACTCACAACATTGATCTGAATAAAGTAGAAGCAGCAATCACCTCTAAAACTAAGGCCATTATTCCTGTTCATATGTGTGGCTTGCCTTGCGATATGGATCAGCTGTACGCAATCGCAAAACAATACAATTTGCGCGTAGTAGAAGATGCGGCACAAGCGATAGGCTCTCTGTGGCATGGTCAGCGTATAGGTTCATTTGGCGACTTCGTATCGTTTAGTTTTCAAGTGAATAAAAACATCATGACAGCCGAAGGTGGTTGTTTGGTATTGAACAATGAGGCCGAAGCAAAACTTGCCGAAAAATATCGCTTGCAAGGAGTCTCGCGCTCAGGCTTAGATGGTATTGATGTTGATGTCTTGGGCGGCAAATACAATATGACTGACATGTCTGCGGCAATCGGCCTGGGTCAGATCAAACGATTAAATGAATTCAATGCGAAGCGCAAAGCTTTAGCAACGCATTATTTCAACAGTTTTGGTGAGCAATTTGAATTGCAAACTGGGGCTGAGTTGCCAGTCGCTGATTTTACCAGTTCAAATTGGCATATGTTTCATATCGTTTTGCCGGAACGTATTAATCGCGCTGAGTTTATGCAAAAGATGTTGGATCTAGGCATTGGGCTTGGGTACCACTATCGCGCCATTCA
>DLGN01000165.1:0-5486 GCA_002482715.1 Oxalobacteraceae bacterium UBA7693
CCAGGCTGGCCGCCTGCAGCTTGACCAGGCTGGGTGTGAGTGTGGCACTGAACAGTAGGCTCTGCCGGCGGCCAACACCCCGTTTCTAGTCTGCCCAAAACCTCACACTAAACCACAACCATAACCACCGCCAGGGCTCACTCACCTGAAACACGTGCGCGTCAGCCAGGCTAGCCTGCTGCAGCTTGATCAAGCTAGGTGTGAGTGTGGCGCTGAACAGTAGGCTTTGCCGGCAACCAAGATCCCTTTATCAGTGCGCCCAAACCTGTCACCTAAAGCACACACACATTGCCACCAGGCTGCCCTGGTCAGAGCCCGGCAGCCTTCAAAGCCAAGCTGACAGGTCGTACCCATAGTCTGCTCAACCGCGCCGCCACCCACCTGGAACACATGCGCATCAGCCAAGCTGGCCACCTGCAGCTTGATCAAACTAGGAGTAAGTGTGGCGCTGAACAGCAGGCTCTGCCGGCAGCCACAATTCCCTTTGTACTCTGCCCACAACCCCAGCCACTAACCAAACACACAGCCACTAGGCCGGCCTGTAAAGGCTTGACTCCGCAGCCTTTAAAGCCAGGCTGACAGGTCAGCATCCCTGTCCATAAGCCCCAAAGAACTGCCAAAACCTGTGCTCAAACGCCCCCCTACCCACCTGGAACACGTGCGCATCGGCCAGGCTGGCCGCCTGCAGCTTGATCAAGCTGGGTGTCAACGTGGCGCTGAACAGCAGGCTCTGCCGGCGCCCTCAAACCCCTTTGTACTCTGCCCAACACCCCGCACCTAAATCACACACATCACCACTAAGCTGGCCTGGTCAGGCTTGACTCGGCAGCCTTCACAGCCAAGCTGACGCATCAGCGCAGCCTCCTATCAACACGCTGCCACCCACCTGGAACACGTGCGCATCAGCCAGGCTGGCCGCCTGCAGCTTGACCAGGCTGGGCGTCAGTGTGGCACTGAACAGCAGGCTCTGCCGGCGGCTGAAACCTCCTTTGTACTCTGCCCTCAATGTTATACCACACATAGCCACCAGTCTGGCCTGTCAAGGCTTGAATCGGCATCCTTTGAAGCCAGGCTGAAACGTCACCCCTTTCCCCAAGCCCCAAACAACTGCCAAAGACTGTGCTCCAACACGCCGCCACCCACCGAGAACCATCACAAAAAACGGAAAAACCATGACCAACAACGCACCAACTCAATCCAAAAAACAAGTCGTAGTCGCCATGTTCTTCATCGCCCTACTCTTCTTCATCCTCGGCTTCGTCACTTGGCTCAATGGTTCTCTAATTCCCTTCCTCAAAATCGTCTGCGATCTAAACGACTTCCAAGCGCTCTGGGTTACCTTTGCTTTCTACATTGCCTACACCGTGATGGCGCTACCATCTGCAGCGGTGCTCAGTCGCATAGGCTATAAGAACGGCATGACCGCCAGTCTCGGTGTCATGGCAATCGGCGCACTGATGTTTATTCCAGCAGCAAAAACTAGCTACTACGGCTTATTTTTACTCGCCTTATTTACACTTGCCACCGGCATGACCTTGATGCAAACAGCGATTAACCCTTACATCGTTTGTATCGGATCAAGAGAAAGTGCGGCGATGCGTATCAGTATCATGGGTCTATTTAATAAAGGGGCTGGCATCGTCGTACCTATGGTTTTTACTGCACTGATCTTATCGGGTATCGATCAAAGTACTACCTCAACGGCGGCGTTGGCAGCGATGGATCAAGTCGCACGTGAAGCTTTGCGTGACGACCTCGCAGCCCGTCTGGTGACACCGTATATTGTGATGGCGATTGGCTTGGTGATCTTCATGGCGATCATTCATTTTTCTTCTTTACCAGATCTCGATTTACAGGATGAAGGCAACGGTAGCGATAGTAGTACCACGCGATTTGGCGTGCTGCAATTTCCGCAGTTAGTATTGGGTGCGATTACATTGTTTGCCTACGTCGGTGTTGAAGTCATCGCTGGCGATACGATAGGTCTGTACGGACAACATCTTGGCGTAGAACATTTCTTGAAACTCACTTCTTACACCATGGGTTTTATGGTGTTGGGCTATCTATTAGGTGTAGTCGCTATCCCAAAATTTTTATCACAAAAAAGTGCACTGATCTTGTCGGCGTTAAGCGGTATCCTTTTCACCGCTGGTGTCGCAATGAGTTCGTCCACCGACACTAGCATTGCACAAGCCATAATTGGCTGGACTGGTGTGCCCGTTGTTCCGAATTCCGTCATGTTCTTGGCACTATTGGGTTTTGCCAATGCGCTAGTCTGGCCTGCCGTCTGGCCTTTAGCACTTGAAGGTCTGGGCAAATACACTGCGGCAGGATCTGCCTTATTAATCATGGGTATTGCAGGTGGCGCGATTTTACCGATGGTGTATGGTCACTTTTCCGATACTGGTGGCGCACAAGGTGCTTACTGGGTGATGTTGCCTTGCTATGCGATGATTTTGTTCTATGCGCTCAAAGGCCACAAGATCACCAGTTGGAAATAAACTTTTTTTACTTGAATCCCCATGTTAAATCTCAGTTCGCTTGATCTCAGTTCGCTCAATCAGCAAATGCTACAGCCTGGCACCAAAGGCTTAGCATTAACGAAGCCTTTGCAACAACAAGACATTGCCAATCAACATTGGAATGTCTTGAACGCTGACACAAGCTTTCCAGTCGCGGTATTGAAGCAATCCGCCTTGCAACATAATTTGCAATGGATGAAGCAATTCTGCGCCAGCATGCAAGTCGTGTTGGCACCGCACGGCAAAACCACGATGTCGCCACAGCTATTCGATATGCAATTGAAAAACGGTGCATGGGGAATCACACTGGCGACTGTCAATCAAGCCTTAATCGCCCATCGCTTTGGTGTAAAACGCGTTTTATTAGCGAATCAATTAATCAGCCGCAGTGATACACAAGCGATTTTGGCATTAATGCAGGCGGATCCTGAGTTTGCATTTTTCGCTTTAACCGACTCACTCGATGGCGTCGCCCGTATGGCAGCGCAAGTGCAAGCATCTGGCCTGAATCGCCCCTTACCCTTATTGGTAGAACTCGGCTTTGCAGGTGGGCGCACGGGTTGCCGCAGTCAAGCCGACGCCTTAGAGGTCGCTCGTGCGATTCATCAAAGTCCTTATTTGCAATTAGCGGGGATTGAAGGTTACGAAGGTTTGTTAGTCGGCAAACATCGAGATCAAGATTTAGTCGCTGTCAAAGCCTTCATCAATGATCTGATCACGCTCACGCAGCAAGCCGATGCTGAGGGTTTATTCGGCAGCGAAAACATCTTATTATCCGCTGGCGGCTCCGCGTATTTTGATTTGGTTGGACGCGGTTTTGAACACGCGTTGCAACTCTCACGCCCTGTCACTGCCATTTTGCGTAGCGGTTGTTATGTGACCCACGATCATGGTTTCTACCATCACTTACTGCATGAAATGCAAGCACGAGAAAGCGCCGTTGACGTGGATAATTTGCGCCCAGCCTTAGAAGTCTGGAGCATGGTGCAATCGCGCCCAGAACCTGATCTGGCGATCCTAACGATGGGCAAACGCGATGCGTCTTATGATATCGATTTACCATTTCCAGTGCAAACACACAGACCAGGCAATGCATCAGCCCCCATCGATTTGCCAGTTGGCTGCAAGATAGAAAAAATGAACGATCAACATGCGTACTTGCGCCTGCCGAAAGACAGTCCAATCTGCGAAACCCTGCAAGTCGGCGACCTAATCGCCTGCGGGATTTCACATCCGTGTACTACTTTTGATAAATGGCCATTGATACTAGTAGTTGATGACAACTATCAAGTGCAATCTGCAATTAATACTTTCTTCTAAACCGTAACGTGTGTGACGCTTCATAAACACTATTCAAACTTAAAATTAGCTGCAATCCGACGAGATATGAAGTTCCCGCCCTTTCAAGGGGCGGGTTAGGGTGGGGATGGGTTTGATTTGAGAAAGAAATATTGTCAATTACTCGATTAGACCCATCCCCATCCCGACCTTCCCCTTGAAGGGGAAGGAGAAAACCGAAGTATCTCAATAGCCTTTATTCTGAATTGTGTTTGTGAGATGTTATTCACTCCACTTCATATTTTTAATTGGCACCAAAACCATGACGAAGCCCACCTACGACATCATCATCCGCAACGCCGACGTCATCGATGGCAGCGGCACCGCGCCCTACCGTGCCGACATCGGCATTGCCGATCAAAAGATCGTCGCGATTGCCCCTGCACTCAGTTTGCAAGGATATGAAATTCTAGACGCCACTGGCTTAGTAGTTGCTCCAGGCTTTATTGATGTGCACACCCACGATGATAGAGAAGTCATCGATGCGCCAGCGATGTTACCCAAACTCACACAAGGCGTAACGACCGTCATTACGGGCAATTGCGGCATCAGCCTATCGCCGTGGTTGGCAAACAAAATACCACCAGCACCGCTGAGCTTAATTGGCACACAAAAAGACTACCGCTACGCCAGCGTTCAAGACTACGCCAAAGCGGTGAAGCAAGCACAGCCGGCGGTGAATATTGGCATGCTGATTGGCCATTCCACTTTGCGTGTGAATGCCGTTGCTGATTTACAGCGCGGCGCGACAGAAGACGAAATCAAAGTCATGCAAGACTTGTTAGCCGAAGGCATGCATGCAGGTGCATTGGGCTTTAGTTCTGGTCTCTTTTATCAGCCCAGCAAAGCCGCCGACAATACCGAAGTCATCGCTTTAGCCAAAATTAGTGCCGCTGCTGGTGGCGTTTATACTTCGCATATTCGCGACGAATACAATGGCGTGCTCGATGCCTTAGCCGAAGCGTGTGATGCGGGCAAAGAAGCACAATTACCCGTTATCCTATCGCATCACAAATGCGCAGGCCCCGCCAACTGGGGGCGCACCGCAGAAACATTAGCTTACGTGACCGAGCGCCGTAAAACGCAGGCTGTCGGACTCGACGCCTACCCTTACACCGCGGGCTCCACCGTCCTCGACCCTGACTATGTCGATGGCGTCATCCGCATCATGATTAGCTTCTCGCAACCCCATCCAGAAACGCAAGGACGCGATCTAGCAGACATCGCAGCCGAATGGCAAGTCGATCAAAAAACAGCAGCGCGACGCTTGCATCCAGCTGGGGCTGTGTATTTTCAAATGCGTGAAGACGATGTGGAGCGGGTCTTGAGCTATCCACACACGATGATAGGTTCGGATGGATTGCCACATGACAGCCATCCACATCCACGCTTATGGGGCGCTTTTCCCCGCGTACTAGGACACTACAGCCGCGACAAAAAATTATTCACTTTGACTGAAGCCGTACGTCGCATGACGACGCTATCCGCCGATTATTTTGGGCTAAAACAACGCGGACGTATTGCCCTTAATTGCTGGGCGGATTTAGTCGTTTTTGATCCAGCAAACATCTCAGACCAAGCGACATTTGCATCACCAAAACAAGCAGCAGTTGGCATACATTGGGT
>DLGN01000165.1:5529-33992 GCA_002482715.1 Oxalobacteraceae bacterium UBA7693
GGGCATACATTGGGTACTCGTCAATGGTGAAATTGCGTTGGCAAATGCGAAGCCAACCGCGAACCGGGCTGGTCGTTTTTTAGATAGACAAAGTGAACGCTATCCTACGTAAGTAGAAATAGCACGTGCAGCGCAAGAACTTCAAAGAAGCTTTACTTCACGCTCATCTTTACGACTTCGAATTTTTCGTTGTACGTTTCGATAGATAGAAGAACGCAAAACCCGATGCCACACAAACGATCCCGATTCCCAATCCACGCCAAAGCCGTTGAATAAAATCGAAATTATTGGGATTGAATAGTGCAAAAATCAAAAAGACAGATAAGGGTAGGATCACTGACAAAGCCCAATAGCCTCGTTTAAGCAGCCAAGGCAGCAAAGACATTGACAATAGAAAGAGCACCAAAGTCTGCGCAGGTAAAAAAAGAGTTTTATCCATCTTGCTCGCCAATATCGTTAATCAGAATTCAATAACCATAGCTGAATTTTAATCGGATGAATAGCCATCGAACTTTGATTAGTCATGCAACTAAAGCTTTCTCTTCATCCTTCGCAACATGACTATTTGCGGCGGAGTTCGCTGCGGCACGAACTTCTAATGCAAGTCCATCCTTCAGCATCACGACACGCTCAGCAGCGTTGATTGTTTCTGGACGGTGCGCGACCATGATGCGGGTTAGCGATAACTGCGAGAGCGCCTGATTAACCCGTTGTTCGTTTTCAATATCTAGATGACTAGTCGCTTCATCCAACGCCAAAATTTTTGTTTGCTTATACAAAGCTCTGGCCAAGAGCACCCGCTGCTTTTGCCCACCAGACAAGCTGCTTCCCATGTCACCAACCAAGGTTTGATATCCCATCGGCATAGCAACGATATCTTGATGAATAGCAGCAGCCTTCGCACATTGTTCGACTTGAGTTTGATCGCTATGGCTATCAAAGAAAGCGATGTTATCGCTAATCGAGCCAGCCAACAAAACATCTTCTTGCATCACCGTACCCACCAATTGGCGGTAGGTACTTAAGCCCAATTGCGTGATCGGAATTTGGTCAATCAAGACTTCGCCTTCCGTCGGTTTCAGCAGACCCAGAATGATTTTGCACAAAGTCGTTTTACCACAGCCAGAAGGCCCAACCAAAGCGATGCTCTGTCCAGCGGGAATCGTCAGATTCACACCGTTTAACACCCAAGGTTCGCCATCTGCATAACGAAACTTGACATTTCTTAAGGTGACACTCGCTTGTATTCTCGACACGTCGGTCTCAACGGGTGCATCTTTCTCCGCTTCTTCTAAAATGATGTCGGCCAAACGTTCGCTGTGCATACTCAACATTTTGTAGCTAACAAACAAGCCGATCAGATTTGAAATCCGCCCAGTGAATGTACCTGCATAACTAGAGAACGCCATGAGCATACCCACGGTGAGTGCGTTTTCCATCACCAAACCTGCACCGATGTAAAACAGTAATAGCCCTTGTATGCCAAAGATAAAAGTATTACTCACACTAAATAGAATCGACATTTTTTGCGTCTTAATGTCGCGATTCTGCACATCCATTTTCAGATTTTGCCAACGCGCTAAACGTTCGGTTTCGCGACCAAACAATTTCAAAGGCGTAATCGCCCGCATGGTTTCTAAAAAATGGCTACTTTCCTTCGCTGATAAAACCAAACGCTCTTGCGAAGCTTCACGAAACGGCTGATAAAACGCCCAACGCAGTAGCGCATAAATAAACACGGCAGCTACCACTAACAAAGTCAATTTCACGCTATACATCACCATCATGCCCAGCGCCATGATCACCATCAAACCGTCTAATGCGGTTTCTAAAAACATACTGGTCAAGGTGCTTTGAATCGCACCGATACTGCCAAAACGTGAGACCACATCACCCAAGTGGCGCTTCTCAAAATAGCTAACCGGCAAACGAACCAAATGCGCTAGCACCCTTGCCGACCATTGCAAACTAACATCCATACTCCAGCGCATCAAAAACCAACTACGCGCCAGACCAATCGCCGTTTGCGTCACCATCAATAAAGCAAAACCAAAAACCAACACCACCAACAATTCTCTATCACCGCTGACAATTACATCATCAATCACAAACTGATTAAACAAAGGTGCAACCACCGCAAATATTTCCAAGGCGAAAGCCAAAGCAAGCACTTGCACTATCGCTCGACGCAAACCAATTATTGGTCCAGTCAAGTCACGCAAGTTCACCTGCTTGCGCTCATCTTTCGCTTTAAATTCAGGATTAGGACTGAGCTCTAGTGCAACGCCAGTGAAGTGCTGCGACGCTTCTTCCAATGAGACTTTACGCTCACCAACCGCTGGGTCGAGCAAGGTCAACGTGACACGACCACGCAAGTCTTTCTTGACCTTTTTGAGTACGACAAAATGGTTCAAATTCCAATGCAAAATACATGGCAAAGCCAACTCAGGCATTTCATCGAGTTCCAAGCGTAAAGGCCGCGAATTGAGATGCATTGCAGAAGCATGACGCATCAATTGAGCTAGTGTTGCGCCCTTTAAGCTGACAGAGAATTGACGGCGCAGATCAGCTAAATCGGTATGATGACCGAAATGGCTAGCGATCATGGCTAAGCAGGCTAGGCCGCACTCACTATCTTCATCCTGTAGGATCTTCTGTCTGTTAAATCGACCATCACTTGCCATCTTGCACCACTACTCCCAAAGTCCCGGGCGTAATACCTGGAACTGGCTTACACTTTTTGGGATCACGCTCTTCGGTTCCATCGCAAAAATAAGCATGATATTTTTCGGCATTTACCCCGAAACCAATTGGATTTCGAAATATGTAGAGCCCTCCTTTTTCATTTTTAACATCGAAAATAATTTCAAGCATTTCGCGAGACTTACTATTCCCACTACGCTCTGCTATTTGATCAAGTATGCGCTCAGTCTGCCCATATATAATTTCGCGAGATTCCGTGTCCCAAATTGGATGAATAAACAAATATGTCTGATAATTCCGGTCCGACGCAAGCATTTGTCGAGAACTTCCTAATAGAAATGCGAACGCACACATAGACATACATCGCCCTTTGACCAATGTTTTTGTTTTTCGCTCATAAATACTTTTATTCACTTCCTTCAAAACCAACAAAGCATAAGAGGGTGTTCCAAGTGAATCCCTAAATTCAACAGTATCTATATCGGGGTTTAGTTGAAATGTTTGAGATAGGCTGCGCATAGACTCCATTGACATTGCCCCATTAAAAACATATACATTCCCGATCGCCTTCTCGTTACAAGAAGCAACAAGAAACATGGCTAGAATAACAATTAAAATCTCTTTTATCATAGCG
Source organism: Oxalobacteraceae bacterium UBA7693 (assembly GCA_002482715.1). Lineage (GTDB taxonomy): Bacteria > Pseudomonadota > Gammaproteobacteria > Burkholderiales > Burkholderiaceae_D > Undibacterium. Next base: position 8,867 of record DLGN01000165.1, read on the forward strand.
AAACCTTTGAATGTCACTTAAAAAACGCTAAATGGAGGCCTTATTTCACCCCCATTTAATGTCTCTCTAATTACCCGCTAACAAGATTCCAATCAATTAAGCTTTCTTGCTCTTCAGTTGGAAAATTAACTTCAGCTTTCAAATCATTAATATAAAGTCCACAACCAACTATATCTCCAAGTGCGCAAGCAGACATACCATTGGCAATTCTTGCCGCACTTTGATCGTAGGCATCTTTTTCAGCTTGGGTCATACGTTTACCACGAACTTCTACTGTTTGATCTGTACCACCAGATACAACCGCCAACTCTTCATTTGAAATTAAACGCATTTTGTGTTACTCCTATACATGGTTATGTTGGACCCATCGATCCTATACCGATGGGTTTTACTGCCTCCGTACAAGGTGTCGAATACCTGTGTACGGTTTTTTGCGGTGAGTGGGCTATGCTCACTCACCTGCAAATTTTTTCAAGTACATGCACTTGCTTTTCAAAACACTGCTTCATTGCTTGACTCACGGCGCAGCCGATCTCGTGACCGCCAACACTGGCTCGATAATCCACTCCCAAATCTTGCGCCTATCCTGCACGACGTCAGCTTCTAGAGTCATGCCAGGCTTGATCGCTTGGGCTTGCCCATAAGCCAGAATGCTTTGCTGTTTGAGTTGCACTTTGATCCGATACAAAGCTTCGTTGCTGTTAAAGCCCAAGATATTTTGCTGAGCGTTGCTTAAGATGGTACTGGCGAGGTGTTGCGGTAATTCGTTGGGTGCAAACGGTGTTTTGCTGACATCCATCACTGTGCCTGCTTGCAAGCCGAATTTTTGATAGGGGTAGGCGTTATAACGAATCAAGACCTGCTGTCCGGCACTGACAAACCCAGCTGTTTTGCTGGGTGCATACAGATGCACTTCTAGCGCCTGTTGATCTTTCATGTTGTTTGCATCCATCGCAGGAATGATGGTGGCAAGCACTTGACCACCATTAATGTTTTGCCCAGTTTGGTTGGTAATGGCTGTCAACATACCTGCTTGTGGTGCGACGATCTGGCTGGAATGGCGGTTATTATTTTCTGCGATCTCTTGTTGCAATGCCGCTTTCGCCCTAGTCAGTTGAGCCAACTCAGTTGCCAAACTATTTGCGAGTGTATTAATTTCTGCTTGCAGGTTCACTTGATTCGCTTGCAACTGCATTTTGATGCGTTGAAGATTACTCAAACGCGTGGAAAGGTCGATGTTTTCTTCTAGCTTCTGCTGTGTTTGGGCAGAAGAGACGTAGCCACTATTTTGTAAGGTCTGAAACTTGTCGACGCTTTGCTGCGACAAATTCAAGCGACGTTTGGCTAAATTGATTTCTTGATCGATTTGGTCTGATTCGGATTGGAGATTTGTCAGTCTTTGCTGCAAGGCGAGTTTTTTCTCTTGCATTGCAGTTTCACGCAAACGCTGCTCTGCGATCAAAGTATCTTGTCTAGCGCGTAATTGATGAGCAATCAGCGCTGTGATTTCACCCTGACTATTTTGCCTTTGCGTAGAGAGCGTGAACAAGACTTGTCCAGCTTGCACCAGGTCACCTTCTTTGACGTGACTTTGTATCAAGATACCTGCATTCGGTGCTGCGATACTGATATTGCCTGCTGTAGGAACAGTAATCCCAGTAATCCGCGCTTTCTTGGTCATACTTCCCAAGATAAGAAAAGCAATTAAGGCAGCGGCAACAAATAAAGCTACACCCGCAATTAACCAAGCTGAGATTGGCTGCGCTAGGCGAATTGCGCCCATCCATTGACTTCCTAGCGCAGCGGTGACTTCTGGGCGGAAAAGAGGACTATTAACTGAAGAAACATTTGATGTACTGTGCGGAGCGTTCATTACTACATGCCATTTTAACTACTTAACAGAAATTTACTGTTAATAATTAAAACACATGTAAATAAATTTTCAAAATTTCATTTTGATAATTTTACGAAAAACAACATGTAGTTAAATATGCTACAGTTGATTCGAGATTTATGTTAATTAAACATCTTTTTCTAGCTTAGTGTCAGTTGCATCGCTATCTCACCAAATTCAATCAAGTCCAAAAATTAAACCACAGCTCAATTTGATTTAATTTTGAATCTCCAGCCACATTAAATTAATATCTATTTTTTACTGCATTTTTGAGCGCATTTGAATGCTTGTTCTATAAACAATCTAGCGTACTTGGAAACAGCTAACTGAACCCAATCAAATGCACATGCCATATTGCAATCGACAGCCTCACCCCGCACAAGCCAACCAAGCCTCTACCTTAGGTCGTATCGCTCGCTCCAGTGCTGCGCCTTTTGTAAAGGTGCCGAGTTCTCCCTGACGCGCGAGTATGCCGACATAAGATTTGCTTCTATCCCAAAATGGGTAAGCGCCATAAGCGCCCGGGCTGGAAATACGTGTCGCTGGTGCGCAATTGAAGCTTGTGCTTTGACATTCATGCCAGTAACCGAGACCGTAATGCCATACCTCTCCCAACGCAGCAGCAGGCGAGAAAACCAACTTTGCCGTCGCGGTGCGATCTACTAGTAACTGTGACATTGAGGCCGCGTTCAGCAGGCGTCCTTTTTTAAGCGCAGAAAGAAAGTCGAGATAGTCTTCTCCTGTCCAATGCATACCGCCCGCCAAGCGTGGATTGTTTAATGAGGGTAAGTCATAACTCGCATTTTTAAACAATCCTGTCTGTTGTTTAAACTCGCTGAAAACTTCTTGCCACGAAGGCACGCCGCGCGCTTTGATCGCCATTAAACCAGCCACGTGCAAATGCGTGCTGGCGTAATAGAATTCACTGCCTGGAGTGATTTGATTGCTCGCGTTAGCGTTTGCGATGGTGTTGACGCAAGATTCAAAATTGATGAAGCCGGCGTTCACACATAAAGGTTCTTCAGTTAAACCAGAAGTGAAACTCAACAAGTTTGCTAAGTTCATCGTTGCTAATGGTGAACTTGCCGCAATTGGCCAAGTGGCGATGCGGTCTTGCGGCTTATCTTCTAATTTGAGATAGCCTTGTTCCACTAAGCGCAAAATAATCACAGCGCTGACTAATTTAGACGTGGAGGCGGATTCATATGACGTCTGCATACGCGAGCTGCCGCGTTGATACACATAACGACGTCCATCATCGCGCTCAACACCGAATGAAAAATCGGTATCGGTCACCAATTGAGCAAATTGATTATTCATATCTGATTCTAATTGCGTCACTGAGCAAGTGCTGCTAGGCGTACCAGGTGTAGTTGGCGTGCCAGGATTTGGATTGCTACTTGCACTCCCGCCACCACAAGCGCTACAAAATACAGTAGCGACTAGCAAAGTGAGTTTGCGTGCGATGAAAGGTTTGCGGGAAACTAATGTTATCGACATAAATCACCTAAATATAGAAAGAAGAGGATGTATTTAGCTTAATTCGCTGCTAGATATGCCACAGTTCTTTTTACAAAAAATTACAGGACAGAACACTTTCTTACCAAGATCAAGTCAAGTGTTGTCTACAAGCCTACTTTCATGCTCTAAGAGCAAAAATTGCGGTATTCTAAGATGTCATTGCCAAGCGCAGAACGAGTTCAAGATCAACTCTCGTAAGCTTTACACAATTTCAGTCACCAGATCATACGTACCATTCAAGCACAGGATACTTCATGGCATTCAAGAAACGCTGGCAGCTAAGTTATTTGAGCATTGCCCTACTCTCTGGCGCAAGCCTATTCACACCAGCGATGTATGTCACGGCACAAGCTGGCGTCGCGACTAAAATAGAAACCAGCCACGTAGCGAGCAAAAAACAGCTAGACCAGTTAGCAGATGTGTTCTACGAATCTCGCGCCAAATTTGATCCGCTTTTATTCGCTAGCATTAATGGCGATAACCGTTACGACAGCCAATTGGCGATCAGTATCGCGCCGCAAAACCGTGCTAAACAATTTGCGTTGATGCACAAAATGCAGGCGCAATTGCAAGGTATCTCGCGCACGCAACTCAATGACAAAGATCAATTAAATTATGACTTGCTCGCTTATGAGCTAGACAGTGCATTGCACCTTGAACATTTCCCCGAACATTTGTTGCCGATCAACCAAATGGACAATGTGCCAAGTACCTTGGCTAATTTTGCTGGAGGTGATGGTTCTCAGTCATTAAAAACTGTTCCGCAATACTATGCATATCTGGCGCGCTTAAATGTGCTGCCGGCTTGGATAGAACAGGCGATTAAGAATATGCGTGAAGGCATACAGCGCGATATCGTACAACCAAAAGCAATCACGCTAGCAATGTTGCCGCAATTTAAAGCACTGCCAAATGCCAACGCGGAAGCGAGTATTTTTTATACGCCAATCAAAAATTTACCTGCCCATTTTTCAACAGCAGATAAGCAAAAACTGACCAAAGCCTATAATCAAACAATCCGCACCAAGCTCACACCAGCCTTGCAAAGACTGGTACATTTTTTAGAGACGGACTATCTGGCCGCAGGACGTGACACTAGCGGTTACAGTGCCTTGCCGAATGGCGCAGCATGGTACCAAATGCGGATTAAAAACAACACCACCACCGATTTAACGCCTGATCAGATCCACGCGCTTGGCTTACAAGAAGTCGCGCGGATTCAACAGCAATGGGCAGAACTTGGTCCAAAACTGGGTTATACCGGTGCAGCGATTGATTTGCCACAGTGGGTCAGCGCGCAAGATAAATTTAAATCATTTACTAGCGATACAGAAATCTTAGATGCCTATCGCCAAATTGATGTGCAAGTTCAAAAGAAATTGCCCAATTTATTTAGCTTGCTACCGAAAGGCAAAATGGAATTGCAGCTAGAGCCTGAACTGAGCCGTGCCACTGCATCGGATCATTACACACCACCATCAGCCGACGGTTCACACCCAGGCATCTTCTGGCCCGTGGTCAACGACCCTAAAAAATATAGCCGGGTCGGTATGGTGACTTTATTTTTACACGAAGGCCAACCTGGACATCATTTGCACGCCGCGTTATTGAAGGAAATTGATTTACCCAAGTTCCGCAAATTCAATACTGAAAACCTCAACAGTGCTGCTTTTACTGAAGGCTGGGCTTTGTATTCCGAAACACTCGGTCACGAACTAGGTTTCTATGACAATCCAGAGTCTTACTTCGGCCATCTCAACGATGAACTCATGCGCGCCGTACGCTTAGTGGTGGATACCGGACTACACGCAAAGGGCTGGACACGTGAAGCCGCAATTAACTATATGCAGAAGAATCTGGGCTACAACGAAGCTAGAGCAAAAAATCAAATCGAACGTTACATGGTTTTACCTGGCCAAGCACTCAGCTACAAAATAGGTGCACGTAAAATACTTGATTTAAGGGCACGCGCACAGCAAGCTTTAGGCGCACAATTTAGTTTAGCGAAGTTTCATGAAATTGTGATTGGTGACGGTACACTACCAATGCCTATCTTAGAAGCGCAAGTGGAGAAGTGGATTGCAAAAAGCAAATGAATTAACTAGGCTGATTGAGTGAGCAGCGTTTCCATTCAAGAATGAAAAAGGAAACGCGAGCAATCAAGTACTACGCTGACGAAGATTAGGAATCTATGAAGCAAAACCTGAATCGACTGTTGAGCTGTTGTTTGCTACTGCTGCCACTGACAACGACAGCAGCAGAACTAAAAATTGCGTTTGCCACCGACAGGCCACCCTATTGTTTTCGCAAAGACAATCTGGATCAGGGCATAGAAATTGATTTATTACGTCATATCATGTCCTTGCAAGGGCATACGATCAAAATTATCACCATCCCTAAAGTTAGGTTGATCAAAGCCGTCAAGGACAAAGAAGTCGATGCAGCGGCAACGGTTCAAGATAATCAAGATCGTGCACTGTACTTCTCTGATCCCTATCTAGAATTTCAAAATGTTGTAATCAGTAAAAGTCACCGAGCAATTGAGCTAAAGAGCATGCAAGACTTAGCAAAATTTAGCTTCATTATCTGGCAAGATGGCTGGAGAAATCTGGGTGCGGAATTTGAAGCGCGTTATCGGCCAGATGCGAATGGGAGCTTCCCTAAAAATTACAATCAAGCATTCAATCAACTAAGTCAAAACAAAATGTTCTGGGCAGATCGAGTGCAAGTGATCATCATTGACAAGACGATTTTTGAGCATCATCAACGCCTGCTGGCGAAAGAATTCGACACATCAACACCACTGACTTTTCACGATCTAATCAAAACCAAAACTGCTTATAACGTTGTGTTTCATCACCCAGAATTACGTCAGCAATTCAATGAGGGTTTAAAAAAAATTCGCGCAAATGGCAGCTATCAAAAAATCATAGACGCCTATAGATAACGCGTTCCAGCACGCATACATTCAAATTGATTAGCGTCGTACACCAGAATGAGATTCAGGTATCTGTAAATAGAAGCCATGCATTTAAGACAAACCAACACATTTTGATCCCAGATTTTCTGCATTCCAGTAGCCAAAACCCACCGTTTATCCCAAAGTAATTGCAAAGTCGCAGCAAGACTTGCAAACTTCACTTGACGCAATTGTACGGACTAGCCAAGTCAGCATGTACACATTGTTTCAACCTCCCTTTTCCGTCATCTCAAGCCCTCTTGAGATGACGTTTTTTTTCGCCGCCCTCTCCCTCTTCACTGTAGTTTTCCAGAATCCTTTTGGATTTAGTTCTAAACACGACTATACTTTCCTCGAAGCAAACCAACAGGCAAGCAGTTTGATCCCCCAAAGAACTTCACATCGGTTTCGAGAAGATGATGCTAGCTTCAATAAAGTGTTTTATCGCTTTTTTATGTCAAGCAGCCTGGCACAAGTTTTTACTGTGTTTGATATTGCTCATGCCAGTAATTGTCTCGCCGGTTTTAGCCGCACAACAAAATAAAATTACTTTATTGATTCGTGAGTTACGTAATGATCGCGGTGAGTTAATCCCCGTCAAAGACGATATACGCCAACTTTTGCTTTTCTTTGAGCGCGAAGCACAAGTCAATTTTGACGTGCAATATTATCCAATGGCACGCTTGCTCAATCACGTTAACAATGGCGATGGCATCGCTTTCGGCTTATCTAAAAATAGCGAACGCCTCGAAACCATGCAATTTTCTGAGTTCATTTATGCCAATTACGTTTGGTTGGTTGCATCAAATAGGCAAGCATTTGAATTCAATCATATCGATGACCTGAAAGGAAAAACGGTCGGCATTATTCGCGGTGTCAGTTATGGCGATGAATTTGATCGCAAGAAAAATGTCTTATTTAAGGTCGAAGAAGATACCGCATCCCATGTGGCGCGATTGAAAAAGCTTGCGATGCGGCGTATGGATGTCATGTTATTTGGTGCAAGAGAGTCTGACCCTCGCCAGGTGGAAACGCTACTACGACGTATGCAAAGCGTCGATAAATCCCATGTCCTCGATGCCAGCGAAATGGCATTTACCGTCCTGAGAAAACCTTTACGAATCGATGAACTTCACTTCGCTGCCGCACTTCACAAACATACTGATGTGATCCAACGGCTTAACTTAGCGATTGGGCGCGGTAAAAAGAACGGCGAGATTATGCGCATTCTCAATCCGCCAAAATAAATTCGCGGAATGTCAATGTTCGCAAACGACATTGAAGATCAAGCTCAAATCAACTTAGCGTTTTTGCTTCAAAAAACGCACCAACATATCGCCAAAATCAGCGATGTTCTTATTCGAGATAATTTCCAAAGTATCTTTGGGCGTATGCCATTCAGACAGGTTAGTCCAATCAATGATATGCAGAAATGGCAAACCTAATTGGGCGAATGGCAGATGATCATCCTCTATCGCAATATTCGCAGCGACAATTTTTGTATTTGTTTTCTGTCCTAAAAATTTTTGCGCCAACTGTGGATTGGAACCACTTGTAATAAATAAATTTTGGTTTTTATGGCCGATCATATCCAAAATCAAGACCGCTTTTACTGGCAAGTTTTGATAGGTCACGCCTTCAAATTGCTTCGTCATCGTGGCGGCAAATGCCCGTGAACCATGTGTATTGTCGGTAATGCCAAGCAAACGGTCGGCATCACTCCATTCCGGCAAAGTGGCTTCCTCACCATCAAAAAAAGTGAGGCCGATGCTGCAATCTAAAAAACGACCCGCTTCTTTAGTTCCTGACTTGTTGCTATTTTCTTGCACACGTATCGCCTGGATAACTCGCGCCAGTTCTTGCATTGCGGCGGTAGAAGAGCCACCGTCATTCGCACCGACGAACGAAAAATCTTTATAAAATTTAGTGTCGTAGTGCCCGCCTATCAATAACATACAACGCTCGCTACCTTTTGAAATCGCGATGATATTTTCGCCTTCGACTTCTTTAATCGGTGCCGCTTTTTTGTCTTTGCCACCTAACTGATGATGGGCAAGATTAGGGATTTTGGTTTTAAATTTTTGGCTTTGCACTTGCCAGCCATGTTTGCTCAAACCTGATTTAATATCCTGTGCCAACTTCCTTTGCTCTGCGCTCGCCATAGGGTGAGGCAACTTCGTAAAGCGCTTCATCGCCGCATCAATGTTCGCCACTTGAAATTCAGTGCTTTGTGAAGTATCCGCGGCAACCGCACCAGAACTTGCGGTGAAACCCACTGCAAATACACTCAGTAATAAAGCGTTTAACAAACTAGGCATGCTTACTCCTGCTTTCCAATGTGTTCAAATGTGTTCAAACCGCAAACTGCAAACGATACAAGTTTGCATAGGCAGCATCTTTCGCCAGTAATTGCGCATGGGTTCCCACTTCCACAATCTGACCTTCAACTAAGACCACAATTCTGCTGGCGCGTTCAATCGTTGATAAACGATGGGCAATCACCAATGTTGTACGACCTTGCATTAACTCATCTAAGGCCGCCTGTACCGCCCGTTCTGATTCACTATCGAGCGCTGAAGTTGCTTCATCCAAAATCAAAATCGGTGCGTTCTTGTAAATTGCACGGGCAATTGCCAAACGCTGACGCTGCCCGCCCGACAAGCGCATGCCATTGTCGCCTATCATGGTTTGCAAGCCATCGGACATTTCATTGACGACCTCTTGCAGATGAGAAGCTTGAATCGCATAGGCGACTCTCGCTGGATCTGGATTAGCATCACCATAAGAAATATTCGCGGCAATCGTGTCATCAAACAAGATCACATTTTGGCTCACCATCGCAATTTGCTGACGTAAGCTTTTGAGTGAAATATCTGATAAAGCGACACCATCGAGCAAAATCTGTCCACTATCTGGCTCATAAAAGCGAGGAACCAAGTTGACCAATGAAGTCTTGCCGCCGCCAGACATCCCGACTAAGGCGATGGTTTCACCAGCTTGCACCTGTAAGTTAATCTGATTCAATGCACGCTGTTCTTGGCCGGGGTAAGTGAAATTCAGTTCTTTAAACTCGAGCTGACCTGAAGCGCGTCCGTCAATTAACCGACCGCTCTCGTTCTCTGGGATTGCATCCACCATGCGGTATACGGATTCAGCGGCCGCCATGCCACGCTGTAAGGGACCGTTCAAGTCAGCCAAGCGTTTTAAGGGCGTAAGCAACATCATCATCGCGGTAATGAAAGTCACAAAATCCCCGACTGTCGTGGCATCTTTACGTGCTTGTGCCAACGCCAACATGATCACAATAGCGACGGCGACGGATGCCAAGATTTGCGTCAAGGGTGTAGTGAAGGACACCGCCACTGTACTTTTCATGGTGTAACTACCGAGCTTCTTATTCTTTTCTTCGAAGCGCTGCTGTTCATATTGTTGTCCACCAAAAATACGAATGACCTGATGTGCACGGGTGGTTTCTTCAATGACTTGCGTCAGCTCACCACTCACTTCTAAGGACTGGTGATTCAATTTACGCAGACGTTTACTCACGCCTCGAACCAAGATCGTCATACCTGGAATCAGAATGATCGTCACTAAAGTCAATTCCCAATTGAGCCAAATCAGATAGCCCATCAGCACCATGACGGTCAGTGAATCTCTGAACAAAGTCGTGATCGACACTTTTACCATTTCCACGATTTGCTGGGCTTCAAACATAATCGTATTAATGATGCGCCCGCTTGATTCAGCATGATAAAAACCGACTGGCACATGCAATAATTTATCAAAGACTTTCGCTCTTAATTCGTTGAGCAAATTAACTGAAATACGGCTCATCAAATAGCTAGTGGTAAAGGTGCAAGCACCGCGGATGACGAAGATACCAATCAAAATCGCGGGTACATACCACAGAGGAAAATTCATGATCTGGTTGGATGGCGCATTCGCTGTACTGCGACCAAAGCCATTGTCGAGCAACAACCCCAAGCCCCAAGGCAGGGCGACTTCCGTCAAAGCTGTACCACACATCGTTAATACCGTCAGAATCAGATAAGCACGATACTGCGTAACCGAAGTCCACAGTCGTTTCAAAATAGGTTTATTCAGTTTAGCCATATTTTTATGTAGGTTTTAAGGCTGTGCGCGTAACGCCAGCCATAGCNNAGCAAGATCAACATTGCAAAGGCGAATACGCCATCGCGTAAGATCGCATTAAAGCAGGCGGCAAACATCATCGCGACTGTCAACGCAGAAACCAACATCGCTCGTTCCGTATGTTCTGAATTCACCATTTGATAAGCGACCCGCAACTGCGTAAGCCAGATCGTTAATAAAGCAAGCAAGCCACCAAGCCCTAGCTCAAACCAATACAGCAAATAATCATTATGCGGCGTGGTCATTTTTTCGCTAATCTGGCCTTGGGCTTTTTGCTGATACATCGGCAGCCAATTGCCGACACCATGTCCAATCCAAGGACTCTGCGCTATCATCTGCCAAGTGTTCAGATATAACTCAAGCCGCATACCATCTTGTGTCGCTTGCTTGGTTTGTCCAAAATTACGAACTTGATGCACGGTACAAATGCCGCGATTGAGAACTATCTGTGCCCCGCTCATCTTGAAGTCTTCATGCATTTCTTTCGCCAGGCAAGTGACTGGTGCAGGCAGTTGTGCAACATAGGAAATGCCAGCACCGCCAAGCAACAAAGTGCCAGCAAGCGCACCTAGCTGCCACCAGCGAAAACTAAAATTCCGAAAAATCAATAAGCCACACAAAAGTAAAAACAACAAGCTGGCAGTGCGCGATTTAGTGCATAAGACCAAGGCCGCGACTACATACGCAAAAGTCAGTGCGCGCCATAAATGTAAGTTCTTACGCAGACGCCATTCATGTAACATCCACGCGGCAGCAATCGCCATCAGCAAACCCAAAAGTATGGATTTATTTCCTTCGTAGACAACATAACTCTTGAAGAGTTTAATATCCGGCAAAACACCAATACTGTTCAGATAAAACAATGTTGCTGCAATCACCGCACCCAAAAAGAAATTACGTATTGCTTTTTGCTGCCACTCACCACTCGCCAGACTCAGCATAGGGAACAAAAACCAATAGGTCTGATAATGCGAGAACGCTGCGGCAAATTCGCCAGCGGGATGTGGATGTAAAGTGCTGATGACAATCGACAGTACACTCAAACACACAACAGGTAACAACAATGCCGATGACTGAATCCGCGCTAGTTTATTACGCCAATCTCCAGACAAAGCCCAAGCCAATAGAAAGAAAATTAGGCCTGCATACATCAGTCCCACTTGGAAAAATAGTGTGAACGGCAGCAAAGCTAAAATCTGCGTTGGCAATTGCTGACGCCAATCAGACTTTCCATCAAGTGATCCTAAGGTCTTGGAATTGCGCATATTAGTTGTACTCAACTTTCACATTAGAGGCATGCAACCAATCACCGAGTTTTTTGCGCAATTGATCGTCAGGATTCACACGCCAACTATCCGATAAATACAACTCAGCAGCAGCGGTCTGATTCGCATAATCAATCAACACCGGACAACCTTCACTATTCAAATGTGCCTGTAAAATCTCGGCAAGTTTTTTGGTATCAGCGCTTGCATCTAGTTTGATCCGCAAGCCTTGCGAAAATTGTACGCGCGCCCGACCGATGTCCATCACGCGTTCTGCTGTGATACGCAAACCGCCGTTAAACCTATCTTCAGACACTTTACCCATCACTGCGAGGAATTCATCTTCTTTAAAAATGCCCTTGAATTCCTCCGCTAATTCGCCATACACCGTGACTTCGACGACTGCCGTGCCATCATCTAAAGTGACGATCAGCAAACGGCCACGCTGCGTCATTTGCGTGCGTAATCCAGCGATCACGCCACCGATCAAACGCAAGTCGCGCGATGGTTCAACTTTAGCCAAGGTCGTCTTGATAAACTGACGCACTTCCGGTGCATAGGCGTCGAATAAATGTCCAGACAAATAGAAACCAAGTGCTTGCTTCTCTTCCAGCAAGCGCTGTCTATCCGACCAATGTTCGGCCTTCACATATTCCGGTGGCGGGATCATGTCATCGTCGTCACCAAATAAGCTGACTTGATTCGCTGACGCTTCTGCTTGCTCGGCGACTTCCAAAGCGAAGTCAACAGTTGCCAATAACACCGCGCGGTCTTGTTTCAAACAATCCATTGCGCCAGCACGTATCAAAGATTCAATCGTACGGCGATTAACCTGGCGTTTATCGACGCGTTTACAGAAATCAAAAATATCGGTGAACGGGCCACCATTTTTACGCGCAGTGACGATGCTTTCAATCGCATTTTGGCCAGAGCCTTTGACTGCACCTAAGCCGTAACGAATTTGCGTCGCCTTCTTACCAGCCTCACCCACTGGCATAAAGCGATAGTCAGATTGATTGATATCGGGCGCTAGCATTTTCAGCTTGCAGATATCAATCGCATCTTCGACCAAGATTTTTACCTTATCGGTATCATCCATCGCGAGCGACATATTCGCTGCCATAAACGCAGCAGGATGATGCGCTTTCAGATATGCAGTGTGATACGACAATAGAGCATACGCGGCAGCATGCGATTTATTAAAGCCATAGCCCGCGAATTTTTCCATCAAGTCGAAAATCTCATCGGCTTTTTCTTGTGGCAAGCCATCTTTCGCGGCACCGTCGCGGAAAATCTGGCGATGCTCTGCCATCTCTTCGGCTTTCTTTTTACCCATAGCACGTCGCAACAAATCCGCACCGCCAAGTGAGTAACCACCAACCACCTGCGCCATCTGCATAACCTGTTCCTGATACACCATAATGCCGTAGGTTTCGGACAAAATACCTTCGGTACGTGGGTCAGGATAATCAAACTTTTCGCCGTGCTTACGCTTACAGAAATCAGGAATCAAATCCATAGGACCCGGACGATACAAAGCCACCAACGCAATAATGTCTTCAAAGCGATCGGGACGCGCGTCTTTCAACATGCCCTGCATGCCGCGGCTTTCTAGCTGGAAAACAGCGACAGTTTTCGCTTTGGTTAACAGTTCATAAGAAGCTCTATCATCCAGCGGCAATTTGGATAAATCAAAATTCTCCATCGCTGGATCCAGCATTTTTATATAACGTACTGCGCGATCAAGAATTGTTAATGTGGTCAAACCCAAAAAGTCGAACTTCACCAGACCAACGGCTTCAACGTCATCTTTATCGTATTGCGAGACCACACCGGAATCGCCACCCTGCGTGTAGAGCGGACAAAAATCTGTCAACTTACCCGGCGCAATCAAAACACCACCAGCGTGCATACCTATGTTACGGGTAATGCCTTCGACTTGTTGCGCTAAATCGAGCAGGGTTTTAACTTCTTCTTCGTTTTCTTGGCGCTCCGCTAGCAAAGGTTCTTCCACAATCGCTTCTGCAATCGTGACTTGCTTACCCGGTTTAAACGGAATTAATTTCGATACGCCATCGCAAAACATATAGCCAAAATCAAGCACACGCCCGACGTCACGAATCGCGCCCTTGGCCGCCATGGTTCCGAAGGTAGCAATCTGTGACACCGCTTCTTTACCGTAGCGATCTTTCACGTATTGAATCACGCGGTCGCGACCTTCCTGACAGAAATCAATATCAAAGTCGGGCATGGAAACACGTTCTGGATTCAAGAAGCGCTCGAACAGCAAATTGTATTGGAGCGGATCGAGATCAGTAATCAAGAGAGCGTAAGCAACCAAAGAGCCTGCGCCTGAACCACGACCCGGACCAACTGGCACGCCATTATTTTTTGCCCATTGGATAAAGTCCGCAACGATCAGGAAGTAACCGGGGAAACCCATTTTAATAATGGTGTCGGTTTCAAACTTCAAACGGGCTTCGTAACGCTCGCGGTTTTGCTCTCGCTTTTCTGGATTTGGGAAAAGATTTTCTAATCGGAATTCCAAACCGCGCTTTGCTTCGAACACCAAAAAGTCATTAATCGTCATGCCTTCTGGCGTTGGAAAATCTGGCAACTTCGGCTTGCCGAGTTCTAACTTCAGATTACACCGTTTGGCGATTTCCACCGAGTTCGCCAGCGCGCCAGGGATGTCAGCAAACAAAGCCAACATTTCTTCGCGCGATTTAAAGCATTGCTGATCATTGAATTTACGCGCACGCCTGCCGTTCGCCAACATTTCGCCTTCGGCGATACAAGTACGCGCTTCATGCGCGGTGAAATCGTCTTTGCTTAAAAACTGAATAGGATGCGTGGCAACCACAGGCAAGCTCAAACGCTGCGCTAGCTTTACCGCTTGCTTGACGTGCGGCTCCATATTTGGCTCACCGGCTCTTTGGATTTCGATATAAAAGTAATTTGGGAAAATACTCGCCCAACGCTGGGCATTGCGTTCTGCCAATTCAAAATTACCGTTATCGATGGCAATACCAACATCACCAAAATGCGCACCAGAAAGCGCTATCAAACCTTGTTCGCTGTCGTTTTCAAACAGTTCTTGCAGCCATTCGAATTTAATTTCGGCGCGACCACGATGTTGATTTTCCAGCCAGGCGCGTGCCAGCAATTCACACAGACGTAAATAACCATGACGTGATTTCACCAACAATAATAGCCGTGAAGGCTTATCTCTATCATTGTCGTTCGTGATCCACACATCGCAACCAGCGACTGGTTTGATACCTTTGCCACGGGTTGCTTTATAAAATTTAACTAAACCAAATAAATTGCCCAGATCGGTCAAGGCGAGCGCAGCTTGCTTGTCTTTCACTGCAGCTTTAACCACATCATCTATACGCACCAAGCCATCGACGATGGAATATTCAGAGTGCATACGTAAATGCACGAAGTGGGGATAAGCGGAAGCAACGCGATCGACGTGTGCAGAGGAATTGGATGACATGGGGGAAGCGAGAGCGAGTTCTGTATTCATCTCGCTATTTTACCGTGTTGCAGCTTGCTTGGAAGACAAACCTAACTAGCTTGAGCCATGTAAGACCAAAGCGGATTGATCAGATTGCCCTCAATCACACGCGGTTAAGCGCAAAATCGCAAGAAGACAGGTTATGTCAGGACTTAAAGAGAGGTAAAACCAGCAAGGTCACGTCTGTTTTGCTTAAGTCCGCTGTCTTCACCTTGCTAAATGATGCTTAATCGTGTTGCATATTTCTCATTCAATCAAAATACAAGCGTTCTGTATTAAAAAAAACCCGATCTTCTTCATCCTCGTTAGCAATTTCCAAATACCCTAGCTCAATCAACTCTTGCAAGCCAAGCAATACTTTTTGCTCAGGCAAATGTAAATGTCTCTGGGCGAATCCGGCAATTACGTCTTTCAGTGGCTTTCCTAACTCACATAACAACCACAAATCTTGCAACTCATTGGCTTTCAGATGGGTTGGGTTAGGTGCCAGCTTTTGTTCAAAGTAATGCGTTGCAAACACCGTTGCTTCTTTTGATATTGCGATCACCGCGCGACGGCGTGCCCAGAATGTCGCTAAAGGCCAACGCGTTTCACGTTGATAATACTGCCACTGTGTTTGCAAAAATTGTTTGAAGTCTTGCTGAATCGCATTTGCGTAGGTCGTCAGTAAATCGCCGCTGGAGAAAAGTTGATCAACCGCGATAAATGCACCATGTATGCCACTCGCTAAAGCACGCGGTATGCCAGACGACGAAATCGGATCGTAAGATGCAACCGCATCACCGACGGCAACCCAGTCTTTACCACCCGCTTCTTGTAAATAGGATGAGAAGCAAGGGAATGAACGCGGTTTATCAGGGAACACCAATTCCTCGGCTAATTTACTCATAAATGGCATCGCGCTCAATAATGCATTCCAGACTTCGGGCTTACAAACTTGAATTTTGTGCGCAATGTCAGGATCCGTCATCAAAGTCACAGAGACGCGATTATCGGGCATCGGTGACAAATGCCACCAACCATATTCACATGCTTCGACCTGACTCTCAATCACGCGGCTATTCGCATCTGGGAGAGTTCCAATACAAGTCACACCAATCAGCCTATCATGCACCGTCAGCGCGAGGTTCAAGTTGGTACGCATCACGCCGCGCCGACCAGAAGCATCGATAATGTATTTGCAGAAAATCGTTTGCATTTCCTGTTGATGAGATTTCACCGTGACACACCAACCACCACTCGCCTGACGCTCACAAGTAATAACCTGTGTATTACAAACTAATCTGCCTCCGCGCTTGACGAAAGTATTCGCCAATAAACGTTCAAAACTTAAACGATCTAAATTCCAGCCAGTTCCATGCGGCGTGAACATATAGCCTAAACGACGCTGCTGTTCGTTGCCCCAAGTAACCTGACTCGAGAAGGGCGTCAAATTCTGCCCTTGAGAAAAAGCTTGCCAAACATCCAGATATTCCAAAGTTGAGCGCACTCCAGATGACAGCGACTCGCCATATTTGAGTTCAGCATAATCATCACGCTCTATCATCATGACATCGATATCACCACGCTTGAGCAGCGCAATGCCAGCCGCACTGCCTGAAGGGCCACCGCCCAAAATCAGAACATCAGGAAACTGAGTCTTAACTGATTTCAGATCGCGATCAATGTGCGTCGTACTCTGAACGTCCATAAATTTGCTTGTTACCAAAGTGATTTAGTCAATATCGCCCAAATGTTAATTGAGCACTCAACATGGCTTTCCATGTATCAATAGCTTTGAGCAAATCACGTGCCAGCTTTTTATTACACAACAATCTGTCGTTTTTTACAGGAAAGACATGAAATAAACTTATGATGCCGCTAGAATGCTGATACATATATGAAACAGCATTCATCTTAATAAAATTAAAGCTACGAAATTTAAAATTACTGGTGTGAAAAATACCATTTTTGATGCTATTTTCCGGAAATCGAAGCGCAGTTCTCACTACATGTAAAATTCTTTTTACACGTAAATGAAGATTTTGCTAAACCAATTAACCGCTTTTTACGTTATCTCCAATGTCTAACGCTGATTACACCATCACCTCGCCACTGGCCTTTACCACGGCCAATAGTCGTCCTTTACTCAGCCTGACGATTGCTTGGCATCCAGATCCCGCCAGAATTGGCGAGCAATTCATCGGCAATACTGAAGCAGAAGTGATAGAGCTGAGTCGCTTCTCTCCGGTGTTTCGCCCTATGCATGGTGATGCTCTGCCGATTGGTCACGGTGGCGTCTCTCGCGATCCTTTACGCATCGTGCGTGACAACAGCGATGGAATCACCATCTGCCCACCGAATAGTCGAATGGTTGTGGAAGTGAACGGTGAAGAAATCAAAACGCCTAGCTATCTTAGTCCCGAACAAGTTGACACTGGCATCATCATCACGCTAGGTCGCGCTGTTTTTATCTGCCTGCACTGGATGCGTTGCCTACCAAAACATAATCCTGTTGATGGTTTTATCGGGATAGGCAGTAGCGCGATCTTGACCAGAGATTTAATTCGTTTAGCGGCAACTAACGACAACACCGTTCTGCTGCTAGGTGAAACAGGTACCGGTAAAGAAGTCGCAGCACAGGCAATTCATAATTTAAGCAAACGAGCAGCCGCAAAAATGGTCTCGGTTAACATGGCGGCACTGAACGAGTCTTTGGCTGCTGCGGATTTATTTGGCGCCAACAAAGGCGCCTATACAGGTGCGCAAAGCAGTCGTGATGGATACTTTAGTGAAGCACAAAATTCGACCCTCTTTTTAGACGAGATCGGCAATACACCACCACCAGTACAGCCTATGCTGTTGCGCGTCTTAGAAAACGGTGAGTATCGTCCTTTAGGTGCGACCCGTGATGCGCGCTCTACCGCAAGGCTCATCACCGCAACCGATCAAGATTTATATCACACCAATTTCAACCATGCCTTAGTGCGTCGTTTAGAAAGTTTTATTATCCGCATTCCACCACTACGCAGTCGACGTGAAGACATCGGTCTGTTAATCAACCACCTATCGAAGCGCGCAGATTTTGCACAAGTAAATCTGGGATTAATTCCACCTGGTTTGATCAGCGATATGCTTAATTTTGATTGGCCTGGCAATATACGCCAACTCAGCAATGTCTTAAAACGCGCCTTACTTTCTTTACAGATGGGTGAATACCCACATCTGTCGAATATGGTGGAGAGCCCGAAGAATACGCCACCCGCCAGCGCAGAGTTACGTAAAGCACAGAGCAATGTCACAGCCCCAGTGGTAATAGCACCGCCAGCAACATCCACTGAGAGCAGTCATATTGAACGTAAAAAATTACGCGATTTAACAGAGCAAGATGTGGTTGACGCCATGCATAGACACGGTTGGACTATTCAATATGCTGCTGACGACTTAGGAATTTCACGTCCATCGATGTACAAATTGATCGAAGCAAATTCACAGATTCGCCGGGTTGAACAAATTCCTGCGGAAGAGATTCGAGAATATCTGACAGCAGCAAACAATCATGTCGAACAGTGTGCTGCGCAATTGAAAACACCCAGCGAAGCATTACGCCGACATTTAAAAGGCTTGGGCTGGATTGATTAACAGCAGGGAAAAGTAAGAAAAGCAGAGACCCCAAGAAACCTAAGGGGTCTTTGCGCACAAATAAAGCCGTAATATCTCATGTCGTTGAATTAGCACGATCCAATTTGCCGATATCGTCGGAAGTACGAAAACGCTAGCGCTTATCCACTACTGCATCAAAAAGGTCTTTTCACAACACGCTAACGTAAGTATTTAGGGTCCCGTCGCAAGCTGACTAATTCTGGCTCAGACTCTATGGATTTTCCGGAATAGCCCAATTCTTTGGCGCGCGCAATTGCCACCAAAGCCGGCGCCCGCATATCAATCATTTCTAAACTGACCCCTGCGCGGAACTGTACTTCTGCGCTATTGGGAGCGAGTTCAAGTGATTTTTGAATATACATAAAAGCTTCTGCATTTTCACCTAACTTCGCGGTGTACAAACCCATGCGTGACAGCAAATCTGCATCGTCTGGATTATTTTTCATACGTGGTTGCAATAAATTCCGAGCGCGACTATAAGCTGTTTTAGCGACATCGGATTTGCCAGGCAACCATGACATGGTATCGCCTAACTTTGCCCAGGCCAAATAATCATCCGGATTACCTTTGCCCGCCGTCACTGCACTTTCGAACGCGCTGGCAGCCCCCACATAATCACCGCGTGAAAACAAACTATTTCCCAGTGCTTTGTGCAGCTCGGCACCCGGTTTAAGCTTGATCCCTGCTCGCAAAGTTTGCAGACTCTCTTCGACGCGATTTTGCATCATCAATGCGTCGGCCAAACCCAGATACGCAGCACTTCCATCCGCTTTGATTTGCAAGCTAAGACCATACGTTACCTCTGCTGCTTTGTAATCGCCCTTCAAAAGATAGATCTGCCCCATCAGATCGGCGAACAAACGTTCAGAAGGAAACCGTTGAATTGCTTGCTTTAAAAAGCCTAGAGCTTCATCCGCACGTTGCGCCCGAATCAACAGCTCGCTCTTCACACCCAAAGCTAATACGCCATTCGGATCGAGCGCAATCGCCCTTTCGACTTCCGCGAAAGCAGCATCAAATTGATCTTTCAATCCCAACACTCTTGCATTCGCGACGTGACTTAATGCCAGAAAATCGTTGGATTTCAAGGCGTTTTGCGCGAGGCTTTGCGCTTTGTCCAACCAGTAGAGATTTTCTTCATCTTGTAAATAGCGATAGCTATACACCATGGAAAGACTGGCGGCAGCGGCGGCGTGCTGAGGTGAGTATTCTAAGATTTTCAAGAAATGTTGTTCTGCACGATTGAGCATATCAAATCGATCAAAATTCGAAAATGCCTCTAGACCTTGTTGCATTTCTCGCGCTTCGGAATACGGTGCCATCGAGGAACGTAATTGTGTCCAATACGGTTGCGAATACCACACGCCAAATAACACCGCGACAGTCAACAAAATAGCAAACAACATTCGCCAGCGTTGCAAGACCTGCTTCACGCTCATCGTCGAATTCGTTTTTGGCGGCATGGTCGACAATGTCAAATTGAGCGCCGCCAAATTGAAGGTTCCAGAATTTAAAGACGGCGCATCAATCGCGGCAATTTGTGCACACTGATGCGCGACTTCTTGCATACTGGCGACGCGATGTTCAAGCTGACGTGCTGTCATTGCTCGAACTAATTGACGCAGAACTTGCGGTAAATGATCCGGCCAAGGCCATTGATCAGAGTTTGATTGAATTAAGGCTGCGGCCAATGCCAAACCAGATAAGTTGGCAAATGGACGTGCGCCAGTCAACATCTCGTACAAGATGACACCCAGTGCATAAATATCAGAACTAGGACGTAAACTAGTTCCCGTCAGCACTTCGGGAGCCATGTAGGCAATGGTTCCTTGCGGATCAGATTGCACCAGCGAAGTGGTAACATCTCGATCTGCCTGAATCGCTAATCCAAAATCAAGAATGCGCACCACGCCGCTTGGCTCTTGCATCAAATTGGAAGGTTTTAAATCGCCGTGAACCAATCCAGCGGCATGCGCTTCTTGCATCGCTTGCGCCACTTGCAGAACAATATCGATGACATGGGAAATACTTGGAGTCTGCGTTTCAAGTACCTGCCGTAGGGTACGACCAGGTACTAATTCCATCACAATTGCTTGACTGTCTTCGGTCTGCTCTAAGGCATGCACTTTCACAAATGCGGCATGCTGCAAAGATGCAGCCAGCCTTGCCTCTTTCATCAGATCGACACTGGCCGCTATATTTTTTAAGTATTTAATAGCGACTTGCCGATGTAACTTGGCATCCCAAGCTTGATAGACATGCCCAAACCCACCTTCACCCAAGCTTTTACCTAGTTGATAGTGCAATAATTGTTCAGGTTGTGAGGCATTGTCTTTGCTTGCTGACATGAAGAGTAATAACTAAATCCGGTTGAAAAGACTGCGTTCTGTATTCTAAACGAATTTCAATACAGAAACACGTAGGCTCGCGCTCAGAACAACAAGCAACATGCAATAAGCAACATGCATCAGCAAGGAAAAGTTTTTATCACGACTATCACAATTGCGCATAACGCGGATCAGCCCGTAAATCTCGCAAACCCGGATGCGTATCTAACATACGCATAGGAATACCAAAATGTTTTGACAGTTTCACTTCGGCTAAGGCTTGCTCCCTGTCATGCAGCAATTCAAACGTATAGGCCAGCCAAAAATGTACATAAGGATCTTCAGATTGAAGGGCCATTGTACGCTTCGCTAACACTCTGGCTTGGGAAAAATCATTGAGTCGCGCCATGATCATGCTTTTGATCGACAACAGGGTTTCATCATCAGGGGAACGGTTAAAGCGTATATCCAATAATTCTAAAGAACGCTGATAAGCTCGCTTAGCATCTGGCTCACGCCCTGCAACCCACATTAGTGCCTCTGCATATTCGAACCAACGCAGATAACTGCCTGCGATACCCTTATCCGGTGACACAGCTTGTGCAAATGCATCGGCAGCATCAGCATATTCCCCAACGCGAAACTTAGCATTCGCCAACGCGCCATACAGATTCGCATTCGGACGTACTTGCAAACCCTGTTGAATCACTTGCAAGGCATCCGCATTGCGTTCTTGCGCCGTTAGACATTCCGCTAATAATGAATAGGCCAGCGGTGAATCTGGTTGACGTTGCAAGCTTTCTCGTAAAACACGCTCGGCCTCGGCATATTTTTTCTGACTCACATACATGCCTGCCTGCAAGTCGAGCAAGTAGCGATCCAAGGGAAACTGATTGGCGCCTTGCATCGCCAACGGTATCGCTTCAGAAAAACGCCGCATCTCCAGCAAAATACTGACATTGGTATGCCAAGACAACAAATTTTCAGGATCGAGACGGCGTGCCCTCACTATCATCGCCAACGCCTCTTCAAGACGATGATGCCATTGCAAGATTCTTGCATTCGCAACCAAGCTCATCGCCAACTCAGCATTCAGTGCCATTGCCTGTTGCGCGCTAGCTTTGGCTTTTTGAAACCAGATTTCATCACGCTTCTCGGCATTGTATTTGGACAAATACACGATCGACATATAGGCCGCAGCGGCTGCATGTTCTGGGTTGCGTTCCAAGACTTTCTTCAAATGCGCTTCCGCAGCATCAAGCAGTTTTGCATCGGTTTTATAGGTATATTCAGTTAAATTACGCGCAGCTTGCGCCATCTCATTCGATTCGGAATAAGGCGTCAGATATTTGACTAACTGAGGAAAATAAGGTTTCAGTTGCCATCCACTGACACCCACGATCAACACCATCAACACAGCGATCATGCTCCAGTATCCCAGACGTTGGCGCTGACTGCGTTGTAATTCTTGATGCAAAAATTCTTGCTGCAAATGACGCAAGTCTAGTTGGGCAGCGCTAGACGACGAAGAGTCTTGCGAAAGCAAATGACGGCAACGCTCTGCGACTTGCTGACAACTAAGACCCTGCTCTTGCTGCAAATCTGTCATTGCGACAATAAGTTCACGCAGATCTTGCGGCAGTCTTTCAGGCCAAGGAAATGCTGCATCCTGCAAAGATGTTCGCGACAGGTCTGGCATCTGCCCAGTCATCATTTCAAACAACAATAGTCCAAGAGCTAATACATCATGGCGCTGCTCGTCGTGCAGGCCATCACTCAGATCTAGCCTGTGGGAGTTGGTCGTTTGATGCAAAACCAAACTGAGGCTGGGAACACGCACTACTCCTGCGTTATCCATTAACAAATTTGCAGAACGTAAATCGCCAACGACTAAACCTGCAGCATGCGCTTCCTGTATGGCAGATGCGAGATGTATCACCTGCTTGAGAGCGATTGCTCGTTGACCTGCATGTTGCTGTATACAGCTTGCGAAAGATTCTCCCTTGACTGCTTCTGTAATCAAGATCAATTGATGATCAAACTCTTCTAAAGCGTGAATACGGATAAAAGCGGTATGCTGCAAAGCAGCTGCTTGACGCGCCCGCTGCAGGTATAAGGTATCCTGATCATTACTACCAAGGATAACCGGGCTGGAAGGGATCTCGGGGTGTAGCGGCTGTTGGCGAAGAATATGCATCGACACTGCACGTAGTAACTTACTATCCCATGCCTGATAAACACTCAGCAAACTTGTATTTAAAATGCAAGCATCAACGCGATAGTGTTGTAAGTTCTCGGGCAAATGGAACTGAGCAGATGAGGCAAGCATGCATGTATTTCAGCCTGAGCGCTGAGCAGATTGGTTAGCGCTTGATTCTACCTTGCTTTATACTTCCTGATCCTATCGCAACACCTTGCTGCGCATTTTTTACAAGCAAGAAAATAGGAAAGCAACACCTTCGCCAAGATTCGTCTTAATCAGCCCCAAGCAACAAGATAGATGGGACGCTTTGCGCATCAAACATCCGTAAATAGAAATAACCGATTCCTGCCGTACCTAGCATTAATCCTGGCGATTCGCCCACACCACCATTGCCGCAAGGCCAAGGCAGACCTTGTTTGACATAAAAATTATGACCATCTTGAGCGACTTTTTCTGCGACCGCCATCAACGAGGGACGTTGCAATTCTTTTGCCGCCATGATCATCAATTCTGCATTGCCAGCCGCACCATGACATAAAGAATAATTAAGCTTACCTGGCAACCAAGCCTGCATCAAGGCAGCAGAACTTGAATGTAATGCAGCTTCCAAGTCTTGCTCGATTGCACTTGAGTCGCTTGTTTCCACGCCGGATGATTGCATCAACAGTTGCCGATTTCTGAGTCGCGACAATCCTATGCCCGGCGCACCGTGACACCAAGCCATACTGCAAGTTATGCCGTCTTGCCCAACTTGACCTATTTGCCCCCGTTGGGCGAATCGACGTAGGTCTGCCCAATTGGATTGCCCTTGGTCAAACCAATGGCGCTCATAACGGAAAGCTGCTTGCGCAGTATTCAGAAATTCCGCGTCTCTCGTGACGCCATACAATTCCAACAAAGCCGTGGCGATTCCTGCTGTGCCGTGTGAATGCCCAGTCAAATTCGACTGCACCGCAGCGCCTATAGTGGACCATGAACAACCATGTTCACCATGCTCAGCGAGTTGCAGCAAATGGCGTCCGTGCAACTGCGCAAACTCAGTCAGCTCTTCACGCTGATATTTTTTAGCGAGATACAGCAATGCAGGAATAGCTCCAGCACTGCCAGAAATCACATCGATATTTTTTGCGTCTAAAGGAACATCGCATAAATTGAGCAAGATGGAAAACCCGCGCTCGATTAGCGCATCGCGCTGTAATAATTCACCAATTCGTATCAAGGCAAATGCAATTCCGGTAGCGCCTGAATAAAATCCATGTTGCACGTTAACTGGTAAGCGTGCATACACCGACCACGCCTGATTCACCGCGCCTTCGATGGTACGTAGTTGTTGGCGGTCATGTGTGAATTGGTAAAGCTCTGCCAAAAATAAAGCGATACCGCTAGTGCCACCATATAAATCCGCACCGCAAGCCTTATACACAGGGCTCATGCGCTGTCCATGCGTCTCTTGTGCCCAACCCAACCAATTACAACGCGCCTGATCCCACACTGCATCACGACACAGAAGATTACCAAGACGATCCGCAACTTCCAGATACAAGGAATTGTTTGCTGGACTGAGTTTAGTAGTTTCTACCATTGCGTCTCTTTATCAAAAATTATCTGCCCAAAAATATCATTGGATTTTGGATTCAGGT
>DLGN01000099.1:0-20968 GCA_002482715.1 Oxalobacteraceae bacterium UBA7693
GAAGACGAGCGACCGTGATAGCCTATCGGTACCCATTTATAGTTAGGCAGTAATGGATTATCCGGACGGAATAATTTACCTACTGAGGTCGCGTGATGTACCGAGGTATAGAAATCGGTGTAGTCACCAATCTGTGCAGGTAAAGCATATTCCGCATCAGCTTGCGCCACTAGTGTACCGACCAATTGTTTTTGCGCGACGGCGTTTTCACGCAGCGCTTTGGATAAAGCTAAACGTACTTGTGAGGACGTACTATTTCCCAAATCCATCAAGGCATTTAGGTTAGTCGCGGTTAAAGCATGCGCTAAAGCAGCGTTACTGATATCGGCAAATACACCAGCATGCAAGGCAATGCTCAGATCCAAAATCTGATCGCCAATCGCCACGCCTATGCGAAATTGTTCATTACTACCTGCACGACGAAATACACCAAACGGTAAATTTTGAATCGGAAAATCGGTGTTGCCATCGTTGGCAGAAACAACCCAGCTACGCAGTGCTGGATTGTGAGTTTCATTTAGTTGAACGCTCATAGGTGATTTGCTTTCTTTAGACTTGAATTGGGTGTGTCGTTATTCCGCTTAAATATTAAGCTTGATTAGGATTGAAGTTTTTCTTAATCCCTTGCCAGCATTGGAAATAATCTGGCTGTAACTGCGGCGAGTTCATCGCGGCGTGGGTTGGCTTGATGATGGTACAAGTTTCTATCATGAAGGCCATGGTGTTATCAACTTTTTGCGGCATGCTGGTGTCGATGTTACTGGCTTTTTCGAAGGTCGGTGCATCGGGGCCGTGACCGCTCATACAATTATGCAAACTGGCACCACCAGGGCGGAAGCCGCCAGATTTTGCATCGTACTGACCGTGTATTAAGCCCATAAACTCACTCGCAATATTGCGGTGGAACCAAGGTGGGCGGAAGGTGTTTTCGGCAGCTAACCAGCGTGGTGGAAAAATCACGAAATCGATCGTATCCACACCGGGGGTATTGCTCGGCGATTGTAATACCAAAAAGATCGACGGATCTGGATGATCATAACTGATCGATCCTATGGTGTTGAAATGTCGCAAATCATATTTGTAGGGTGCCATATTGCCATGCCAAGCCACCACATCAAGTGGTGAATGACCTATTTTTGCGCTCCACAAATTGCCACTGAATTTAGCGACCAATTCGAAGTCACCTTCACGATCTTCATACCATGCAGTTGGAGTTAAAAAATCACGTGGATTCGCCAAACCATTGGAGCCAATCACACCTAAATCTGGCAGCTTCAACATCACACCAAAGTTTTCACACACATAGCCACGCGCTTCGCCATCGGGAAGTGTGACTTGAAAGCGCACGCCGCGTGGAATCACCGCGATTTCTTGCGGTTCGATATCGACTAAACCCATCTCTGTTTTAAGATGCAAACGACCTTGCTGCGGAATAATCAATAGCTCGGCATCGGCATCGTAGAAAAACTTATCCGTCATATCGCGATTGGCGGCATACAAATGAATCGCACAACCCGTTTGTGAATCGGCGGAACCGTTGCCCGCCATCGTTAACCAGCCTTCGATAAAATCAGTCGGTGTACTTGGCAATGGTTGTGGATCCCAACGCAATTGATTCGGCGTACTCGGTACTTGTGCGAAGTCATTCGTCATATTGCCGTTATCGATTTGCACGAAAGGCTGATGCATGGCGGCTGGGCGAATCCGATAAGTCCAAGAGCGGCGATTTGAATGACGTGGTGCGGTAAAGGCTGTGCCAGAGATTTGCTCCGCATACAAGCCGTACGCACATTTTTGCGGCGAATTTTGATTGGGAGGCAAGGCACCAGCTAAGGCCTCTGTTGCAAATTCATTGGCGAAACCACTCATGTAGTTTGTTGTCATGATTTTATCCAAATAGAGAAATAGGACTTACGCAAAACAGACGCTAGTGTCGTTGTTGTCGCCTCGCCGTACAATTGTACTGTCTTCGGCGACACGCCTAGCTAGCGCAATTTTGGGTAAGCCCTAAGAAGTAGGACTCACGTCAAAGGGGCTTGAATCGAGATGTGGCTCGCCTCGGCAATTTTACGTGAAACCCTGAAAAATACGAGAATCCGCTAATGTAGTGCAATCCCCCCTTTTTTGCGATATAAATACTAAAATGTAGAGCATTCACAAAATCAATAATGGGGTGGAATTTGATCGAAGCCAAAGACATCGATCTGAATCTTCTGGTTGTGTTTCAGGAAGTATTTCAGGAACGCCAGATTTCCAGCGTCGCACGTAAGTTAAATTTATCTCAACCAGCCGTCAGCAATGCCCTAGCACGCCTGCGCAAAACATTTAATGACGAATTATTTGTACGCACTTCGCTAGGCATGCAGCCAACACCATTGGCGCAACAATTGGCAGATCCGGTGGCTGCGGCTTTAGCCAACATTACCAAAGCCTTAAACCAGCATGAAGCTTTTGATGTGCCGAGTAGTCAGCGCCATTTCACGATTGCCATGACGGACGTGGGGGAAATGTATTTTATGCCCGTGTTGGTGGAACAGTGTCGCTTACATGCTCCGCAGTTGAAAATTTCTACCGTGCGCGCAAGCAGCGTTGATTTAATGGCGGAGATGGAAACTGGTCGTATCGATCTGGCGTTGGGCGCCTTTGATGAGGTATCGGGTGCGCTCTATCACCGTCGCTTATTTCAACAGGATTACGTTTGTATGTATCGCCAACACCATCCCTTGATGAAGGCAGGCATGTCGAGCCGTGATTTTCTCAATGTCGAGCATCTGATCGTTTCGACTCAAGAAAGTCCCTACGATAAAATTAATCAAAGCTTAGAGAAAGCCGGCATTAAGGCAAACGCGAGTTTTACGGTGCCGCATTTTTCTGCAGTGCCCTACATTGTCAGTACCACCAATTTGGTAGTGATCGTACCGCAGAAGCTAGCTCTCAGCGCAGCAACCCCATTTCGTCTCGCCTATAGCAAACCACCGATTAAATTGCCCACTTTGCAGACAAATATTTTCTGGCATCGTCGTTTTGCACAGGATGAGGGCAATCAATGGTTGCGTGGATTGTTGGTGGAATGTTTTGCTGATACGTGATTTTTGACCGCTAAGTCATGCATTGCTTTCATTGCATAATTGGGCGATGCTGAAGCGATAAATTTGGGTTCTATCGTGATGATATTTTCTGGAGCGCTAAGCGTTTGTTAGCACCCCAGAATTTTGATTCGAGTGAATCGGTGTGATCGACTTAGTTCGTTACGCTCACCATACGTTTTGTATTCCACAGTGGTGTGTGACCACCGTCTGTGCCGACAAAAGCGATTTGATATTGATCTCCCACCACTTTTATTGGAAGGCTTAACGTTACAGTGCGTGGGTTGCCGTATACGCCAACATAATGGCTCTTTAACAGAACATTGTTGACATACACTTTGACATGCTCGGTGTTTGCAACTTCGAGATTGAAGCTGCGCGTGCCAGCAGGAATGCTAAGAATATTGCCGACGGAACTGAGGAAGCGATGGAAGGATTTTGCCAATGGCTTGGCGAGCAAAGCATCCGCGACTTTGTCGAATTGTGTTTGATCGCCATTGCTCAAATCACTTAATTGGCGCGGAACTTGAACCGATGCGTTACAGCCGTGATCTTCTATCATCGTTCCATTGTTGTAGCCACTACGGATACTTTGGCGCCATGACACGCGCATCGAAACACCACCAGGTAAAGTTGGAAATACCTCTGGAGAAAAAGCATTGAAGAAAGCATGCTCCAACACATTGGCGCCACCTGCGCCAGTTTTAGGATCTTCGCCAAAGACGGTCGCTGCACCATTGTCTTGCATCGCGCAGGTGAAGAGATCCGTCGCAGAGTAACTACGTGCGTTCGCTAAAACACCAACAGGTTTGTAATACATTTGCCCCATGCTGTTGGCATCTTGTGGCACGGTAAACACACCAGTTTTGCTGTATCGATTATTGGTGTTTCTCGCGTCAGTGATTAACTGCACCCAGTTTGGCCAATATTGTTTAAAGATATCTTGATTCAAGAAATTGAAGTTCAATGCGGTATTTAAGAAGCGCGCAGAATTCGTGCTTGCATTTCCAGGCATGAACATTTGCGGCAATTTATCGGCATAGACAATACTGCCACCACCATTGTTTCTGACATCGACAACTAAAGCATCTGTTGCTGCCAGTTGATTGCGTAAGAGATTCGCAATAATCGCTAGGGCACCGTTATCGGTAACACGGCTAGGGACAAATGAAGCAATGCTGATGTAGCCCACTTTTTTTGAACCGCGGTTGACGATTGCCCACTTAATTGAGGGTTCTGTTGTCGCTTGTTTAGCAAAAGCGCCTTGATCCTGTTGGAGGTTCTTTTCAATAAATTGGTTGTAACGTTCTTGGAACGGTTCATTGCTCATCGCCAACGCTTGCATTGCAGTCGTTGCACTGATCGCTTTAGTGCTGTTGGTGGCGGAAGTTGTTGGACTCAGATCTGCGTCATCATATTGGCTCATCCATGGAATCGTGATGCTATATTCTTCACCCGTTTGCGTCGACTTTAACTTCAAGTTAATACGATCTTTTGCTGGAGGCAAGGAAGATGCTTGTGATGTGAATGTCATCGTTTGTAAGGCGCGGGAAAAGCCTGCATATAAGTTTGCACCATTACCGTTGATTACCTCTTTGTCGACCGCTTGTTTGATTGGCAGACCGTCATATTCTAAAACTAAATCACCGATTTGCGGCTTACGTTGATCTGGGAAAAACACATCAAAAAATACCCCATAAATACTGCTGATACGTACTTCATTTGAGTTTGTCGCTGACGCGGTACGTGCAAAATTGAACGGCAAAAAGCTGATGAATGCAGCGTGTGGCAGTGGGAAGTTGTAGTTCAAATGCAGGTCACGTTGACTGACGAAAATCTGACTGAGATTTTTATGTAAGTCGGCCGTGCTCAAGCTATCAATCGCGTTAACCACCGATTGAACTTTTGCAGCAGGATCGACGTGTCCACTAAAATTCGGGTTGGTGCCGTAGTACTCGTTTTTCTGGTAACGATTTACGTATAAATCACGTAAAACAAGTTGCGATTGCTGCGCAAGCAGTACTTTTTCAGTTCGCGTGAGTTCGTTGAACTTGATCAGAGGACGAACATTGGATAAATAATTGGTTCTGATTTCTGCTTGCGCAAAACCAGTCGCAATCGACATACTTAATATGGCTAATTGAAAGCGATGCTTGACTTGCATAGTTGGCTCCAGTTGTTGAGAACACAGTTCCGCTGTGTGTTTTTATAGTGAATAAGGTTTTCGCACTTGACGATATGACATCAAGCGGATCGCAGTATGTTGTTCTCTATTTGGCAAGTCAATTACGTAAATCTTTATTGAAAATAACTAAAAAGTCCTTCCAATAGATAGCTATCTAGGCTAGATAAATTTGCTTGTCTATACCACTTTGTGTGCTGACCAAATTTCTTTTTTCTTCACTGTGCTGGTTTTCTTGTAGAAAATCAGACCTGGTAACAGGTTTGTAGCTAGGATGGACGGGCAGTACTCGCAAATGAGGCTTGAGCGGATTTGAACTGATTGTTAGCGAGGCGTTTTTCGGTGAGCTGAGGCGAGAGCCATACCAGTGCTTGATTGAAACAAATAACTGAGAGAAATCTTTGACGATCAATCAAAGATTTCTTCGTAAGTCATTGAAAAAAGTTAATGGTGATGTGGGTTTCCCGTCACAAGCGAAGAAACCCAATTTCAAGGATAGTGTTAGACATACCCGATGAACTAGCCGATGAAACTAAGTTGATATTCAGTTATAAACTACATCGATAGGCGCATCAACATATCACCGCGAGTACAAATCAATAATCGCAGAAATTCCATCCTGACAAACCCGGCAGAACTGTTCGCTACGATCAAACATAAGGCATTGCACTTGTGAGCGGTAGTAGCCTTTTGCTTCGTAGTTCGCGCCTTCAAATGCACCTATGGTTCGGAAGTTGGGATCTTTGCTAAATAGCAGGCTAGATTCGTGCAGATCTTTTTTGAATAAAGCACTCATTTCTGATTCTGGACGATTATTTTTTCTGAGATCCGCACGCACTTTTTGGAACTGACGTGCAGCTTCTTCATAAGGCTGTTTTGGCCATGCGCTTGGTAATGCCGTGTCTGCTTTAACATGCTGTTGCCACTTTAATTGGGCCTTATCTTTTAAGGCGGTGACATTTGGTTCCCACGGTTCTGTTTGAATGTCGTTACCCGTCTGATAGGCAACTGGTGAGGTGTAATACTCATCAGCTAAACCTGCAAAGTGATGACCAAATTCATGCACGAATAAATAGTTTGCCCAATCGTTCCCTGCCGCAGCGGTAGAGAATTGACCAAAAATACCACCGCCACCATAGGTGTCGTTATTCACCAGAATTTCGATAAACTCATACGCAGAATGCTGCGCGATTTCACGCAAGGCGCGGTTGTCTAATGTAAGTACATAACGCTCACTTCCAAAGATATCGTAACTTGCTCCGGTGCTAGAGGCTTGATATTTTCCAGTTGAAGGACGAGATACGCCAGATTCTTTGGTCGCTACGGCTAAAGCCCACACATTAAAATCTTTTGCGCGTTCCTTGAATGGAGAAACTGAAAACAAAAAATCGCTGAGTCGTTTAGCGTCTGTCTTAAATTTTTTCATTTCCTTTTGGGTGTAGCCGTCGCCAATAATGAGCAAGTCAACTTTTTCAGAAGAGGCACCATTGATATAAATGGGAATGGGTTTGCGTACAGAACCTGCTTGTTTTCTAACGACATCTTGGGCATCGGTGTCGATGTCGACACTCCATACGGTTTGGAATTGATTTTGTGTATCGCGTTTTAGAATTTTGATGTTGACTGGTTTGGATGGTTTCGGAAAACGGATAGATTCCTGAAAGCCTCGTTCAAGTTTGCTTGCCTCAGCAGTGCTTTGCCATTCAGCAAAAATTGTCGAGAAGCCGCGCGAATAAAGTAAGTTGCCAGTTGCTTTATCTCGGACTTCGAACAAGTTCACACCGCGATTCGTATGATCGACATTTTTGTTGAGATTGCCAGGCCAAGGCAGCGGTTCGATGAGTACGCGGTCTAAAGCAAAGTGTTCGGTTTTAGCGTTCCCGCTGTGGTGATAATCTACACGAACGGTGGCGACTTGTTGTGCATGGCTGATGTTGGCAATCCATAGCAAACCAATACCGATTATTGTGATCAAACTGCGCATAATTTCTCCGTGAAGGTTTTGAATAAGATTCATAAAATCTTAACAGATGAATGCGCTGCGGCCTTACTCAAGGATGTAAAAAAAAGGCGTGACTGTTGCCAGGCACGCCAGGAGGGCATGTAAATTAATGTCGAGCTTTTGAAGCCTATGCTGCCTGCAACTGATCAGGTGAGTTGAGGTTGTTGATGCTGTTAGCGTTGTTGACATTGCGCAATGGTTCGCCATCGATCAAGATACGACGAGGTTTATAAGCCTCTGGGATTTCGCGTTGCAATTCGATATTGAGTAAACCATTATCCAAGCGAGCACCAACTACTTTGACGTGATCCGCCAAACGGAAACTGTGCTCGAAATCACGAGAGGCAATACCACGATGCAAGTAGGTACCTTGTGTCTCTGGCTTGGTTTTTCGACCGACAACCTTCAGTACATCACGCTCTGTTTCGATTTCAATTTCGCTACGGTCAAAGCCGGCGATGGCCATGCTGATTCGATATTGATCTTCATTGACCAATTCAATGTTATACGGTGGATAGCTTGGTGTCGCCTCGGCTCGTTGTGCCTCGTTAAAGAGGTGCGCTAAACGATCAAAACCGATTGCGGAACGATAGAGTGGAGAGAAGTCAAAATTACGCATGATATATATCCTTATGAGTTGAAGCGATATGAGTTAATTTAATTTGCAGACCTCACTTGAGCATCTGCTGATACCGATATGTAGATGGCAAAAAGGCTTTTCAAGAGAAAATAATTTAAATTTTTGAGGCACTTGAAAGCACTAAATCTGGCCCCATTTCTGCGTGTTTTTTGATCATCGTAAAGATGTGGGGGAACAAGTTATTTCTGGACTTGCAATGCGTCAACAGGAAACGAAATGGACTTCACCATAGACAAAGTTGATAGTGAAAATTTGGTGGCCAGAATTTTTTCGAAAAATATTTCAAATTCGTGTCAACACAAAAAAACCTGAGCCCGTTATGGGAGTACGCAGCGAATACTGCGCAACAGCAAGACAAAATAAAGTTGTACCGGAATACAAAACTCACATTTATTCATTTGATCTACATAGGAATTCATCATGAAAAAAATCGCATTGACTATCATCGCAACGACATTGTCTATGAGTGCTGCATTCGCTAGTACAGAACAAGCGCCAGCTGCCAGCGCGACAGCAAAAGCTGCTTCAGCTGTGGCTCAAGTAGCGGCTCCTAAAGCAGCAGCTGCAGCAAGTTCTGCTTCTAGCACTATGGCAAGTGCGGCGGCGAAGGCTGCTAGCGTTCCGGCTACAGCGCCAGCAGCAAGCGCAGCTAGTGTCCCTGCGGCAGCAAAAGCAGCAGCGAGTGCCGATGTCAAAGGCGCGCCAGCGAAGCATGCAGACAAAGCCGTCAAGAAGATGGAAAAATCGGTAGAGAAAGCAACTGAAAAAGCAGCAGCTTCTGTACCAGCAGCAAGTAAATAAAATAGTTAGTTCTCTGCATGTTCATCTGCATAAAATGTAGCCTTGAAAGAACTAAAAAAGTGTAAAAACAAAACGGCGCTTCTAGCGCCGTTTTGCATTATTAGATTTGCTTAACAGTCGTTTGACAACTGGTGGCAATTGACAGGCTGAAAAGATCTTGCAGTTGATCCGGTTTTTTTGCATTCTGCTCCTAAGATCTGACACTTCATCTTTTTTCGCAGACAATGTCCCAAAATGCTGGCAAACTAGCTTCACTCGATGTAGATCATCGCTTATTCATTAAGGACGGAGTTCATCATGCGCAAATTAGTCGTTTCATGTTTCACAGTTGGTTTAGTGCTAGCCAGTTCTATCGCTGCAGCGGGTGAACAAGTACGCAAAGTTTCCCCATTTAGTACCATTCGCACACAGGGTGCTTTATCCGTTGAAGTGGTCGTCGGTAGCACACATTCAATTACCGTGAAGGGTGACGATAAATACATGGATAAAATCATTACCGATATCGCTGGTGATGAGCTCTTAATCAGCTACAAGGAAAAGAAAAATATCCGTATTTCTGATGATTTAAAAGTAGTCGTAACGATGCCTGCTCTGACCAAGTTTAAAATGGAAGGAGCAGGTTTGACGACAGTCAGCAAAATTGCTGGTGATCGATTTGAATTGAATTATGAAGGTGTGGGTCTGTTAAAAATGAGTGGCAAGGTGCGTGACTTTAAATTGCGCGCACAAGGCGTGGGCTTTGTCGACGCAAAGGGCTTGGTTGCCGAGAATGTTGATGCGACCGTGGAAGGTATCGGTTCGGTTGAAGTTACTGCAACCGAAAAACTCAAGGCGAATGTGCAAGGCATCGGTTCATTAAATTATTTCGGCAATCCAAAATCTATTAGTAAAACGGTCGATGGCATAGGCGGCGTGAGTGCAGGAAAATAATTCTCTAAGCGCTATTTTTGCTTTCTGCTAGGTCAACATTCTCTAAAACATAAAAGCCAGCTAGAATAAAAATTCTCGCTGGCTTTTATGCATCAGCCTCAATTATCTGGACGCAATTAATTCAATACACTGTCTGCAGTCACATATTGATAGCCCAGATCGTGCGCAACAGCTGCGTAAGTCACTTTTCCTTCGCAAACATTCAAACCATTGCGCAGATGTACGTCGTCACGTAAGGCTTGTTTCCAGCCTTTGCTTGCTAAGGCAATTGCATGTCCAACTGTTGCATTATTTAGCGCAAACGTGGAAGTGCGTGCGACTGCACCAGGCATATTCGCTACGCAGTAATGAATGACGCCATCAACGACATAAGTCGGTTCAGCGTGTGTGGTGGCATGCGAGGTTTCAAAACAACCACCTTGATCAATCGCCACATCGACGACGACAGCACCTTTTTTCATGCGAGAGATTAAACTACGACTTACCAGTTTCGGTGCAGCTGCGCCAGGGACCAAGACGCCACCGATCACCAGGTCAGCAGACAATACCGCTTCTTCAATTGATTGTGCGTTGGAATAAACCGTCGAAATACGGTTTCCATACACCAAGTCTAATTGGCGCAAACGATCAATACTCTTATCCAGAACTGTCACTCGTGCACCCGTGCCAACTGCCATTTGCATTGCATTGGTACCGACGACACCAGCACCAATAATCACGATATGGGCTGGTGCTACGCCTGGAACGCCACCAAGTAATAAGCCCATTCCGCCTTTGGATTTTTCCAGATGTGCTGCACCTGCCTGTATCGACATACGACCTGCCACTTCGCTCATCGGTGCTAGTAGAGGTAAGCCACCGTTTGCGCCAGTGATGGTTTCATAAGCGATACAGATGGCACCAGATTTCACGAGCGCTGCGGTTTGTTCTGGATCGGGTGCCAGATGCAAGTAGGTGTACAAGATTTGACCAGAACGCAGCATCGCACATTCGACTGGCTGAGGTTCTTTGACTTTGACGATCATCTCTGCACGTTCAAAAATCTCTTTTGCTGTATCAACTAGCTCTGCACCTACCGCCAGATACTGTTCATCGCTTAATCCGATTTCGGTGCCTGCATTTTTTTGTACTAGTACTTTGTGGCCACGTGAAGTCAACTCACGCACTGAAGAGGGAGTCATGCCCACGCGGTATTCGTGGTTTTTAATTTCTTTGGGTACGCCTACGATCATGATGTCTCTTTCTTTATTTCGGAAACTTCGTTTGAAGGTTTTGTGGAAATAAAAGCGCCGGGAAAATGATCCCGACGCTTCTTTTTTTGTTGTTGTATTTGACTAGATGGGTAATCAGCCGAGATTGATTATGACACTAGAAAAACCTAGCAATTCATTAACACAAATCAAAATTTTCTTTTGCTGATCTGGGGCAATTGTGCATTCGCACAATGTATGGAAATTGTTACAGATCGATCTGTCTTGTATTGAAAACGAAACAGGAGATGAGCAAGCAAGCTTTGGAGAAGGTTTGCGTGAACTGTCGCCTGCTTAGGTTTTCGAAGTCTTAATTACGCAGGTCTTAAATGAAGAATGTTGAAAGCGAATAGTGATTGAGTTGCAATTGCAGACAAGTTAGCATTCCTTCTCTTCTATTTTTTATCATGTAATTTAAAATTTTAGAATAGTTGAATACTGAAAGGGCTTTCCGCTTGATATTGCGCGTTCGCCGAGTAAGTCACAATTTCTGTCTTTTTTATCGAGGAAAAATATGCACGCCATTCAATGCCAATGCGGTCAGCTTCGAGCACACGTCGAAGGCGAAGGTGTTCACAATCATATCGTTTGCTATTGCAGTGATTGCCGTGCTTTCGCACATTTTCTTGGGCGAGCCGAGCAAGTGTTAGATGCGCAAGGAGGGACAGAAATTGTCCAAATCAGTCAAGCGCGTTTGCGCTTTGTTCAAGGCCAAGAGCATTTAGCTACTGTACGTTTGAGCGACAAGGGCATGGTACGTTGGTATGCCGCGTGTTGCAAAACACCTTTAGGCAATATCATGCAAGATCCTAAGATGGCGTTTATTGGTTTAATTCATAGTGCATTGGACCGTAAAAATATCGAAAAAGATTTTGGCCCGGTGACTGCTTGGATGGAGACGCAAGCAGCAATTGGTGAGCCGAAACCAGTGCAGAAAGGTGTACTCCCAGTGGTCTTGCGTTTTATTCGGATGAGCTTGGGTGCGCGGCTGAGCGGTAGTTATAAACAATCGCCTTTGTTTAATGCCGAAGGCCAAACAATTGTGCAAGCAGAAATTTTGACACCGACGCAGCTCAATGATCTTAAAAATCGATAGCGCATTGCAGGAAGGTATTGGCGCATTGACGGGAGAGAGTTGTTTTGTTCGAAGTTCAGCCTAGATGTAGAAATAAGGAAAAATCATGTCAACAAATACTGTCAAGTTCCACCGAGTGATACGCACCAATCCAATTAAACTTTACCGCGCATTTGTCGAAGCCGACTTGATGGCGAGGTGGATTACATCTTTTGGCGTCAGGGATGTATGATTCTTTTTCCCTCGATAAAAATGCCGACTTGGCGTGTTGATCTGCCCCCCATAAGTTGGACAGTTTGTTAGTTAGACATACAAGGGCTGATTTCTGTATTGCACAGGACTCAGCCCTTTTAGTTTCAGTTTAATTCTGTCGTGATTATAGTAGCGAATATATTCTTTGATGCCGTGCTCAAGTTGTTCGACGCTAGTGAATTTATTTAAATAGAAGAATTCTGTCTTCAACACAGCAAAGAAACTCTCCATCGCGGCATTATCGAGGCAATTTCCCTTGAGTGACATGCTTTGTGCAAGGCCTTGTGATTGCGTGAAGCTTGATAAGCGTGCATGCGATATTGCCAGCCTTGGTGAAAATGTAAGATTGGTTTATCCATTGGTGATAGTCGCTTAAAAGCTGCGTTGAGCATCGTATCAATCATTTTATAAACGGGTTTTCTTGCTGTTTCAAAGGCGATGATTTCGCCATTAAATAAATCTAAAATCGGTGACAAATAAAGCTTCTCACCAGCGACATTAAACTCCGTCACGTCAGTTACAGGTACTCGTTTTTCTGCATCTGCAAAGCCGAAACCTTGAGCAAAAACAAGTTCATCTTTACGTCGGATCGCGATAGACAAGCCGGGTAAGTTGACGTTATATAACTGGAGAGGGTAAAAGAAAGCCGATCTTGTGTAAGATCGGCTCAATTTTTCAGTTATCGCGCTTTAGGATGAGCTTGATAGCTGGTGTATTACCTTTGGTCTGCGCCCTGAATGGGTGTTAAACCAGTTTCAAATCTACTTCGATATTGCCACGCGTTGCGTTGGAATACGGGCAAACTTCGTGGGCTTTAGCAACGATACCTTCCGCAGTACTGCGATCCAAACCAGGTAGCGATACGCTCAAACTTACTTTAAGGCCGAATCCGCCTTGACCATTTGGCCCAATACCGACTTCGCCAGTGACACTGGTGTCAGCAGGCAAAGCTTGTTTCGCAGCTGCGGCAACAAATTTCATTGCGCCGATAAAGCATGCTGAGTAACCTGCCGCGAAAAGTTGTTCGGGATTGGTGCCTTCACCACCCGCGCCGCCTAATTCTTTCGGCGTACTTAAATTGACACTTAATTTTTGATCGTCAGTATTGGCGCGACCATCGCGACCACCGGTTGCTGTTGCGCGGGCTGTATAAAGAACTTGCATGATGAACTCCTTAGTTTATTGATTTAGCGGATAGATTGATTTCATGTCATCGAATAAATCACATTGAATGAAATTTTCATTGGCCGCGGCATTAATGTCATTACGGCTTGAGTCGAATAATAGCGCACAATTTAATTGTGTACAATGTAAATTTGAAATTGAATTTTTATCGATTCGATAGTTAATCTCAATCGCTACTGTGCTTGGCTATTGTTCAGCACTTAATTTTTGCTATTTGCTGGCGAACGTTGTTGATCGTTGTTGATCGGGAACTGACCACGATTGACCGCGACCAGCCCTTTTTGTGAATTGCTTTTGTTTTTTTGCCGAGGAAAAATTACTCATCTAAATTGCTACGAAGCGCGTCGCGCAATTGCTGCAAGTCAGATCGCAAGGCGGATAATTGATTGGCATCTTGACCACTCGCGCAGAGTATTTGGCGCGGTATCTTCTCTGCTTGTTGTTTTAGCTTACGACCATGTTGGCTTAGTTGTATGCGTACCTGTCGTTCATCGTCGACATCGCGTTGGCGCGAGATGAATTGTGCCGCTTCTAAGCGCTTCAATAAAGGCGTCAATGTTCCCGAATCCAGAAAAAGTGCTTCACCGATTTCTTTCACTAAAATGTTGTCTTGCTTCCATAGCACTAGCATCACCAAGTACTGCGGATAGGTTAGACCCAGCTCATCTAACAATGGCTTGTAGGTTTTGGTCATTGCTAATGAAGCCGAGTACAAAGCAAAGCAAAATTGTTTATCGAGCGCCAGATAGTCTTCGAGGTTATCGGATTTCTTTTTCATAAGATCTCTTTCATGTTGTGTATATTATGGTGATCTGCACCCAATTTATCAATCTTTAGCACGCTTTCATGATCAGAAATTGATCGACCAGCGCAATCACATCATGCGCTGGTACGTCGCCGAAACCATCCTGTTAGTGACATCCGGTTGCGAGTCGCGGGTAATACTTCATGTAGCATTTCTGCGGATAGAAATACCACCAAACGACAAGCCATCGGCGCAATATCGTGCGTAGCGAGATTGTGAGGATGCAATCTTAATGCACCACCTTGACCCGCTAGCCAATCGTCGTTGAGATAAATCACCACCGATACAGTGCGTGCATCGTGATGATGGAATCGATCTAAGTGCTTGCTGTAAAACGCCCCGGTCTCATAAAATGAGAAGTGGCTTTCGTAGTCTTCTAATCCTAAGTATAAGGTCTGATTCAGCGTTAAGCGTAACTGTTCCATCATTAACAAATAGGCGTCGCAGGCGCGTGATTGGCCGCTGTGTAACCACCCGATCTGATCGCTACGAATGTTGGTATGCAGGCTTCTTTGCTGTCCTTGCCCGATTGTGGCAGGTTTGAGCTGATCGCTGAGGTGCAATTGCAAGCACTCCTCGGCTAATCTGGCGTTCAGTTCGCTGCTTAGAAATAAATTGTGTTGAAACCAACCATGATCGCGGAGGTCAGCACAAAGTTTGGCATTGAATTCTTCATTAACGGAATCACTATTAAAGGTAGTATTTGTAACATTCATTGGTTCCGGATTCTGAATCTTCATGGGTGCTTTCGTGCTTAAGCATTGACGGCATCGTAATCAGCCAGAAGATCAGATGAATGCGAGAAATAGGGATGAAATCGGCTAGCAGCAATGGCTGAAAGAGCTAACCTTATTGGTTAAGCGCTTCAATGTACGCTATTTATGCACGAGGCGCTTGCCTGTCTTGTCTAAAGAAAGCAGTTCGGGCTAATCCCTGACTTCATTTTTGCTGAAGTGTCGCGAGTGACTTGCTTGAATTTCAAATCTATTAAATAATCTAAGGCATGCAATGATGTTTTGAGCTAGAGAGTTGGCATACTATTTTCGTCTTGAAATTAGGAAATCGGAGAACGCAGCCTATGTCTGAAAAATCTGTTTTGGGAAATATCTTAGTTGCGATCGCAGCCTTCGCAGGAGGTTGGTTTGCGCATCAGGAATTACGTCCATTTCTGCATCATGCACCGGATAGCGAGTCGCAAAAAATGGCAACACCAGGGCAGCCGCTGAGTCAATCCAGAGTGATTTTTACTGCGCCTAAAACTGGAAATCATGCCAGCCAAAAAATACGTGTTGATCAGCTCTCGATTTTGCAAGAGTTACCTGATTCTGTATTGATGGAGGTTCATTATCACTACAGTGGCAGTGCACCCGCCAGTGAAGTCAAACTTTTTATAGGAATGGACTCAGCCTATTTATATCTGGCTAGTGATACCGTGCATGCAGGCGATGGTGTCTTACGTCTTTCGCTTGGCCTGAATGACAGCAAAATGAAAGAAGAGAAAATTCAACAATTCAAAACGAATCGTATGAGCATTTCATTTGAACATTATCCACCCGGTGCTTATAAGGGCGTGTTGGCAAAGGAATTAATTCCTTACACCAAGGAATGGTCCTTACCTTGATCGTAAAGGAAAAATGATGCGTGTTTTTTTAGTGTTTCTGGTGTTGTTAGCGGGTGGTGCATACTATTTATTTGATCACTGGTTAGCACCCCAATTGCGTGGGCCAGTGCGGGTTGGTGAAGTATTGAAGTCCGTACGTGAAGAAAAATCCGATGCGACTAAGCAATCCTTCGCGGTGACGCAAGCGAGTATTGTGCAAGAAACGGATAGCCGTGTGGTGATTCGATTTTCATACAAAGGAAAGGATCCGAATTGGCGATTGAATGCCTGTGGCGATGTTTCAGAAAACAATATGTCTGGATCTTGGGGATGCGAGCCACGCGTACTGATTGATAACGCAGCAAATACTGATGGTACAGGCGTAGTTGAAATTGGATTTGTGCTTGCCAATTCTTCTATTCCGAAGGGACGTGAGCGCGAATGCTCGGATACTGCTGGCATTAGCGTCTATGGACAAGATGGTTCGGTGTTCTATCGCAATGCATATACATTGAAAAAAGTGTGGCACTTGGAGCCTGGAATGTGGTCATGGTACCGTTACCGTCATGAAGGCTGTCCGGTGCGTAGTGCAAGCTAGAAGGGCGCAGATCCAATGTGATCGCGTTGGTTGTATCGTTATCTAAAAATACCCGAGAAACATTCATTGTGAGTATCCACAACTTTACTAGCAACTCAGTGATACACGGCATGCTGATCTTTGTCGTGTTTGCAGCACTGTCTTTTTTGTACCCAGAGACTCAGGCCGGTTTTCTTGCTGCCGTTGTATTAAGTGCCTTATCGAGTTGGATTCATCCGTGTCCATTGCAATTGGGATTCGGTGCATTGATCGCTTTGATCAAGCTTAGTCTAATTAGCTTCTTTTTGATCGAGGGGAGCGCTGCGCTGATAGCTTTGCCTTTGGTCTCCCTAGTGTTTGCAACGGCGATGTTTTCTGGGATATTGGCGGCGAGAATATTACGTTTTTTGATAGCTCGGTAGTCGTTAAACGATAGGCGAGTTGTTTTAAATATGTGGGCTAAAACCTCAGTTGCTCGTAGCGATTAGCATCTGTGAGTCAACCAACTCTATCAGTGCATCGTTGCGTGAGCTGATCCCGCCAGTTTTTAGGTCAACACGTCCAAGTTAAAGCCCTGCACAAATTTAATCTAATATCGAGGCCATCATGCGCGTGCACTCTTCTATTCCGCTATCCATTCTAAGCTTAGTGATCTTGTGCACAACATCTTCTGCACAGGCCTTGGCGTTTCGTTGTAATTCTTATGTGATCGACGTTGGAATGCATAAGATGGATGTCATGAACAAATGTGGCAACCCAGCAATGGCAGATCGTAGAATTGAGCGTCGTCGTTTTGGTGCTCATCAACATAACATCGCCGGCACGCCGCCAACATTTGTACAAAACACCCAAGTGCACATAAATCGCGGTGCGACTGAATACCAACGTGAAATCGAAATTCAAGTTGAAGAATGGGTGTACAACTTTGGCCCACAACGATTCATGCAATTACTGATATTTGAAGATGGACGATTAAAGCAAATTCAGGATCTGACTTATGGGAAATGAAACCCGAATCGCAGCCTCTTTGTCAG
Organism: Oxalobacteraceae bacterium UBA7693; assembly: GCA_002482715.1. GTDB lineage: Bacteria > Pseudomonadota > Gammaproteobacteria > Burkholderiales > Burkholderiaceae_D > Undibacterium. Next base: position 17,420 of record DLGN01000099.1, read on the forward strand.
TTTGTAATTAGTTAGGCTTTTTTACCTACTCTTCGAATTCGTTGTACCGATATTCGCTTGATGATGAGAATCGACAGATTCCATCTCGTCGATTCTATTTCTATTCTCTATCAATCCTTCAGCCGCATTACATTCCGCAATTTTTACGCTTCGTTTACACCCCGCCCCCGTCTTTTAACAAGATTCTTACGCCATTTTTACTATGCTTCTATCTGCAGAAAATGCTTATGGAGGATGGAATGGATAACTTGATCGATGTTTTGTATATAGGAGGAATCGCAGGATTCTTTCTGCTGGTGCTGGCCTTAGCAGTGATATGTCACAAACTGGATAGCGCCCATGATAACAAGCTGGAGAGTAAATAATGAATAGCTTTTATGTTATCAGTGGTGTGGTGGCGGCGGCTTTGCTGGTTTACTTGGTGTATGCATTATTGAATGCAGAGGAGCTGTGATGACTAGTCAATCTTTAATCTTAATGCTGGTGTTCTTTGCGGTATTACTGGCACTAGCTTATCCGCTGGGCAAAATAATTAGCCAAGTAGCGGATGAGAAATCTACGGTGACTGGCTTGCGTTGGTTGAGTTTCTTAGAACGTGGCTTGTATAAACTGGCGGGTATCAAAAGTGATCAGGAAATGGGCTGGAAAGGCTATGCCGTCGCGCTATTGGTATTTAACGCATTCGGTACCTTAATGGTCTATTTGGTACAACGCCTGCAATTCTGGCTCCCTTTGAATCCGCAAGCTTTGGCGAATGTCAGTGCGGATTCTTCGTTTAATACCGCAGTAAGTTTCGTCAGTAACACCAACTGGCAAGGCTATGTTGGCGAAGCAACCATGAGTTATCTGACCCAGATGTTGGTGCTCGCTGGGCAAAATTTCTTCTCTGCAGCGACTGGGATTGCGGTGGTATTTGCCTTGATTCGTGGCTTCTCGCGTCATTCATCCAAATCCATCGGTAACTTTTGGGTGGATATGACGCGCTCAACCGTGTATCTGCTGTTGCCACTATCGGTGATCTTCGCGACCTTTTTGATCAGCCAAGGCGTGATTCAAAATTTCTCTTCCTACAAAGAAGTGCAATTGATTGAGCCTGTGACATATAGCGTGCCAGCAACCGGCGCTGATGGGCAAGCTTTGAAAGACGACAAAGGCGCGCCCGTCATGGAAACGCTGACAACGAAGACACAAACCTTGGCGATGGGGCCAGTTGCTTCACAAGAAGCGATCAAGTTATTAGGGACCAATGGCGGTGGGTTTTTTAATATGAACTCAGCACATCCGTTCGAGAATCCAACTGCCTTGACTAACTTTTTCGAAATGATTGCGATCTTCTTGATTCCTGCCGGTCTGTGTTTTGCCTTTGGTCGCATGGTCGGTGATCAACGTCAAGGCATCGCCGTGCTTACCACCATGAGTATCTTATTTGTGGTGATGACTTTAGGTGTTATGGCGGCTGAGCAACAAGCCCACCCCGCTTATGCCGCACTGAATATTGACCAAGCGCAGAGTGCCTTACAAGCGGGTGGCAATATGGAAGGTAAAGAAAGTCGCTTTGGCATTAGTGCTTCGACTTTGTTTGCTGCGGTGACGACAGCCGCTTCGTGCGGTGCTGTGAACTCTATGCATGATTCCTTAATGCCGCTCGGTGGTTTGGTACCCCTGGCTTTCATGCAATTTGGTGAAGTGGTGTTTGGTGGCGTTGGCTCTGGCCTGTACGGCATGTTGATTTTCGCGATTTTGGCGGTATTTATTGCTGGCTTGATGATAGGTCGTACACCAGAGTATTTGGGCAAAAAAATTCAGGCTTACGAAATGAAGATGACTTCTATCGTGATCTTGGTAACACCCACTTTGGTATTGGCGGGTACTGCCATCGCTGTGATGAGCGATGCTGGACGAGCGGGTATTTTGAATCCCGGTGCGCATGGTTTCTCTGAAGTCTTGTACGCCTTTACTTCAGCAGCGAATAACAACGGCAGCGCCTTCGCTGGTCTGACATCGAACACACCGTTTTACAACATCATGTTAGCAATAGCGATGTGGTTTGGTCGTTTTGCAGTGATCGTTCCAGTGTTAGCAATCGCTGGTTCTTTGGCAGCGAAAAAACGCCTGGAAGTGAATGCCGGAACGATGCCTACCCATGGTCCTATGTTTATTGCGCTGTTGGCCGGCACTGTGGTGTTGATTAGTGTGTTGAATTACGTACCCGCTTTGGCTTTGGGGCCTGTGGTCGAACATTTGCAAATGTTTAGCTCAGCAAGTCCACGCTAAGCCTTAGGAGAATCTGATGTCTAATACGAATTTACAAAAAACTCTCGCTGGAGCTAAGGCTGAACAAGTCGCCAGTGTGGAAACTGCCAGTATGAAAAATCGTCTGGCGCTGTTTGATACGAAGTTGCTTAAACCCGCCATCATCGATGCTTTTCGCAAATTGACACCACGCACGCAATTGCGCAGCCCCGTCATGTTTGTGGTGTATGTTGGCAGCATCATTACCAGTATGTTGTATGTGCAAGCCTTGCTTGGTAAGGGTGAAGCCGATGCTGGTTTTACTTTGGCGATCTCCATTTGGTTGTGGTTCACCGTCTTGTTTGCGAACTTCGCCGAAGCACTGGCTGAAGGTCGTAGCAAAGCACAAGCTGCTTCACTGAAGGGCTTAAAGCAATCGACAATCGCCAAAAAACTGACCACACCAAAACACGGTACCACATGGTTGCCCGCGAACGTGCAAGACTTGCGTAAAGGCGATGTGTTTTTGGTGGAAGCGAATGATGTCATTGCAATTGACGGTGAAGTGATAGAAGGCGTCGCAACCGTGGATGAGAGCGCCATCACTGGTGAATCTGCGCCGGTGATTCGTGAATCTGGTGGTGACTTTTCTTCTGTCACTGGTGGTACTCGCGTGTTATCCGATTGGCTGGTGGTGCGCGTGACTTCTAATCCGGGTGAGGCTTTTATTGATCGCATGATCGCCATGGTCGAAGGTGCGAAGCGTCAAAAAACCCCGAACGAAGTGGCCTTGACGATCTTGTTAATCGCCTTGACGATTATCTTTTTAGTCGTGACTGTCACGCTGTTACCATTTTCTTTGTTTAGCGTGAGCGCAGCGACGGCTTTAGGCTTTAGCTCAGCGCCGGTGTCGATCACGGTCTTGATTGCTTTGCTGGTTTGCTTGATTCCGACCACCATCGGTGGCCTGTTATCAGCGATTGGCGTGGCAGGTATGAGCCGCATGATGCAAGCGAATGTGATTGCCACTTCGGGTCGTGCAGTAGAAGCCGCAGGTGACGTCGATGTCTTGTTGCTGGACAAAACTGGCACTATCACTTTGGGCAATCGCCAAGCTTCAGAATTCTTCCCTGCGCCAGGTGTGACGGCCGTGCAATTGGCCGATGTGGCGCAACTCGCTTCTCTCGCGGATGAAACTCCTGAGGGTCGTAGTATTGTGGTGTTGGCAAAGCAGCGCTTCAATTTGCGTGAACGCGAAATGGCAAGCTTGCAGGCGCACTTTGTGCAATTCACCGCACAGACACGCATGAGTGGTGT
>DLGN01000099.1:20976-27777 GCA_002482715.1 Oxalobacteraceae bacterium UBA7693
GTGTCGATATCGGTGAAGGTGTGGTTCGCGTGGTTCGTAAAGGCGCGGCTGATGCGGTGCGTAAGTTTCAGGAGGCAGCAGGACGTGCTTTTCCAGCCGAAGTGACTAAGACCGTCGATGACATTTCACGTCGCGGTAGCACACCTCTAGTCGTGGTCGATGACGGCAAAGTCATGGGCACGATAGAGCTGAAAGATATCGTCAAAGGCGGCATCAAAGAACGCTTTGCCGAATTGCGTCGCATGGGTATCAAAACCGTGATGATTACGGGCGACAATAAATTGACCGCCGCTGCGATTGCTGCTGAAGCGGGCGTCGATGATTTTCTGGCAGAAGCAACGCCCGAAGATAAATTGAAATTGATACGCAGTTATCAAGCGGAAGGTCGTTTAGTCGCAATGACGGGTGACGGAACCAATGATGCCCCTGCCTTGGCGCAAGCTGATGTGGCGGTGGCGATGAATTCGGGTACGCAAGCCGCGAAAGAAGCCGGCAATATGGTGGACTTGGATTCTAATCCGACCAAGTTGTTAGAGATCGTTGAAATCGGTAAGCAAATGTTGATGACTCGCGGTTCCTTGACCACCTTCTCGATAGCGAATGATATCGCCAAATATTTTGCGATTATTCCAGCGGCGTTTGTGGCGACCTATCCACAACTGAAATCACTAGACATCATGCAATTGACTAGCCCGAATTCGGCAATCATGTCGGCCGTCATCTTTAATGCCTTGATCATTGTGTTCTTGATTCCTTTGGCATTAAAAGGCGTGAAATATCGTGCGGTCGGTGCGTCGCTGTTATTGCGTCGTAATCTTTTGATCTATGGTCTGGGCGGAATAGTCTTGCCTTTCGTCGGGATTAAACTGATTGATATGGTGTTGACGTTCTTGAACCTCGCTTAAACAATAGGAAATATCATGAGTACAAATAATTCTATGCTGTCCACTTTGCGCCCTGCGGTGATGCTGTTCCTTGGTCTGACCGTGGTGGTAGGAATTGCCTATCCCTTAGTCATGACAGGCATCGCGAAAGTCGCTTTTAACGATCAGGCAGAAGGCAGCTTGATCGTCAAAGAAGGCAAAGTGGTCGGTTCTAGTCTAATTGGACAGTCCTTCAGTTCTCCTCAATTCTTTTGGGGACGTCCATCGGCGACCGGTCCGATGGCGAACAATGCGGTTAATTCCAGCGGTTCGAATCTGGGTCCTACCAATGCGGCACAGTTGGATAATGTGAAAGCCAGAGTTGAGGCATTGAAAACTGCTGATCCAAGTAATACGGCGGCGATCCCAGTGGACTTGGTCACCGCATCGGCCAGTGGCCTCGATCCTGAAATCAGCTTGGCAGCTGCGTATTATCAAGTCCCAAGAATCGCGCGTGAGCGTAAAATGACGGAAGTGCAGGTGCGCGCCCTGGTTGATCAATTTGCCCAAAAGCCAGTGATGGGTTTGTTCGGCGAACCACGTGTGAATGTTTTGCAATTGAATTTGGCACTCTCGCCAAGCAAGTAATCAAGTAATTAATTGAGTTTAATCTACAAAACGCAAATTGTTATGGGAATCAACACCGACCAACGCCCCGATCCTGATGTCCTGCTCGCGCATGTGCAGGCGCAGGAACGACGGGCAACGCGTGGCAAATTACGCATTTATTTTGGTGCCTCCGCAGGGGTCGGCAAAACCTATGCGATGCTATCTGCCGCGCATAAATTGCTGAAAAATGGCGAACAGGTCTTGGTCGGTGTGATCGAAACCCATGGGCGTGATGAGACAGCTGCGCTGTTGGAAGGACTAGAAGTCTTGCCTTTAAAAGCGATTAGTTATCGTGACAAGACTTTGCATGAATTTGATATCGATGCTGCTTTAGAACGTAAGCCAGCATTGATCTTGATGGATGAACTCGCACATTCGAATGCGCCAGGTTCACGTCACCCCAAACGCTGGCAAGACGTCGATGAATTGTTAGATGCGGGTATTGATGTGTTCACCACGGTGAATGTCCAACATCTGGAAAGTCTCAACGATGTGGTCGGTGGTATCACCGGTATTCGTGTCGCCGAGACCTTGCCTGATACGATTTTTGATGAAGCCGACGAAGTGGTGTTGGTGGATATTCCCGCCGATGAATTACTCGCGCGCTTAAAGTCTGGGCGTGTCTATAAAGCGCAGCAAGCCGAGCGCGCTGCAAAAAATTTTTTTCGCAAAGGGAATTTAATCGCCCTGCGTGAACTGGCATTGCGGCGCACTGCCGATAGAGTGGAAGATGATGTCCAAGCGTATCGCATAGAAAAATCGATTAACGCGGTATGGAAAACCGATGCTGCTTTATTAGTCTGTGTCGGTCCACAAACGAATGCCGATCACGTCGTGCGTAGTGCAGCACGTCTGACAAAACAAATGAACGCGGAATGGCAGGCTATTTATGTTGAAACGCCCGCTCTGCAAAAATTGCCCGCAGCAGCGCGTGAACGCATTTTAAAGAATTTAAAACTGGCACAAGATTTAGGTGCTAAGACGGCTGTGTTGTCAGGTAATGATATTGCACAAACCATCGTCGATTATGCTAACCAGTTTAACTTCTCACGCATCGTGATTGGCCGTCGCAAAGCGGTGTTCAACTGGCGAACCACCTTGGCGCAACGCTTAGCGGCGCGTGCCCATAATCTCGATTTAATTGAAATAGGCGGTGAATCGCATCAACTTGAAGACGGTCAAGAGCAGCGCATACCAGATACAAAAGCACTGCCAACGACAAGCGGCAACCTAGGCAAACGGCGCGCCTTGCGCTACGCTTACGCTGCGCTTGCTAGTGTGGTCACGGCGGTCATCGCAACGCCTTTACTCGCCGTATTTAATCTCGTCAACATTGCGATGCTATTCCTATTGACGGTGGTCTTGGTCGCAGTGCGATTGGGACGTGGCCCATCTGTGTTGGCTACGGTGGTGGGTGTGCTGGCATTTGATTTTTTCTTCGTACCGCCGCGCTTCACCTTCGCCGTGAGCGACGTGGAATATGTGGTCACCTTCGGCGTGATGCTGGTGGTGGCCCTGGTGGTGGGCCAGCTCACNNAGATATCAAGCCAAAGTCGCGTCACATCGAGAAGCGCGTTCGCTAGCGCTCTACGAGTTCGCACGTGATTTGTCTGGCTTCCTGCAGACTGAACAAATTACTGAAGCCACACAAGTCGTAATACAAAGTGCTTTTCGTGCCAAGGCGATCTTACTATTACCCGACGAAGAAGGACGTTTGCAATTACCAGAGTCCGCGGCGAGTGGTTTAGATATGGGTATTGCGCAATGGGCTTTTGATAAAGTCGAAGCAGCGGGGATCAGCACCGATACTTTACCTTCGAGTCCCTACTTCTATTTGCCTCTGGTTGCACCAATGCGTACGCGCGGTCTGCTGGCGATAGCACCTGAAAATCGTAGTTGGATCTTGATCCCCGAACAGCGTCAGCAGTTGGATACGTTTGCAGCTTTAGCAGCGATTGCTTTGGAACGGGTGCATTACATTGAAATTGCCCAAGGTGCTTTACTCCATATGGAATCTGAGCGTCTGCGCAATTCTTTATTGGCCGCCTTATCGCATGATTTGCGCACGCCCTTGACCTCGATAGTCGGTATTTCCGAGGCACTCAGCACGTCGAAACCTGAGCTTAGTCTTAAACAACAAACTATGACGCAAGCGCTGNNTATGCTGAATCTTTACGCATGAGTGCGCTGGTCGCCAATTTACTCGATATGGCACGCATACAAAGTGGCGAAGTGAAGTTAGATTTGCAGTGGCAAGCGTTTGAAGAAGTGGTGGGCAGCGCGATACGGATCAGCGCGCCCCAATTGAAAGAACATCAAGTACAAACGCAGTTGGCGAATGATTTGCCGCTAGTGAATTTTGATGCTGTATTGATAGAACGCGTGCTGTGTAATTTATTAGAAAACGCAGCCAAATACACGCCAGAGGGATCACGCATTACGCTCAGCGTGAATCTACTTGAGAGCAACTTACAAGTGATGGTCTATGATAATGGACCGGGTTTGCCAGCAGGTAAAGAAGAAGCCATTTTTGAAAAATTTACCCGTGGCGAGCGCGAGTCATCCAAGCCCGGCGTAGGCTTGGGCTTAGCGATTTGCCGCGCCATTGTGGAAGCGCACCATGGCCACATACGGGCAGCGAAATCACCGGATGGTGGTGCTGGTATTTTGTTCACGTTGCCACTAGGGCTACCGCCGCAAATGCCAGATTTTGAAATGATGAACGCAATGCATACTGAGTTAGCCGTGACCCCGCATGTTGAAAGACAGGAAGAGCAATGAGTCATACTGTAAAAGACCCTAGCGTCAGTGCGACGAGTGCGCCGAGTGCGCTCTTGGTCGAGGACGAACCGCAGATCCGCCGGTTTGTGCGTACGGCTTTGGAAGAAGAGGGTTGGCAAGTCAATGAATCCAGTACGCTGCAACGCGGTTTGATTGATGCGGGTACACGCCAACCGGATCTGGTGATACTCGATCTTGGTTTGCCCGATGGAGACGGGATTGATTTCATTAAAGATGTACGTCGCTGGTCTAGTGTGCCGATTATCGTTTTATCAGCGCGGGTCAGTGAAGTCGAAAAAATCCGCGCATTGGATGCGGGGGCGGATGACTATTTGACCAAGCCATTTGGTATCGGCGAATTACAAGCACGCGTCAGAGCAACTTTAAGAAGGCAGCGGCAACCGGGAATTGACCTCAGCGGCATCGTGCAATTTGGCGATGTGAAAATCGACATGCAGGCAAGATTAGTGACCAAAGCGGATGAAGTTGTGCATCTGACCCCAACGGAATTTAGATTGCTGAACGTCTTAGTCCATAGCGCGGGCAGAGTCGTGACCAACCCGCAATTACTGAGAGAGGTTTGGGGGCCATCTCATGGCGAAAATGGTCATTACCTTCGGATTTATATGCGTTACCTAAGGCAAAAACTGGAAGATGATCCTACTCAGCCTAAGTATTTGTTAACCGAAACAGCGGTTGGATATCGCTTGATGCTTCCGCATTAGCAAGTCATAAACCATCTTATAAAGTGAATATAAAGAGAAGTAATCGACGATCAATTGATCAGTCGATAGGGTTTTTGTACGCCTGAATTTTTGTAGCGTCGATTATCCAATAGGTCGAAACCTTTGCAGTACAACAGGAAATCGATGCATCGTAAATGTCGTCATTCCCGCGTGCTGTTAGCGGGAATCCAGTAGCGCTAGTTGATCAAGGAAAGACGCTGGATCCCTGCCAACGCAGGGGTGACAAAGTAAAAAAGTATTTATGTTCTTGTTGAACGTTGATTCAACAAGAACATTCACCAGAACGACATGGTCGTTAATTTGAAAGGAAGTAAGATGAAAAATGTATTATTAGCCGCGGCAATCGCGACTTTGTTTAACAGTCAAGCTGCGCAAGCACAAGACACAGCACCAACGGCGAAACCAGAGCATGAAGTTAGCTTCAACGCGGCATTGGCGTCAGACTACCGTTATCGCGGAATCTCCCAAACGCGCTTGAAACCGGCTTTACAAGGCGGTGCAGATTATGTGAATAATCCATCCGGCTTTTATGCAGGTGCTTGGGCATCGACGATTAAATGGACTAAGGATGCAGGCGGTGGCGGTAGTGTTGAAGTCGATCTGTATGCGGGCAAGCGTGGCGCACTGACTAGCGAGATCAGTTATGACGTCGGTGTGCTGACCTATGTGTATCCATCGAATGGCTTGGCGGTCAGCGCGAATACCACAGAAATCTATGGACAGCTCAGCTACGGCCCAGCGTATATGAAATATTCCCACTCTACTACGAACCTGTTTGGTTTTGCGAACAGCAAAAATAGTGGCTACCTGGACATCGGTGCGAATATTGAAATTGATAGTGGCTTGATCTTGAATTTGCACGCAGGCCATCAGTCAGTCAAAAACAATAACAGCTACGCCTACACGGACTGGAAAGTTGGTGTCACCAAAGACTTCGGTATCCTCAGCGCATCCTTGGCTGTGATCGGAACTAACGCTGGCGAGGCTGCCTATGCATCACCAGCCAATGGAAAATTTCTTGGCAAGACTTCTGTTGTGGCGATGTTGAGTAAGACATTCTAAGCAAAAATTCAGTGTCATTCTCGCGCAAGTAAAAGCCAGGTTCATCACGAACCTGGCTTTTTGTTCTTGGACTATGGTCGCCTGCAAATAGGAATGTGTTCGGTAAAATTTTTACTTAATATTTACGAACTTGATTTTTCTTTTTAGAGAAAATTTATACGCTGCCTGCTAATCTGAGAGTGTTATCAACAGCCAAGGAAAGCTCGTGAATACCAACACTTTAGATTCGCTTAGATCGGAAAGTCGTCCATGTTATTCTGATCACCCTTCCGAAATTTCAAATTCGAAACGCGAAAAATTTCTATTCGAAGTTGAAGACAGGAATTTGAAAATGTCCGACCAAAGCACGCCCGTTGTTCACTATAAAAACATAGTGAAATATATTTCTGAAGACTGCGTGAAGCGCGTCATTGTCGATACCGAGTCTGTGACGAAATTGCGTCAATTAGTTTTAAACAATTGTGGTGGTCGTGACTTTTACATGAAAGTAAAAGCGATTGATCATGCAAGCAAAATGAAAGTCTGGCTGTGTCTTAATAAATCGTCGATCGACGTGCTCATTAGTAAGATATTGGCGACTTTACCGCAAGCCGAGTTCGGCAAGATTACGCCTATGCAGGCGCATTAAACCCAGATTTTCCATTAGGCGTATTTTTGGTCATTTTTTTCGTTCTTCGTTG
>DLGN01000099.1:27837-28599 GCA_002482715.1 Oxalobacteraceae bacterium UBA7693
GTGCATCCACCATCGTCTCAAATCTAATGGAAATTCTGGGTTAAACCACGACAATTTTTTCAACGAAAAGTCTTGGCACACCATCGACACACCATTTATCAATTTTAAAAACGTAAAGTACATTATGTCCATTTTCGAAGGCATTTGGGTTCCGCTCGTCACACCATTTCATCACGGTGAGATCGATTTTGATCAAGCACAACAACTGGCCATCATGTATCGCAATGCGGGCGTACATGGCCTGGTGGTTTGTGGCACCACGGGTGAAGCGGCAAGCTTGAGTGAAAAAGAACAAGAACAACTTTTGATGGAAATCCTGGAAGCAGTGCAAGGCACTTGTCCGGTTCTAATGGGAATCAGTGGCAGCGATACGCGTCACTTGGCGGAAAAAGTAAAACGCTATCAGCAAGCAAACTTAAGAGGTTTTCTGGTTTCTGCGCCATCCTATGTCAAACCTTCTCAAGAGGGAATTGCCCAGCACTTGAGCGCCATCGCGCAAGCTACGGAGCGTGACATTGTTTTATACAATATTCCATCCAGAACGGGCGTGAATATTGAACTTAATACCGTATTGAGAATGAGAAAACACGCCAATGTGGTAGCGATCAAAGAATGTGGTGGCAATTTGCATCATATGGCAGATCTGATTAATCTCAGTGAACTGCAGGTCTTATGCGGTGACGATGCCTTGCTATTTCATTCACTTTGCCTGGGTGGACATGGTGCAATTTCGGCGGCGGCACATATACGTCCGGATCTTTT
>DLGN01000099.1:28646-28892 GCA_002482715.1 Oxalobacteraceae bacterium UBA7693
CGTCCGGATCTTTTTGTTCATCTTTATGATTTGTGTCGCAAAGGCGAAATTGTCGCAGCACGCGCACTATTTCATCAATTGCTACCACTGATACAAATGCTGTTCTCGGAACCGAATCCGTCACCTGTGAAGGCCGCACTGGCAATGTCAGGTTTGATACGTGAAGAGTTGCGTCTGCCGATGACAACGATGTCTAGACAAGGCAAAGCAAAGTTATCAGAAATTTTGCTGAGCTTGATGAGCATC
>DLGN01000328.1 GCA_002482715.1 Oxalobacteraceae bacterium UBA7693
CTAATTGACGGCCACCTAACTCCACATCAAGCGTCACATTACGGCTACGATTCAAGCGATCAATCTGAGCTGGTCCAGAGTCCATCGTCACGGTGGAGACACTTCCTATCATCACTGGCCCAGACTTCCCAGGAACAGTTAAGCGCTCAATCGCCGCCAAATCAGCTCTAACGTAATCAGGCAATTTGACGCGAATCGGCACCTGTCGCTGAGCCAAATTCATTTTCGACAAAGCCATATCGTAATCACCTGCCGTCGCAACGCGCACGGTTTCACCAATACTCTCAGCAGTAACGCCAAGATCCGCTGCTTTGGCAGAATCAGGTTTCACAATAATTTCTGGACGAACTAAAGATGCGCTAGAGCTGACGTTCCCTATTCCTTTTAAAGTACGCAGTTCTCGTTCCACCTGACGAGCCGTTTCCAACAAAGCTACCGGATCTTCGCTCTTCAAAACTAACTGCAATTTAACGCCTGTGTCTAATGGCCCAACTGAAAATTTCGCACCCGAAATGTCATTCATTTTGCTGCGAATCACATTGTCTAAATCTGACATTGATTCTTTACGATCATTTCTATGCATAGCCGTCACCGTCAAGACCGCACGACGCGCCTCTGCCGCAGCACCTGGTGCAAACGCATCACCACTGGAACCGCCGCCAATTGAACTGAATACACCAGTGATACCCTTAACGGACATAATCGCAACTCTAGCCTGTTCAGAAATTTCACTGGTTTCAGACAAAGTACTTCCAGGAGGTAATTCAATATTCACTTGCGTTTGCGCACGATCCGATGGCGGCACAAAACCAGTGGGTAACAAACCCACAAGCGCAATCGATCCTACGAAAAATGCTGCCGCAGAAATGATCGTCACAAGACGATGACGCAAGCACCATTGCATGGTTGCCATATAACGTTTCATCATCCAGCTATCTGGCTTTTCATGGATATTTCCTTCGGCATCTTTCTTCGGCGCTTTCAAAATATAAGCCGCCATCATCGGAGTGAGCAATCGCGCCACAACGAGCGAGGCGAGAATCGCGATGACCGCGGTCCAGCCAAACTGTTTAAAAAACAAACCTGGTACACCACCCATAAATGCCGTTGGCAAAAATACCGCTACCAGCGCAAACGTGGTTGCGATCACCGCCATACCAATTTCATCAGCTGCCTCGGTTGCTGCTTCCATCGGTGTTTTACCCATTTGCAAGTGCCGGGCAATATTCTCAATTTCGACAATCGCATCATCAACCAACACACCGACTACTAAAGCTAAAGACAACAGGGTCACGGTATTTAACGTGTAGCCAAAATACTGCAGCCCTAAAAAAGTAGGGATCACAGACAAAGGCAAGGCAGCAGCAGCCACCAAAGTAGAACGCCAATCGCGCAAAAACCACCACACAACTAACACTGCTAGCAAAGCGCCTTCATACAATAGCTCCATCGAGCCTTCGAAGTTTTCTTCGACTGGTTGGGCATTATCAATCGCATGCTTAAATAAGTATTTTGGATGTGCTTTTTGCAATTCGTTCACTGCATCACGTGTGCCATTGGCGACATCGACTTCAGAAGCGCCTTTAGTACGAAACACTTCAAACCCGACTACCGACTTACCGTTGTATGTAGCACGTGAACGCGGTTCGCTGACGGTATCCATCACCTGCGCAACTTGATCAAGTCTGATGTGACGTCCGTCTGGCAATGGAATTTCCATTGCAGCTAACTCTTCTGCATTCTTGACTGTAGCGATTGTACGTACCGCTTGCTCTGCACCACTGACATCACCCCTTCCACCTGGTGCTTCTTTTTGTACGATTTTTAATCGACGAGAGACATCAACGGCAGAAACATTCAAGGCCGCCATCTTATTTGCATCTAATTCGATTCGTACTTCGCGACTGACACCGCCCATACGTTTAACCGCGCCAACGCCAGGCACAGTTCGCAAACGTTTGGAGACAGTATTATCGACAAACCAGCTCAGATCTTGCTCATCTGGTGTTGTGCTATCTCCAGCAACGCTAGGATTATCTTTAGCGGGTGGCGCAGCTTCGATGGTGTAGGTCAAAATCACCCGTCCGGCTGTCGACATTTTCGTCACGGTCGGATCACGCATTTCACTCGGCAAATCAGCACGCACAGTGGCAACTGCATCGCGCACCTCATTCACCGCTTCGGATAATACTTTCTCTAAAATGAACTCAACGGTAATAGAAACATTACCATCGAGCACTTTGGTATAAACGTTTTTGACACCTTGTAGACTAGCGACGGCGTCTTCAATTTTACGCGCGACTTCGGTCTCTAACTGTGCTGGTGCTGCGCCAGGCAAACTCGCGTTGACCGTTACCAATGGCAATTCAATATCGGGAAAATCTTGTACTATCGTACTGCGGAAAGACAGAATACCCGCCAGTGACAATAATGCAAACAGCATAATCGCCGGAATAGGGTTTCGAATAGAAAGCGTAGAAAAATTCATAGTGCGCCTCTATTTCTTTACCGGTGCCGCAGCACTCGATGAAGCGGTCACCAATTTGACTAAATCGCCGTCATTTAAGAAACCAACACCACTCGCAGCAATTTGAGTTCCTGCATTAACACCACTCAAGATCTCAATCATTTCGTTACCATTGATCTGCATACGACGGCCAGTTTGCACTTTGACTTGTGTTACGCGTTGATCTGCGTTCAGTTTAAATACATAACTAAAACCATCGCGAACCACCACGGCTTGCTGCGGTACGGTCATCGCCTGTGAGCTACCAAAAACAAATTCTCCACGAGCAAACATGCCAGGTTTAAAGAAATGCAATTGTTTTTTATCTTTGGGCTGCAACAAATCGACATAAACTAAACCAGTACGATTACTGACGTCGACTGTCGGTGCAACCATCCTAACTTTGCCCTGGATTTGCTCGCCGTTTGGTGCGATCACAATCACTTGCGCACCATTTGAAATCTTGCTTAAATCTGCAGAAGTTACTTCAGCGCGCCATTCCAACCGCCCTTGTCTGATCATGCGAAATAATTCCGCCCCATTGACAACAACCGCACCAACCGTCGCTGTACGTGCGGAGATCACACCAGAGTCTGGCGCCAATACTTGCGTGTATTTCAAGCGAAGTTGTTGCACGTCCAAGCTCGCTTTTGCCGCAGCAACACGCGCTTTCGCAGTTTGCTCGGCGGTCAGGTATTGTCCAATCTGCTGTTTACTGATGGCACCACTTGCTTGCAAGCCTCGCGCACGATCAGCGTTGACTGTCGCCTCAACGGCAGTTGCTTCTGCTTCGGCAAACGCAGCTTTTGCTTGCGCTACGTCGGCACTCACCGCCTCATTAGCGAAACGCGCTAACACTTGGCCACGGCTCAATACATCGCCAATATTCACTAGCACTTCTGCGATTCGCAGGCCATTTGATTCAGATCCAATGATCGCGTCTTGCCATGCCGCTACGCTGCCATTCGCAACAAGCTTAGTCGACATTTGTGATTGCCCGACCTGCGTTGCCGTCACCGTTAACGATGGTTTTGTGCCACTTGTGGCACTTGCTGAACTAGCCTTCGCGCTCGCAGAACTTTGCGCATACGCCGGAATCACTACACTAAGCACGACTACTACTAACAACTTCAATGGCATCATGGTGTTCTTCATTGTCACATCCTTCATCTGGTTAATTCATCAAATCTGTGTTCACTATCCAACTTTATTCATCGCTTCGAATGCATACAGCATCAACGGCTGTCGGCTCACTTGCCAGATCGCTTGGCCTGTCGACGCAGTCGCTCCTGCTCGCACATACTCATGCCGTAGTCAACCAGCCGTTCTGCGTAATCATCGATCGATTTTTCTTTACTGATTAATCCTGGTCGTATCGCCAAGATCACGTCACTGCTGACCATTAAAGTCAAAGCCAGTCCAGAGAGAGCAAATGCTAGCCGATGTAAATCATCATCGATGCGTTGAATACCAAGTTGCTTTGCCAGAAAGCTGACGAAGGCCTGATGTGCCGGTTTAATTTGGTGGTCAATCTCTTCTAACCACAATCCGGTTGGTTCAAGCATTTCGCGGATATGCAATTTCATGCAATTTTGGGCACGCTCACTTTGCTTAAAGCTATCGACAAATGTTTGCATTAATAGTTCCAAGCCTGCACGTAAAGTCAGGCCGGGCTGCAAAAATTGCGTTGGATGTATCGTAGGATTACCTACAGGATCATTAAAAATCGTACGATAGAGACTCGCTTTATCGCCAAAATAGTAGCTAATCGCAGAAATGTTCACCTTTGCGGTCAAGGCAATTTCACGCGTTGAGGTACGCGCATACCCTTTTTCAGCAAACAAGCGCATAGCGCAACTAAACAGCCGTTCGCGCGCCTCTTGCCCGTCAGCTCGGAGATTTTTATCCGCAGCATTTTTTTCAACTGCTGGTGTGCGAAAGCCAGAATCGGTCGATCCTAATCCGAGACTATTGCCGGAAGGACTTGCCTTCCCTTCTGCATGTGATCCAATTTTTTTCATGAGGCGCATGCTAGCACATNNGGCTAGCATATAAATCAAACGTTTGTTTGAACTAAATATGTGGCAGGCGACGATTTTTTATCTCCAATTTTATGCCTGGTTTTATCCCTGGCTTTATCCCCATTGGTGACTGGATAGCCATTGAATCACTTTGAAATATCAGATAACTGCATGCAGTCAAGTGACGACCTTTGACAGTCTCCGCTCACGATACGCAGAACTCAATAAAGTGATCGCAACAATGAATACCACCAGCACCACAATCCAACGTACGTAATCAAGCGGTAAAGACTTCACGATAAAGGCAGCGAGCAGTACGGCAGGCACGCCACCAATCGCGACACCGAGTGCGGCTGATGGCAAATATTTTTGATTGCGGATAAATCCTATGCTACTGATAGGCATCAAGAAAGCACAAGATCCCATCATGATCGGAAATGCGGCCAAAGGACTCATCCCAAGCAAGCTCACCATAATCATGCAAGGCGCATAGAGTCCAATTCCTAGCGGCATTAATAGCCCTAGCACGAAATTTCCAATCACCCCAACCCACCACTTCCAGCCAGTCAGCTCCAGCGCATCCAATCCTGCCGGCAACAATCCTAGCAAAGACATCAGCATAATCAGTGCCGCAAGTAAAAGCGCGGCGCCCATACCCAAACGGATATGAAAGCGCGGTAAGCTACCAACGATCGCCGTTCCCAGCCAAGCGCCAGCGCCAGCCGTCAAGATCATCGGCAACAAAGTCGCAGGAGCAACATCAACAATTTGAATGAATATGAGCGCCTGCGTGATGGTTCCTAAAGTGTGTCCAACATTTAAGGTTCCCGGAATCAATTCATCTGGAACTATTTTCCCCAAGCGAAAAAATGCTGTGCTAGGTGCAAAGGAACCGATTCCCAATGTATCAAAAAAATCAGTAATGGCTCCAATGAGAACTTCCACTGGTCGAGGCCATCGCCATTGAATCCCAGCAATACGCATCGCGTATAAATTCTTAGCCCAAATGCCGACAAAGAGAATAGCAAGCGAGGCAAAGCACAGCAACAAACCTGCGCTAAGTTCCTTACTTTGCAAAGTGCATGCAGAGAGCAGCAGCGTCATCACAACCAAGAAAAAACTTTTCATCATTGATCTACCATCAAATAAAGTTGATCCAAACCTAGATCCAAATTGACCAAAAACTGAACTAAAAACAGAACTGAATACACAAAAAGCTACCGGCTCCAACTATTAATATATTTAAAAAATATGTGCAAGTATCTAGTGATAAAGAGAGTAAGGCAAGCATTTTTAGCGGATTAAATCAATTAGACAAATCCACCACATTGGCTTTAGATTTTTAACAATAAGCAAGGCAAAAAACGAGTAGAATAAAAAATCATTTACTGCTATTCGTGGAAGATTGTGAATCAGTCAGTTCAACATCAATCAATGAATCACTTTTTTCGTCGATTCATTTTAAGTTTGGTTGCGCTCAGCTTGCTGGCACTGTATGCCAATGAGCATTGGATAAAGCGCCGCCTACAAGTTGACTTCATGTCTGAAGGCAAAGTATCTGCCATAGATGACCGTCCGGAAGGTGGAAATAGCGTCGCAAAATTAATCAAAAGTGAGCGCGCATTGAAAATGGAATGCGAAATTGCCGCCACCTATCAATGGCCATTTTGCGAACTAGCGATCAAATTAAAAGACGACAATTCTGGAATTAATCTTGATCAGTTTGATACCTTACGATTACAAATTCGCAGCACTGGCACTGAACAACATAATCCCGTCCGCGTCTTCTTGCGCAATTTCAATCCTGCATATTCAAACGACACAGCTGGCTCGCTCAAACCCCATGAAGTCGTCTATGACCCAAATCTGGTTGCTGAATCTGTGGAGTTTAGATTAAGTCAATTTATGGTGGCGTCTTGGTGGACACAATCCCATCCCACTAGCATTGAACATCTGGGGCCTCAGTTAGACCAAGTTGTTGCGATCAGTTTTATCACTGGAAGTAATGTCATTCCCGGTAAGCACAGCATCAGCTTAGAGTCGGTCGAACTCACCGGACAATGGATACCAACAGAACATTTTCGACTAGGTATTATCTTTCTTTGGCTAACAGGAATTGTCGCTTATCTGATTTGGGATTCCCGACAATCCAGGCGTGAGTTACGCGAATCTGTGCGCCTAAAACGTGAACTAGAATTGAGCAACCAAGTATTGGAAACACGAGTGGATGAGCGCACCCGTGCTTTGGCCGCGAGCAACGCGCAATTAATCGACACCTTACAAAATCTGGAAGGCACCCGTTCCGAATTAGTACAAAATGAAAAAAATGCTGCACTTGGTTCATTGGTGTCAGGCATTGCACATGAACTCAACACCCCTATTGGCAATGCTTTGTTAGTTAGCAGTACCTTGGGCGATAAAATCAAAGAACTGGAAATCATTAGCGAAACCAGATTCACGCGCAAAGCGCTCAAAGATTTCTTTACTGAGGCGACCCACGGCACCACAATTTTGCAACAAAATTTGGAACGGGCAGCGACTTTAATTTCCAGCTTTAAACAACTCTCCGCGGATCAACATTCGGAGCAAAGACGGCAATTTCTTTTAATTGATGTGGTCGAAGAAACACAATTAGCCATGCTTCCATGTATTAAACAAACGCCACATCAACTGAATATCGATGTCGCACATGACATCATGATGGATGCCTACCCCGGCCCACTGAGCCAGATTTTCATCAATCTCATTAACAACGCGCTACTGCACGCATTTGACAATATCGAACATGGACACATGTTTTTGACAGCAAAATTACAAGATCAAAATAGAGTTGAAATTATCTTCAGCGATGATGGAAATGGTATTTCAGCGACCATCCTACGCCGCGTTTTCGAGCCATTCTTCACCACCAAATTAGGAAAAGGTGGCAGCGGCTTAGGTATGCACTTGGCGCATACCGTCGTTAATCAGTTATTTGGTGGGAAAATTGAAATTGAATCCTTACCCGGTGAAGGTACTAGTATCCGCATGCTCTTACCTTTAGTCGCGCCGCAAATCGATTTAAATCTAATTCGATTAGGTGTACCGAAAGATGTACTTGAAGATTATCAATTGTTTTTAAACTCACGCAAAAATAAAGAAGTGAATGAGTTCGGAGGTATGTACAGTCGTCGCGACGTCGTTGAGCTGGCATTTTTTATCCGAGCATTAGAAACCGTAAGGCCTAATTCAGACTATAAATTAATTGCGATTGATAGCTATGCGAATGGCATCGAGCAACTACGTCAATCGACCATCACCTGCTTGGCGACGACTTGTTGGGAGTCTGATTTAATCGCTTATGCAGAAGAGATTTGCATTTCCCCACCTATGATTGCTGATGGACTTTCTATCGTCGGAATTTATACCGCAGCACATAATCAGCATGCACTCAATTGCAAATCACTGGACGATTTTCAACAGTTACGTTTGGTTTCTAATCGTGATTGGAGTGCCGACTGGAACACATTAAAGCAATTAGGAATCGACAATTGTCTGGATGTAAAAACATGGCGGCAGATGGTCTACATGGTTAGTAGTAGCGAAGTCGATGCCTTACTCGCACCGTTCGCTACTCACCATGAATTAACAATAGAACTCGATGATTGCCAATTGATTCCAGTACCGGGATTAAGAATTGGTTTAACTGGATCACGCCATTTCGCATGTGGCAAAAGCCCACAAGCGACAGCCTTGGCGAAAGCGATTTTTGCTGAACTAAAATGCTATCTTGATGATGGAAGTTTTGTTCGGGCGCTTGAACAATGTGGATTCATCAATACACTGACATCGTCATGGACAATATTAAATCCCAGCGGCATAGACGATAAAGAAGTTAAGGCAGAGAAGCCCTCCGCCTTTTGAGAAATCAATCAGCTCTAGTTCCTAACAACCTCACAACTAGCGCCATTGCATACCTCTGATTTCAAGTTAAGTAATTGATAGATGTGGCAACCTGCACAGTAGGCAAAAGCAGACTCCATCCAGGTAAACAATACGCACACGGCACAGATTAACTGCGTATTCAAACCGTTATTGCCAGTCCAAAAAAGGAAGGCGACAATCCCAGAAAGTATCACGCCTATCGTCCATGCAAATCGTTTCGGCATCGCAGAAACCCATTCTGCTTGCATGTTCAAAACGCGCTGACTAATCCATGCAGAAATCACCATCGTTGGTGAATACTGCACACCAACAAAAACCCGCAACACAAAATCAAAAAAAGAATAGGTCGCAAATAAAGTAATCGGCAAAAATAAGCCATAAAAGAAAGCGAGACAAAATACCCAAATTGCCGCCATCATCGTCAATCCCGCAGATGCCCTGACTGCGCGCTCATCAACCACACCCTGATTCACAAACTCCGCCTCAGAAATCGCATTCGCCAAGTGAGGGTCTTTATTAAAAGCATCAAGTTCGTAAATCTTGCCCGCATATTTTACTAACTGCTTTTTGTAACCGTAATCAGCCGTGGTATAAAAATTTTTAATCATATTCGCTTTCTAGTCGCGGTTTTCAGGCTGAAAGAATAAATGAGCATTCCTACTCACCATATTTGAATAATGAATCATCAATCACATTGATATTCAATTTACCGATAAGGCGAGATTGTACAATCTGTCTTTACATTGCGCCAAAAAAAATCCCCAATGCGTATAAAAAGCATCAGGGATTTCTTAACTGAATGAATACTACGACAAAAACTTTAGCTCAACTTACTTTTTTACTCGGGCTAATTTTCTTGTGCAAATTTATGCCGTCTATTTTTTCCGCTGCGGAGGCAAATCAGTGCAAACACCTTTATACACTTCAGCAGCCATACCCATAGACTCACC
>DLGN01000161.1:0-1660 GCA_002482715.1 Oxalobacteraceae bacterium UBA7693
GATGGGGTGAGTCCTTATCTTGAGCGTAAGAAGGTACATGCTGAGTCGTGCCGATTCTTGCATGATGGGGCGATCATTATTCCGATGATTCGTTATGATGCCAAGCCATCTGCATTAGTTGGTAAGCAGCAGATTAATGCGGATGGGTCGAAGAAATTTAGTATTGGTATGGATAAATCCGGTGCGATGTGCCGATTGGGTGATGCGCCGACTGATGGTGATGTGATCTTGGTTGGTGAGGGGTATGCAACTGGTGGGTCTGTGCGCTTGGCTTTGGATTTCTCCGTGCCGTTTTATGTTTGTTTTGATGCGGGTATGTTGCTGGCTGGGGCTAAGATCTTGGCGGCCTTGTATCCATCGAGCCGCATTGTGTTCTGCGCAGATGATGATTATTTGACGGGCGATGTTGGTGTTAAGAAAGCGCAAGCTGCTGCAACGGCAGTTGGTGGGTCTGTGTTTGTTCCTCGGTTTAGTGCTGTGCGTCGCTCATCTAAGGCAGATGAATCTTTGCCTTATTTGACTGATTGCAATGATTTGCATTGCGTTGAAGGTGTCGATGCTTTGCGTGTGCAATTGCGTTCGTTTTTGTCTGGATCTGCTGATGCGGCTGTCGCTGTGTCTCCCGCACCCACTTTGGTAAATGAAGCGGCTGATGGTTGCGTTGATATGCCAGAAGAAGAGGGTGATGCGCCAGCCGGTGACGCTTTGTTGTTGCGCTTTTTGTTGATCTTTGGGGTCAAGGAAGTTTGGGATAGTCATAAGAAGCGCAAATTTAAGTGGGCGGCTCTCGAGGCGTATGTTGGTAAGCGTGAGGCTAAAGCGTGGATCGATAATCCGAAGAAGAAAATTATTCAGAAGGAAGCATTGCCTGCATTGATCGGCGGTGCCGCTGCGCAGCTGGGGGTCGGGGGTGTGCGTCTGAATGAGATGTTGGATAACCTGACTTTGTTGCGCGGTACTGAAACGGTGTGGGACATGATCGGTCGTCAAGTGATGAGCTTGGGAGCTGTGCGTGCCAACTATACGCCTGACTTGACATCACGCTGGCAAGAGGACCCACGACGCAATACGGTTGAGCAGAAGAATTTGGTGTTTGATCCGACACAGACTGTGGATCTTGAGACGCATGTGAATATCTTTTTTGGCTGGCCTTTGGTGCCTAAGCCGAATTTGGATTTGGTTGCACCGATCTTAGAGTTGATCGAGTCGTTGTGTTCTTCTGAGGATAATCATTCTGAGGTATTTAAATTTATCTTGAGCTGGATGGCGTTGCCTTTGCAAAAGCCTGGGGCAAAGATGCAGACTGCTTTGCTGGTATTTGGTGAAAAGCAAGGTACGGGTAAGAGCCTGTTGTTTGATTCGATCTTGCGTCCTATCTATGGTGAGTATGGCACGACTGTTGGGCAGCATCAGCTTGAGTCCGGTTTCACGGATTGGCGTTCGCGCAAGTTGTTCACCTTGTTTGAAGAGGTGTTGTCGCGCGATGATAAATTTAGCCACAACGGTACCTTGAAGTACATGATCACCGGCAAGCGTATGCAGGTGAATCCCAAGAATCTTCCATTGCGCGAAGAAAATAATCACATGAATTGCGTGTTCTTGTCGAATGAACCGCAGCCTATTCCTATTGAATTAGAAGATCGCCGCTTTCTGGTTGTGA
>DLGN01000161.1:1699-19722 GCA_002482715.1 Oxalobacteraceae bacterium UBA7693
CGGCATGTGCGCGATCAGGATTTTTATCAGCGCGTGGTGACGTCGATTGAAAACGGTGGATTGGAAGCGTTTTATCACTTCTTGCTGAACTATGACTTAAGTGATTTTAATGAGCATACCAAGCCGCCAATGACGCGAGCGAAAGAGCGTGTGATTGCGTTTGGTCGGGCTAGTTGGGATGCGTTTCATTTCTCTTGGAAAGAGGGATTGCTTGAGGCCCCTTATTGTTCATGCCTGAGTTCTGATTTGTATATTGCTTATAAGCGCTGGTGTGATCGCAATGGTGAGAAGCCGTTGTCATTGACGAAGTTTGCGGGCTTGCTGGATAGCCGCGAGCATAAGTGCAAGAAAGAAATTTCCTTGGATGGGAAGCCTAAGAAGTCTTACATGATATTTGAGATTGTTCGCCCGGATGAGAAGTTGGATCTGCATGGCCAGTGCACGCATTTTAGACAGCAGGCAGATACCCATGGTTTGGGTAATTAGCCGCAGGGTATGCAGGCACTTTGTTTAACCCTGCTGCTTTTATAGCTAATACCAGTAAGGGTTTCAGCAGGGTATGCAGGGTTAGCAGTGTTTTCCGCGCATGTGTGTAATAAATAATGTGTGTGTGATGTATGTGTTGTGTTTTATTTTTATTTGTCCACGTTTAAAAACCCTGCTAACCCTGCATACCCTGCTAAGAGTGTTGATAGATAAGGCTTATAGAGCAGCAGGGTTAAAACGATACCCTGCAAGACCCTGCGAAATATGATGATTGATAAAAATAGTGAGCAGTGGCGAATGGAATGTGAAGCGAGGCATGTGCTGAGTTTGGGTGGGTTGATGGCTAGGCGGGCTTATTTGGAGTTGATTGAGTCTAAGCGAGGTGCTGATGCTCGAAAGGCGCTGGAGGCTGTTATTAGACTCGAGTGGAGTAAACGAAAAGCAGTTACAGAAAATGACAATGAAAGACCTGTCATAGACAACTCGTCAAAGGTAAGTAATGGTTAAGGTCAACATCAAATCAAACATCACGCAGATGATAGTCAGCGCAAACCAGATGCAAAAGCAAAAGTCATTCGCGATCGCAAAAGCAATGAACACGTCATTGACGCGCACGAAGCTGGCTCTTGAACTCGAACTCAAAGACGTATTCGATAGACCAACTCCATACACGATGTCCAGCCTCTACGTTCAGTACGCGACACGTGACAACCTGCGTGGGGTAGTGATGCTCAAAGACTTTGCAGGTAAAGGCACAACAGCAGCAGATTATCTACTTCCAAACATCAAAGGAGGATTGCGTAAGCTCAAGCGCTTTGAGAATGCATTGACACGTGCAGGCGTAATGCCAAGCGGATACCGTGCAGTACCTGGCTCAGGTGCACAGATGGACAACTTCGGCAACATGAATCGCGGCCAGATCGTACAGATCTTGTCGTACTTCAAGGCGTTTCCTGAAGCTGGTTACAAAGCTAACATGACAGACAAGCGAAAGAAGTCCTTGGCCAAAGGATCGAAGAAGACTCAGGGCTTCCAATACTTCGTCGGCAAGCCAGGCGGTAGACCGCTAGGGATATGGCAACGTATCAGATTCGCCAATGGGACAGCTGTCAAGCCAGTCCTTATCTTCGTACCATCAGCTGTTTATCAACAAACCTTTGACTTCAGATACGTAGCCATCAACACGTTCAATCAGCACTACAAAACAGAATTCGAAAGCGAATTCAAAAAGGCATTGGAGACCGCCCGATGAAAAACCAAAGGTACTCCCTAGGCACCTCAAGCAAGGGTAATTCGAACCACGTATTTTCTCTACTCGCGAGAACTATCTAAGGGGGTTATATTATGAAAATAGATAGAAAGATGACGCAGTCTGAGTTTGGTGAACTGGTAGGAATTAGCCAGCCAGCAGTGAGCGACCTTCTTGCAAGAGGTGTCATATCGCTAGATAACACCGGGCAGGATTGGTTGTTATCCTACTGTCTTCATCTCCGCAACGAAGCAGCCGGTAGAGCAAACTTCGGCCTAGCGGTTGAACGTGCGCAACTTGCGCGCGCACAACGAGAACGTGTCGAAATGGCCAATGAAGTCACAAGAAAAAATCTTGCTCCAGTCGCACTACTGGAAACCGCTTTGGCACGTGTAGGGCGCCAGATCATTGGCATCTTCGACGCCATACCTGTCAATCTTAAACGGCGCTTCGACATCGACAGCAAGGAATATGAATTCATTACTTCAGAACTAGCGAAGGCAAGGAATTTTGCTGCGGCAATTAAGCTTGAGGATCTTGATATGGACGAAAAAGAAATACTAGATGAAAGTGAGGATTGCTGATGGATTTGTCGGAGCTTGACAGGGCAATTTCAAGTGGACTAAAAGTGTTTGCCGTGGTTGAACCGCTGCGATTGTCAGAGTGGGCGGCTAAACATTTCTATTTATCTGCAGAATCTTCTTATGTTGAACAGCAATGGAAGGCCTTTTGGTATCAAACGGCCATCATGGATGCCATGTCTGATGATGAGCTTGAAGAAGTCGATTTTGTTAAATCTGCTCGAACTGGATACACAAAGATGTTACTCGCAGCGATTGGCTATTTTGCCGAACATAAAAAACGAAATATCGCGGTTTGGCAGCCAACGGACAGTGACAGTGACGAATTCTGCACGATTGAACTTGAGCCAATGATTCGCGATGTACCAATTCTTCGAAAAGTATTTCCTGACTTTTTAGCGAAGAATAAAAACAATACGATGAATAGAAAGAAATTTCTCTACTCAGTAGTTCATTTGAAAGGCGCGAAGTCAGCGAAGAATTTTCGGCGGATCTCGGTTGACACTGGCATCGTCGATGAGTTGGATGGTTGCGATAAAGACGTTGAGGGGGAAGGGAGTGTACCAAAGCTTGCTGCGAAACGAGTTGAGGGTGCGACGTTCCCTAAGAGTATTTTTGGGTCAACGCCAAAAACAAAACATCTTTCAATGATTGAGGCACGAGCGGCAGAAGCAAAGCTTCGTTTTCAGGCACACATTCCTTGCAAAGGCTGCGGGGAAATGATTGTGCTGCAGTGGGGAGGAAGAAAAAAAGCTTTCGGCTTCAAGTGGTTTAACAATGATCCGACAACAGTCGTACATGTTTGCCCACATTGCAATGATTCAATAACGCAGCAAGAGTATTTGATCCAAGCAAAATCGGGACGTTGGATTGCGCAAAATGGAACTTGGATAGACCCTCAGAACAACTACAGAAATGTAGATGATGAAGTCATAGAAAAGCCTAAGCATGTGGCATTTTTTATTTGGACCGCTTACAGCGAAATGACAACGTGGGTAAAAATTGTTGAGGAATTTATTTCAGCAGAAAACAAAGAAGCCGCAGGCGACCCGGCAGAAATGAAAACTTTCATCAATACGACTTTAGGGGAATCATATGCCGAAGTAGGTGATAAGACAGATGAAAGTGCATTAAGAAAGCGTGCAGAACCATACAGATTACGCACGGTGCCACACGGCGGGTTGATCGTCGTAGCTACTGTTGACGTGCAAGACAGTCGATTCGAAGTCGTAACCTACGCTGTTGGATATAAAGAAGAAATGTGGTGCATCGATTACACGGTGATCGATGCAGATCCATCGATAGAAAAAGAATGGGACAAGCTAGATGACTATCTGTTGCTAGAATTTCCCCATGTCTGCGGTGGCATGTTACCAATTCATGCTTCCGCAATTGATACTGGCGGACATTTCACACACGAAGTTTACAACTTCTGTCGTAAGCGAACAGCTCGCAGGGTTTACGCAATTAAAGGGGAATCAAAAGAAGGGTGTCCTGTCAAAAGTAGAGCTTCATTGCAAGATGTGAACTGGCGAGGTGGTCGCATCAAGAACGGCGTAAAACTATGGCTAGTCGGCACAGATACGGCAAAAGACAATCTTTACAACCGTCTCAACATCGCCATCCCAGGCCCCGGCTACATACATTTCTCGAAAGAATTGCCAGATGAATTCTTTACCCAGATGGCTGCGGAAGAACGAATCAAAGTTAAAACATCAAGGGGCGAAGCGCACAGATGGGTAAAAGTAAAACCAAGAAATGAAACTTGGGATTGTACTGTCTATAGTATTTTTGTATGCCACATGCTCGATCTCAATAAATTCACAGATAAGCAATGGCAAAAACTTGAATCCCGAGTTCAGCCGCGCATTCTAGATTTGTTTTCTGCACCCTTAACAATCGTTGAAAATCCATTGGATACATCCGCAAATAGTGATGGTATTGCCGCAGAGGTAACTGAACCGGAAGACGTCGTTAAACCATCACTACGTGCACCTTTACCAATGCCAAAGCCAAAGCCAAAGCCAAAGACCACATCAAAGAACAAATTTGCAAAAGATGATTGGGCAGACAGGGGGTTTAGATGACCGATTCTGACGACATCATTACGGACTTCTTCAATTTATGTCGCCTAGTGATAGGTGACTTGATCCAAGAGACCGACGAAACCAAGTTAAAAAATCTGATGCGTGACAAATGGGGTGGTAATGAAATATATATTCGCAAAAAAGAAAACGAAAGTCGCGCCGTGCAAATCAGAAAAGAATTTAACGGCAGAAACAGATTAGAGCTGCAGCAAAAGTACGGCATCAGCAAAGGTCAGTTTTACCGAGACATTAAAGGCGATTGAAATAGTCTCATCTTTCCCTATTTTTGAGACACCACAAATTGTAGGATCGATCGATCAATGAAAGGGAGCATTATGACCAATCCACAATATACCGCCGCGCAAATGCGTGACAAATACCTAGAGGCAGAGACAGGACTTCTTGAGGGAAAAGAAGTGCGTCTAGGTGATCGCCTCTTGCGTATGGAAGATCTAGAGCAAATCCGCGCCGGTCGTAAAGAGTGGGAGCAACGCGCAGCCAATGAATCATCAAGTAAGGCGCGTGCCCCCAAGATTGCAGGCCTTGCCTATGCGGTAGCGAACTTCTCAGGACGGTCATAATGGAAAAGCGTCTAGCCAATCTGAATGCCGTTGACAAGTT
Organism: Oxalobacteraceae bacterium UBA7693; assembly: GCA_002482715.1. Classification (GTDB taxonomy): domain Bacteria; phylum Pseudomonadota; class Gammaproteobacteria; order Burkholderiales; family Burkholderiaceae_D; genus Undibacterium. Next base: position 6,724 of record DLGN01000161.1, read on the forward strand.
AGTCGGTTATTTTTCACCAGCGGCAGGACTTCGCAGAGTCGCCGCCCGCAATGTACTAGCGAACTACGAAGCAGCAAAACCATCACGATTAAGAAAATCTGCCAAAGGGAATAAATCTCCCAATGACCTGGTGCAGCATGGCGCAGTCGCGATGCGCAACCAGGCAAGAGCACTTGAGCGTGATCACGATATTTCAAGAGGCATTATCCGCACGATGGTCAACAACATCATCGGCCCCAACGGCATTGGTGTAGAGCCGCAACCAAGGCGCAAGGATGGCACGATACATGAAGAGTACGCAAAGCAGCTCCGCTTCTGGTACCGAAAATGGTGTCTGTCTCCTGAAGTGTCGCACCGCTTCCATTGGGCAAAATGTAGCCGTATGCTGGCACAAACATGGATCAGAGACGGGGAAGCGTTCGCCCAAAAATTGATTGGGCCAGTACCATATTTAACGCACGGTACCAGCATTCCGTTTTCNNTCGAAGCGGATCTCATACCGATTCAATATGACGATCTATCGAATAACATTCGTCAAGGGATTCAGCGTAACGCGTGGGGGCAACCGACCTATGCTTATGTGTATAAGAGTATGCCAGGTGAAACCAATTACGCAATCCGCACAACGGATCTCAAGCCAATCGAATGGAGCCGAATCCTACATTTAGCTTCGATCAATCGTATTGGCCAGCTTCGTGGTGTTACTGAGTTTTCCAGCATCATCACCCGATTAGAAGACATCAAAGATTACGAAGAATCAGAGCGCATCGCAGCTAAAATTGCAGCAGCCATGACCGCCTACGTAAAGAAAGGATCGCCTGAGCTTTACAGTCCTGAGACGGTAGAGACAGACTCAGAAGGTAACGCCAGCCCACGCGAGATCAGTTTTCAAGCGGGCATGATTATCGACACGCTTGCGGTCGGTGAAGAAATAGGCCTAATCGATTCCAACCGACCAAATCCAAATCTGATCACCTTCAGACAAGGCCAGTTAAAAGCAGTGGCAGCGGGTGTGGGAGCAAGCTATTCAAGTCTAGCAAGAGATTACAACGGCACTTACTCAGCCATGCGCCAAGAGCTAGTAGAGCAGTGGGTCAACTATGCAATATTGACTGACGACTTCGTAGGCGAGATACAGCAGCCGGTCTGGTCTACTTTCGTCGATATCGCAAACAGATCTGGTGTGGTACCCATGCCGTCTGATGTGGATCCTGATACAGCTGATGACGCATTGTATGTGGGGCAGAGCATGCCGTGGATCGATCCCATGAAAGAAGCCTTAGCCTGGCATTCTTTAGTGCGTGATGGATTTGCAAGTGAAGTCGAAGTCATGCGAAAACGCGGAGTCAATCCTCGTGACGTAGTTGAACAGATCGATACACACAGAAAATTGTGTAAAGAAAAAGGACTCATCTTCTCATCTGATGTGGCTCATGAGCTGATCAATAAAATGATCAATGATCAAATTGTTGAGGCCACAAAAGATAAATAATTGACGTCACAAAAAATAGTCTCATTTTTCCCTATTTTTGAGACTCTTAAATTGCAACAATGCCTGCACTCACTAAGGAGTGCAGGAAAATGACAAAGAAAAATACATGGTACATCATCAAGCCAATAGCGGCCGCACAGGGGGTCGCTGGTGCCGGCGCAAGTACTGAGATTTTTATCTACGGCGACATCGGTGAAAGCTGGTACGGTGACACCGTCGCAGCCGCAGATTTTGTACGCGAGATCGCCGCACTCGATGTAACCAGCATCACGATTCGAATCAATAGCTACGGCGGATCAGTCTCCGACGGTATCGCAATTCACAACGCAATCAAACGCCATAAAGCACACGTCACGACCAGTGTTGAAGGTGTAGCAGCCTCCATCTCCAGTCTTATCGCCGTCGCAGGCGATACGGTCGAGATCGCTGACAATGCCACGCTGATGCTACATGCTCCATGGATGTACGCCGATGGCAACAGCGCCGATCTCCGCGCCTATGCCGATATGCTCGACACGTGGGCTGCAGCGATGGCAACTAGCTACGCTGCCAAATCAGGACAAGACCAAGCCACTATTTTAGCTCTGCTCACCGACGGCAAAGACCATTGGTACACAGCAGATCAAGCGATCGCCGAAAAATTCGCCGATGTCAAAGTAAGTGCGGTTCCGATGGCAGCATCGCTAGATCGCCAAGTATTACTGGCGCGCTACAAAACACTTCCAACACTTGCAAGCCAATCCGATTTATCACTAGCGGCAGCCGCCGCACTAAACCCAAAGGAGTCCACAGTGGATAAGCCATTAACGGCGGCAGAAATTCAAGCCGCAGCAGACAAAAAAATTAAAGACGAACAAGCAATTGCAGCCGCTGTTTTGGCTGCGGAATCATTGCGCCGTACTAGCATCGCTACAGCGTTTGACAAATTCCGTACGATGAACGGTGTCGCCGCATTGGAAAAATTATGCGGTGACGATACCAACTGTACAGTTGACCAAGCAAACGCAAAATTGCTCGCTCATATCGCAAGTGGTTCCAGCTCAGTAGCTGGCACAAGCATCATTACCGTTGAAGATGAGCGCGACAAATTCCGCATTGGTGCTGCAGCGTCCATCATGGCACGTGCAGGTTTGCAGAAAGATGATGTTTCCAACAATTTCCGCGGCTACTCACTATCCGAGTTGGCTCGCTTAGCATTATCTAAGAGCGGTGTGTCATCCGAAGGCATGGATAAGATGCGCATGGTCGCTGCAGCCTTTACACACAGCACCAGTGACTTTCCAAACCTGCTAGGCAATGTCGCAGAAAAAGCGATGATGAAAGGCTATGAAGAAGCTGAAGAAACATTCCAGCTTTGGACATCCGAAGGTACATTGTCAGATTTCAAGGTTGGTAAACGTATCGACCTCACATCCTTCCCAACTCTGCAAAAAGTATTGGAAGGTGCTGAATACTCTTACGCTACCGTCGGTGATCGTGGTGAATCTGTGCAATTGGCAACCTACGGCAAAAAATTCAGCATTACCCGTCAAGCTATTATCAATGACGATGTGGATGCATTCGGAAAAATTCCGCGACTCATGGGCCGTGCAGCGATTCGCACCGTGGGCGATTTAGTGTATGCGATCCTCACTAGCAATCCAGCCATGTCCGATGGCACCGCATTGTTCCATGCTGATCATGCCAATTTGTTGACTGGTGCAGGTATCAACACTGCATCCGTTGACTTGATGAGCGCCGCGATGGCCTTACAAAAAGAAGGTAAATCTGTACTCAATATTGAGCTGAAATATTTGATCGTTCCTCGCACTTTGCGTGGCACTGCCAATGTCGTTCAAAAGTCTGAGTTCGAAGTTGGCTCAGCGAATAAAAACAATACGGTACCAAACAGTGTTCGCGACACCTTTGAAGTCGTAGCGGATGCGCGTCTCGATGCCGTATCTACAACCGCATGGTATGGCGCAGCTGACGGCAATAGAACAGATACCGTTGAAGTGCAGTATTTGGACGGCGTCAAAACACCTGTACTCGAACAGCAAAACGGTTGGGATGTCGATGGCGTCGAATATAAAGTCCGCATGGATGCTGGTGTTAAAGCACTGTCATATCGCACTTTGGCAAAAAATCCAGGCGCATAACACCACATCAATCTAGCGACAAGCGGGATCTAACAAATCTCGCATTGTTCCAAGGGCAAAGTTTAGGAGAAATAGCATGGCAAAAAATTATATCGGTGAGGGTTCCGTATTGGAATTCACCAATTCGACAGGCAGCACGATTGCATCAGGCTCGCCCGTACTTATGGGTAAGCGTCTTGTCATTGCCTTGACAGATATTTTGGATGGTGCATCTGGTGCAGTTGCGGTTGAAGGTGTATTCGCTGTCGCAAAATTGTCAACTGATGCACCGGCACAAGGGGCTCTGCTGTACTGGGATGCGGTCAATTCACGCTTGACGACGACTGCCAGCGGTAACACGCAAGCTGGTTATGCGGCGACAGCAGCGATCAATGGCGATACCACAGTCAACATCAATCTCAACCAGTAACCATGGCGGCTTTTGATCGGCTTCAGGCACGTGTGAACAGCGTGTCTATCAAAAAACTCTCTAATGCAATCGCCCTCATTGATGGTGAAGAAATCGCAGGCGAATTTAATGATGGACACGCACAGGTGCTCGAAAGCGTTTCAGGAACCAACCCGACATTTCGCTGCTTGATGACTGATGTACAAGCAGACCCTCGCGGATTGGTTTTGACGATCAGAAGTGTCAATTACGAAGTAAATGAGTTTCGTCCAGATGGCAACGGCATGATCTTTCTTGATCTAGAAAAGGCATAGCAAAACATGAAAACCAAAGTAACCCAACTAGGCCAGCAAAGCGGCCCCATATCAGGTCAAAACCGCAAGCAAGGTGAAGTGCTCGACTTGCCTGATGACGAAGCGCATAGCCTGCATGCAGCTGGTTTGGTAGAGATTCAAAAGCCGTCTCGTTTGGATCTGTTGAAAGTAGCGGATCAAGAAGCGACAGAGGTGTCCAACGCGCATAAGTCTACAGATACTAAAACGGACGATGCAGTAGATGTTGTAAATCCGACCGCCATTATCGAATCAGATCGAGTGCAGACGCCTGCAAATCCAGTGGCGGACGACACAACAAAAGTTGTTACGACAAAAAAGAAAAACTAAATGTCAGACCACATCCGTCAGCAGATCCGTGAAAAAGTCGTCACCCTTCTAACAGGGTTGCCGACAACCGGCGCAAACGTCTATAACTCTCGCGTGAAGCAATTCCGCGAAAGTGACTTACCTGCGCTAAACGTATTTGTACGGATGGAAAATAGCAGCGTCGCCACAACGGGTAGAAACCCGCTCTTGTCGCGCAATGCCACGCTAGTCGTCAAGTGTTACACCATGTCAGCAGATGGCTACGAAACGATCTTAGACACGATGGCAAAAGAGATCGAAGAAAAGCTCGGTGCTAACCAGACGCTCGATGGCATCGTCAAAAACATCACGCCAACCCAATTCGATTCAGATGCCGCTGATGAGCTACAGCTCACTGTAGGCCTTGGCATCTTAGCTTTTAACGTACCGTACTTTACCGCTCAGGGCGCGCCCACGGTAGCCCGATAACCTTTCCAGGAGAATACCATGTCAATACAAGATGAATCAGGCACCACGCTAGCCTACAAGAAAAAAACCACTGGCGCTTATGGTGCCTTACCTGGTGCGACAGGTGCAAAGTATTTACGAAAGATTGATTCCACTTTTGCGTTAAAAAAGAGCGCGATTGAATCAAAAGAAAAGCGTAGTGATGGTCAGCGAACAAAACCACGTCACGGCATGCGCATGTCGTCAGGCAATGTGACCGGGCATTTGTCCACCGGTACATATGCAGATTTTATCGCCTCATGCCTCCGCCGCGACTTTGCTGAAGTTGCGGATTTGGCCGCGCTCACAAATGTCACAGCATCCGCCACCGCTCCACACTTTGTGCGTGCAGCAGGATCTTGGCTCGATACACCTTTGCGTGTAGGTATGGTGATCCATCAAGCAGGATGGACAACGACAGGTGTTGCCAACAATGCGAAAAATTTTACAATCGTAGAAATGACGGCCACTGGCATCACAGTTGCGGAGCCAGTCGCTGCTAAAGCCTCCGGTGATAGTGTTGTTATTAGCGTGCCTGGAAAAGTCACCTACGTGCCAGCGACTGGACGCACAAAAGATGAATACGTGTTCGAGGGAGACAACCCAGATGCAGGTTTGTCTCTGCTGCATCTAGGTCAGCGTGTCAGCTCAGTTGAACTCGAACTCATGCCTGACGATAACATCGGTATCACGATCACGTTTTTTGGGCAGGATAGCGCGAAAGACGTTACCACCTATTTCACTAGCGTCGCACAAGAATCCATCACGAAAATCCTCACAGGACTAAGTGGTGGCGTGTACTTAGATGGAATCGAGCAAGGCGTAGTCACATCATTCAAACTAAAGATTGACAACAAGCTGTCAACCGGAAAAGCCGTAGGCAGCAAAGTCACGCCTGATGTCTTTTACACAGATACTCAAGTCAACGGTTCCATGACGGTGTACTTAGACAGCGATGACATCTACGACAAATTTGACCAAGAGAGCGCAATCAACTTCGTGGTTCGCCTGGATGAAACGGATGCGATTAACTGTCCATTCGTCGCAATCGCGATCCCTGATAGCACGATCGTTGATGGCTCATTAAGCAAAGACAACAATGCCCGCACGATCTCTTTCAATTTTGAGGCAGGGCGCGGTCAGGGTACTAACGGCTGGCAAGACACTACGATACAGATTCAGGACTCCGGCGCTTAGAAAGACCAGGCTCAGAGCAAAGAAAACCTTCAGCAATAAACAAAACCATTTGAGGAAAATATGAACACACCAGAGCAAGCAGTAACAGTAGTCGATATCGGCGGCTACAACACCAAACGTAAATCAAACGAAGGCATTGTATTGCCAATGAAAGACCCTGTCAGTGGCGAAGATGTTGGCTTCTCTGTTTTTGTGCGTGGGCAAGATGCGGATGTACACCGCAAGCGGATGCGTCATTTGCGCAATCAAAATCAATACGAACTCAAGAAAAACCCGAAGTACACCAAAACCGCCGAAGTCGTCGAAGAAGAAGGCATCGAAACGATCGTCCTCATGATTGCAGGCTGGACGCCGTTCCAGTACGGCGGCCGTGTGTGGGTCTATTCACCCGAAGTTGCCGAAGAATTCATTTTGGAATTTGATGAATTCCGCGATCAAATCGAGACAGCGATTTACGAGCGTAAACTTTTTTTGGAAGGCAACGAGAATACCTTCTCGATTACGCAAAGCATGAGTTTAGCCTCCTAGTAACAGACAAGGACGGTGTCTCACGCCGTAAGCATTTAGAGCGGGTGGCCAAGCGTAAAGGTGTGCCACCACCCGGTCTAATAGCACCAGACTTCCCAGAATCACTCCGCCATGTGTGGGAGTGGTTTTGGGAGTTAAGCGATACAAGGCAGCCGGGATTCTCAGGGATTGCACCAATTAGTTTCCAAGAGATAAAAGCCTGGTCTGAATTAATGGACGAAGAGCCAACACCCAGCGAGATTGAACTAATCCGCACGCTCGATACACTTTTTAAAAGGACGCTGGAAGATGGGAATGGAAACGAACGCAACAAAAGTTGAATTTAATGCGGTCGATAATTCACTTCCTGTTTTCCAAGCACATCGAGAATCGCTAGACAGAGTCAGCGAAGCCTATGACCGTTCCGCTGCGGCCGCGCAGCGTTACACTCAAAGTGATTCACAATCCGGCAGCCGCGCTCAACAGATGTCAGCAACAGAGCGCGCATTGGCACAGGTTGAGCAATCAGCCAATCGCACGGCCGTAGCCATGGGTGCAGTTGGAACCAGTGGCTCCCAATCAATGCAACAGTACGGTAGTGCTGTAGGCGTCGCAGAACAAAAAACAAGAACACTTGGCGATACGGTAAATGTCCTTAAAGGATTGCTGGCGGGTGTGCTAGTTGCTTTCAGTGTCAATGGCGTAGCGGATCAAATAGATCAGTACACCAAGTACACGTCGCAATTAAAGCTCGCTACCAATAGCACGGCAGAGCTTGCCACTGCACAAGATGCGGTGCGTAGGATCTCAAAAGACGCTCAAACGGACCTCGCCGGCACGGGCGTACTGTATGCACGTATTTCAAATGGCACACGTGAGCTAGGAACAGCGCAGGCCAAAGTTGCAGAAATCACCGAAGCAGTAAATCTCGGTCTGAAAGTAAGCGGTGCGACAGCGACCGAGTCAGCCAGTGCACAACTACAGTTGTCCCAGGCGTTCGCATCCGGCACCTTACGCGGCGAAGAATTCAATGCAGTCAATGAAGCTGGCCCTCGCATCATGAAGGCGCTGGCCGATGGTATGGGGGAGCCGGTTGGTGCACTAAAGGATATGGCGTCGAACGGCAAAATTACAGCGGAAGTGATGGCCAATGCATTGCCAAAAGCGCTCGAAGAGTTGCGCAAAGAAGCAAAAGAAGTCCAAACAATTTCGGGTTCATACCAGGTACTTAAAAATAACGTACTTGAATTCGTAGGCGTTCAATCTCAGGCCAGTGGTGTAGTCACATTAGTCACCGGAGGCATCGATCTCTTATCCAATAATTTGGAGCTATTAGCCGGCGGGATGGCCACAGTAATGGCGGTCAAATTTGCTAACTATTTGTCTGAAGTTGTCACATCAACTTACGCCACTGTCGCAGCAAATCGTGCGTTGGCCGCGTCCAATTTAGCAACGGCTCAAGCGAATGTCGCAGCTACTGCATCGACCTTAGCGCTCGCAGATGCCCGCGTGATTGAGTTACGTCAGTCTGTTTTAAGTGCCACTGGGGCGAGCGCATTGGCTGTCACAACAAATGGTTTGATCCCAGCACAAGCGCGTGCAACGGCGGCAAGCTTAGCGCACACAGAAGCCCTTGCAGCGCAATCGATTGCGGTCGGTGCTGCAAGTACAGGTGCGGGCGTCTTACGCGGCGCTTTGGCGTTCCTCGGTGGTCCAGTTGGCTTGCTTGTTACCGTATTAGGTGTAGCTGCTACAGCATGGAGTGTATTCGGAAGTAAGGCAGAGGAAGCGAACGATAAAGCGCTGAAATCGACCGTAGAGACCTCGCAAGAGACTGTTACGCGTTTAGATAAAGAGATCGAAAAACTCAAAGAACGTAATTCTTTGCGCGATGCCGTACCTGGTGTGAAGGTTGCACGCGAGGCGGACCAAGATGCATTGGCACGTGCGAAGAGGGATTATGACGAAGCACTTGCTGGCAAAGGTAAAGCTGCGGGCTTAAATGATGTCGGTCGTCTCGAAGTCGTCAAATCATTGGGTATGGCTTATGGCGCGGTATACCAACGTATTCAAGAAGTGACAGCGCAAACAGAGAAGTTGAACGGCACAACCAGCAACGACAAGATGAAAAAATGGTTGGGCGAAAACGGTACAGCAGCCCAACGTATGGCCGCAGCTTTCGAAGAAGCGAAAAAAGAAGTCGGTGTGTTAACACCTGAAATGGAAAAACTCATTCGTGCCAAATTCGCAGATAAAGCCGCTACCAAAGAATCGTTTGATATTTACAAAGAGCTAAACAAATTTAAACAAGTTGACTTGAAAATGGAGGCAAGCCTCCTACAAGACATTAGTAAAGAGAGCAAGTCTGCAAGGGAAGAAACCAAAAAATGGATGCAAGATCAGCGTGACAATTACACAGCGGCCAATAAGTCGCTGGATGATCACGCTCAAAAAATGGCAGAGACCAATGAGTTGGCACAGATGGAGATCGATCTGTTAGGCGTCTCTGCGGTGGAGCGAAACACGCTGATAGAGCAGAGAAAAATTGAAATTGCTTTGCAACGCGAGCTAGCCAAATTAAAAGAGATGAATTTGACTGATGAAGCGCGTCAAACATTAGTTGATAAAGCAACTTCGCAAGCCAATATCGACAAATCAACAGCACAGTTACGCGCTCAGCAGTCCGAATGGACAAAGTTTTACGGCGAAATCTATACAGGCATTTACGACTCACTTTATCGCGGTTTCGAAGCCGGCAAAGGCTTTGGGAGATCCTTGTTGGATAGCATACAAAATATGTTTAAAACCAATGCGATTAAAGTTATTTTGCAAGCCGGAATGACTAGCGCGTCGGGTGCCGTTTCGAATATTGCCCAAGCAATGAGTAGTGATGGAAGTGGATCTTCCGGCATGGGTGGTAGTTCCTTGCTGTCGATGGGGAAATCAATCTACGAAGGATTTTCTGGTGGTTTTTCAGGATTTGGCAATTCAGTAGCGAATTATGTCCAGGCTGGGCTGGATAAAGCAGGCCTATCCATGACGGGCGGAGGTAATAGCGCATTCGCGTCTGGCGCCGGCACGGCCGCAAGTTATGCCGGGGGCGCTGCTGTTGGTATTTATGGCGGTCGTGCTATATCAGGTGGCTACTCGGTAACGGGTGGTAACGCGGCGGTCAATATTGGCACAGCGATTGGCGCAATCTGGGGTCCAATCGGCATGGCGATTGGTGGCGCCATTGGCGGTTTGGTGAATCGTGCATTTGGGCGTAAAGCAGCGGAGTTGCAGCAATCAGAGATGTCTGGATCATTTGGTGAATCGGGGTTCACCGGCAACGTGCGCGACGTCTACAAAGCAGAAGGTGGCTGGTTCTCTGGTGATAAATGGAGCGAGAAGAATAATGCAATCAGCGACACCAAATCACTAAGCGATGCTTTTGCGGCCATCAAATCATCTTCGTTGGGTTATGCATCGATTTTAGGATTGTCTGCTGATGCGGTAAATAACTTCACTAAAGATTTTAAAGTGAACTTATCGATCACCGGCGATGCCGCGAAAGATGCAGAAGCGAATAAAAAAATCATGACGGACTTACTCGTTAGTGTTGCCAACGATATGTCTAATTTATTGGCGCCGTCACTTCGCCAATTTGCACGCGAAGGTGAACAGGCTTCTGATACATTAGCGCGATTATCGAATAGCCTACTCACCGTGAACGGCGTAATGAATGCAGCCGGCTTTGCAGAATTCGATAAAAGCTTGGATGGGGCAAAAGCAGCGGAGCGATTGGCAGAGCTCGCAGGCGGAATCGAAAATCTAGCGTCAAGCACGCAGTACTTTACCGAAAATTATTACACCGAAGCAGAACGTATGCAGCCGTTGATAGATCGCGTTGCGGCATCGATGGCGTCGCTTGGTCAGTCCTCAATTGACACGATCCCAGAATTCTCAGCTTACGTTAAAGGCCTCGATAGAACAAAAGAAGAGGGTGCAAAAACATATGCACAACTGATTGCGATTGCAGAGCCATTTAAGCTAGTTGCAGACTACACAGCAAAACTCAACGGCACGTTAAGTCAAACTGAGCAAGCCGCAAAAAATGCAGCGGACGCACTCAAGCTAGCAAACGATGTTGAGCAAGAACGTATCGGCCTGCAAACGCAGATCAATGCGCTCACGATGTCTGCTGCAGAAGCGATGAATGCCCAACGCAATGCGATTAACGAATCGAACAGAGCCAAGTGGGACGAGCTCCAGTTGCTACAGCAGCAGCGAGCACAAGAGGCGGCTGATGCACAACTGGCTAGTCAGATTGCAGCGGAACGTGCTGGTCTACAAAGTGAATTGAACCAGCTCACGATGACCGAGGCGCAATTGCTCGATCTAAAACGCAACTCTTACGCAAAAGCCAATCAAGATATTTTTGACCAAATTCAAGCAGCCAAACAAGCTGAAGAAGCGATACGACAAGCGCAGGAAACTTCCCGCCAAGAACAGGAAATTGCACGCCAGGCGGGAGACGCATCGCGAAAAATTCGTGATGCTTGGCAAGGCCTGACTGACAATGTTTACGATGAAGTCCGTCGAATCAGAGGGCTCACAACAGCAGACACCGAGCAAGGCTATGCATTAGCCAAAACCACTTTCGCAGTCACCAATGCAAAAGCAAGCGCCGGCGATCAAGCTGCTTATGCGCTGCTGCCCAATCTGTCAAAAGCGATGTTAGCGATCGCAGAACAGCAAGAGCCGACATTGCAGGCGCTAAGGCTGATACAGGCGCAGACAGCCGGTAGTCTTTTGAATACGTCCGCAAAGTTAGGCTTCCAATTGCCCTCGTTTGCGGTCAGCACAGACTACGTCCCGCAAGACATGATCGCACAGGTTTATAAGGGTGAAATGAACGTTCCGGCAGCTTTCAATCCCGCAAGTCAGCGCGAAAACAGTAGTCAATTAATCCAAGTCTTAAGAAACGAAATCAGCGAATTAACAGCAGTCGTTTCTGATTTGCTTAAAGAAACCGAAGACGGCAATAAAGATACGACACGCATAAAAGACTTGCTGGTCACTGTGACAGAAAACGGGCGTGCTATGCAAAACGAGGTTATTAACACTGTGAAGGTGGTCATATCATGATCGTTATTCCGTTGATTCCTGTCACATCAAGCAATTTAACGTCCAGCACAATCCCGGAAGTCGATACCGCAGTGGGAGAAATAGCTTGGGTATCTGGCATATTTGAAATCGGCGATATTCGCGTCGTCGCATCGGTAGGACGTAAATTCATGTGCCTAAATGACGGATCGTGGACTGTGTCGCCCGAGTTAGATCCCACAAACTGGGAGGATCTCGGAGCTTCGAATCGCTATGCAATGTTTGATCTGTATCGCAATACGCAGACCGTTTCTTCGTCTCCTATTGTTGCTGTTGTCTCGCTAGACAAGCGCATCGATGCAACCATGTTTGCAGGTCTTGTTGCAACTTACGTGCAAGTTGAAATGTTGGTTGCTGGTGAAGTTGTTTTTACTGAAGAAATCAATTTGAACATCAGAAAGACAATGGTCTGGACAGAATATTTTTATAGTGAATTCGAATCGAAAGAGAGTGCTGTTGTACAAAATATGCCGATGTATTCAAACGCGTCATTGCGTTACACAATTGTGAACAATTATGGCGACGTTAAATGTGGAGCAGCGATATTTAATCGGTCGACGTATCTTGGTTATATTGAAGCCGGCGTCGAAGCAGATCCACTTAATTTCTCAAAAATTGAGCGTGACCAGTTTGGTAACACAACGTTGAGACCTCGTCCGTCCTATTCGCGAACATCACAATCATTGATTGCCGATTCAAAGCATATTAATAAAATTCGCAAAATAAAGAAGGTTTTGGATGCTGTGCCGGCAGGCTGGGTTGGTTTACAAGATCAGTCTGGCAGTGACTTTTTCGAGATTCTCAATATCGTCGGTATTTGGAGAAAATTCTCGATCAGAGATGACCCTGCTGACCGTGCAAAAATACAACTAGAACTAGAGGAAATATAGATGACATCCCCAATTGCTCCGACAAATATCTCAGCGCTCGGCACACCACCGAGTACAAGTGATCCTGTAAATTTTGATTCGCGCGCTGACGCATTCTTAGGTCAACTGCCAA
>DLGN01000161.1:19745-28271 GCA_002482715.1 Oxalobacteraceae bacterium UBA7693
ATGCGGCTAGTGCAGCAACATATCAAAATGCTGTGTCTGCAAATGAAAGTGCGACAGCATGTCTAAGCGCAGTCACAACAACAGGCGAAAACAAAGAAGATTGCGAAGCCGCATTAGCTTCCACCGTAGCCGCAAAAGATGCCGCGCAAGATTATGAAGAGGCTGCAAACTTATCAAAAATTGACGCAGAAGAAGCCAAAGATTTGGCGCAAGCAGCGGCGGCGCAAGTTGACGTTGCGGGTGCGTTAGCTGGCTTGCCACCGCGCGTGGGTAGTGAATTAAAAGTGGTGCGAGTTAAAGCTGATGGCACAGGTTTTGAATATGTTGAATATATTCAACGATTGCATGTACTGTCAGCGGCGGCAGCTACAAAAAATGCAATCACATCAATGTTGCCTATACTTGACTTAGCTGTGAGCACTATAAATAGCTTGGATGTAAAGAAGGTATTAGTTACCCCATCTGGTTTTTTATCGTATTTTTCAGCTGCTTCTGACTACTGCGAAACATCCTCGGGCGGCGCAACTTGGGTTCAGAGAACTATTGGCGCAGCCGCAGCAGGTAATCCGTGGACGCTAGTGAATAACGGTAATAACGTTATAGCTTTTACCCGAATAGCATCCCCCAACACATTTTTGCGATATTCATCAGATGGCGGAATAACTTGGAGTATCGATATAGCGCTGACAAACATTTGGTTCGAGTATGTAGCTTATGTAAACACAGGCAAGTGCTTAGCAGTCCAAGGCGGCCAGTGCAAGATAAGTACCGATAATGGTGTGACTTGGGGGGCAGCCCAAACAATACCTCACACGCCTGCCGGTATTGGTGTAATTGCACTAGGTGATACCTTTGTAAGCATCCGGCCAGATTCAGCCACTTACTATACAAGCACCACCGGGCTGACGGGTAGCTGGACTGCAAGGACACTGCCAGACGGCATTACCGCGAATAAGGTATGGGAGGACGGTGCTGGTGGGCTGGTGGTAGTGTCAACTACTACATCAAAAAATCTACGGTACACAACCGATGGAGTTACTTGGATTGATGCAGGTTTTAGTCAAGACTCAATGAAGTACGGTGGGCTGTCGGCAGCCGCAAGTAATGCAGCTTCGTTTGTGTGTCCAGTGCGCATCAATGGTTGCTGGGTTCTATTTAATGGTACTTCAGCAAATGGTGGGGCGGGTGCGTGGGTTAAGTACGGCAACAACACGTGGGTTCCCATGCTCGTAGATTGTGGGAACCTAGCTAACACTGACAATACAAGAACGCTTGTAGCTGTTAAGTCAACTGGCACAGTTGTCATCAAAGAAGCAGCTGCAAACAATAAAGCGCATCTTGTTATCGCAGGCTCAACAAAATGTATCGGCCACTTCATTTAAGGATAAATCATGTTTTACAAATACAACTTTGCAGGTTGGTATGCGGGCTCAACAGATCAAGAGCAAGACCGCACAACAGACATTGCACCGACGAATTTAGCGGTGACGGAGGTCGAAGGCGAGATGCGCTCCAACTTCACCGGCTACGAGTGGATACAACTGCCATACGTGCATAGTGTTGAACCAACTCCAGCAGATGCTGTGCCAGTTTTTGTAACGCGTCGGCAAGCAATACAACAGTTGATTTGGGAAGGGTTGGATGATGATGTACAAGCGGTGATCAATGCCATACCTGATCTAGTGCAGCGTAAACTCATGCAAGCATGGTACGACGAGTCCCAAGTTTTCGAGCGTAATCGAGCGGAAATTATGGCAGTCTGGACAGCACTGGGGCGTACGCCAGCCCAGCTTGATCAGACTTTTATCGATGCCGCCAAGCGTGTGTAACTCGGCATGAACTTAAACAGCGAAATCGTCAGCAATATCATTAGTGATGATGATTTCATCGTAATTATTCAAAACGGTGAGGTGGTTAAGACATTGATTTGTCTACCTTATAGTCAAATTTTTGGGGGTGTATATGCAGCCGATCAAAGCATTTCTTGTAAGTAGTTTTACCCTGTTGCGGCACGGCTTAAATCAAATGTTTATTTCGTTTGATCAATTACTCAATGTTTGGCTGTTTCCATTTTCATGGAACACCTGGGCCGATGAGACTTTCAGTAGTCGCTGCGGTCGCTTGCAGCATCGTTACCCGTACAAGATTTTTGGATTCATTGTTGATCTCTTGTTCTATTTTCAAAACAACGACTTAGAACACTGTCGACGGGCTTATGAGAAAGAAAAAACGCGCTATCACTTTCCTCCAGAGATGCGCAAATAGAAAACCAATTAACCAGAGGTCAGAATGCAAGACAAGCCGCTAGATAAAAAAATACGATTCGACGCAACGATCAATCTGGGTCACGTGCTCACATTTTTCGGATTCATTGCGACGGGCTTGGGCATGTGGCAAGCGATGGACAAGCGTGTCGTTGTGCTAGAAGAATCGCGCGTTGTACAAGCTGCAACGGACCGTCGACAAGGCGCAGAGCTGTCAGATAACAAAAAAACGGTGCGCGAAGATCTAAAAGAAATTAGCGCGAAATTGGATCGATTAATCGAAAGAAAATAATGAAAAATAGCCGTGACTTAAAAGACTTGATACCCGTGGTCGCTGCGAAGTGTGCAGCGTTTGTGAGCGCATGCAAAGAGCAAGGCATCGACATTCTAATCACATCGACCTTGCGTGATAACGAATCGCAAGCAGCGCTCTACGCTCAGGGGCGTACCGCAATAGGGCGCAATCCGCGTCTCGAAAAACCGCTTGGCGACACTGTCACTAATGCCAAAGCCGGAGAGTCATACCACAACTATGGTTGTGCATTTGATTTTGTCCCGATGGTTAATGGCAAGGCCCACTGGGATGACCTACGCACATTCAGCAAGTGCGGTGTGATCGCAGAAAGCTTGGGTTTGGTGTGGGCAGGACGCTGGAAAAATTTTAAAGAACTCGCACACTGCCAATACACCGGTGGTTTGACATTGCAGGACCTCAAAAATGGGAAACAAGTCAAATGATGTCAATGCAGCCCATGCACATCATTTTAGTGATCGCACTCATTTTGATTGCAGTCAGCTTTTGGCGCGCTCACAAAACACCTGGCTTCGAATTTAATGCTTTTGATTTGATTATGAGCAAAGGCAAGGTGGACAAAATCGCGGTCGCCTTTATGTTGGTGCTAATCCTGTCATCGTGGGTGATTGTCGATCTGCAAGTGCATGGAAAATTAACCGAGGGCTATTTCGCGATCTATACCGGGGCATGGATAACGCCACTAGTCGCAAAAGTCGTCTTTAACAAAACGGAGCCGGTGAAAATTGATGAACTCTCTAAAACTTAAAATAATTGGCGCCGCGATTTTGGCGGTATCGCTTTTCTTTTGTGTTCGTTGGGTTGCTGGACTTCCTGAGTCGTGGCGAGAAGAAGGTCGAATGGAAGAGCGCGAGGCATATCGCAAAACCTCGACCGCTGCAGTTGCAGAACGTGATCGCGAATTTAAACAAATCGCAGCAGATTTAAAAACGGAAAGAGAAAATCATGAAAAATCAAAAGTCGAACTTGATGCAAAGTTTCATAATTATGTCGCTGATGTGCGTGCTGGCCGCGTGCCAGGGCTGCGCATCAACAGAAGTAGTATATGTCCCAGTGGAGCAGAAAAAGCACCCAGCACCAGCGGAACTGTCGAAGAAGCGACAGTTAGACTCCCAAGACAAATTGAGGAAGATCTTTTCAAATTCGGGCACGACAGAGACCAAGTGATAAAGGATTTCGAGGATTTTAAGCAAGAGGTTCGGATTGCTAAGTGCTTTGCTGATTAGCTATTGAGTTAGCCTCCATAACTAACTTAAGCATGGCATCAAGATACTTGTCAATTTCAGCGCAATTGTGATCGCGAATTCCCCCCCGATTTACGCAGTGACCTTCCGAATCAAATTCGGCGGGAATTAATTCTGGCGCTGAAGGTGCTTTTAATTTGGTTCCCATATTTCCAGTCCCTTGTTGAGTTCCTTCATGATGCCCTGCTTAACGCTAGCTTGCAAGAGGTGTGGATTGCTAAGTGCTTTGCAGAAGGGTGATCTGCGTTAAGCCCTAACTCCAGATTTCATAGTAAATTTTTCTTCCTGTCTCATCATCTATTTGAATAAATGCTTCAGGTTTATCTATTTTGCACCCGCCATGTGCAATATCTAACAAGGTCAATTCCTCGGTAGGTGTATTAAGTGGCCAATGCATCCTAAATTTATAGGTCAAAGATGGCCAAATTAACGATGCATATGAAATTCCATTTTCGTCATCTTCAATTGACGAGCAAAGAATACCAACTAAGCTTCCATTTTTATCATAGACGGGGCCCCCACTCATTCCTCCGGTGCTCGAAACGTCTATCGCCAAGCACGGCCAAGGAAGCATAATGCGGTCTCTACCGTTAGGGAAAACTTCGATAACGTGACCCTTTGATATCCATACCGCACCCTCAGTAAAGGCGCCATTTTCTCGATTTCTAAATTTATCTTTGCTAGCTTTGAAGCCGCAAATGGTAAGTTCTTCACCAATGGCTGGTGTTCTGGTTGAAATCTGAGATAGTGAGAAAAGATTATTTCTTGGCGGCTTTGAGCAGAATTCTAATGCTAAGATAGAAATGTCACTATTTTCGCAGCAGGTCGTTGCTTTGATCTCCCATATCTGCAAACCATCTTTAGTTATTCCAAAGCATATAGGTGTTACCTTCCCGTTAGCTATGTTTTCTAAATGCGGGAATATTACGTGTGTTGCGCAAAATGCGACACCTGGTGCAATCAGAACACCTGATCCCAGTATCTCGATTTCCTCTGAAGTTCTAAATGAGATTTGAATAAGAATCCCGTTGAAATATTCCCAGTTTTTTATAGTTGTTGTGCCCTTGTTAATATTTCCTAAAATAGGTCGATGGGTGAAACTTATCGGATTTTTTGGAGTTGCTTTTAGTGGTGATGTAGTTCGTCCAAATGCGCCATAGGATTTATTTTTTTGTTGTCTCATTTTGTTCGAACCATATGTTTATTAGTCATTTTTATTTTAGCCTATGAATGCATTAAAAATCCTAAATTTGTCATGTTATACTGATTATTTAATCAGTGTTTATTATGAAATGCCACATGCTAAAAATGCGGGAAGGTGGGGTTGCAATCCCTAAGAATCGCCTGTTCGATCGCTTCAATCCCTTAATGTTGGGTGTTCTGAGTCTGCGAGAAACGACCGACAATCAATTACATCGCATGTGTAGAACTGCTAAATTTGAGACTGGCCCATATCCAGCCTATTTGTTTGATGCTCAGATTCTCTGGATTGAGGGAGATCGTTTTGTGCTTACCGGATTTGAGCGGTTCAAGACCCATAATGGAGATGCTGAGTATGCACAATCGTGGCTGATTATTCTAAACGAAGCTTTGGTTTAACTAGCGCCTCCATTCAATTTAAGAGTTGTCAGTGATGGTATTGGCATCATTGGCAGCTTTTAAGCCTCTCATAACTTTAGCTGGTAAAACAAACATAAATTCGCCTAGGGCAGTAGCAAAATCAATGCATTTCTGAGCTTGTTCGACATTCGGAAGTGGTTGTTCATTGTCAGCATGGCGTTGATCATTTGCATCTAGCCTGACGTCATGTGCCCATTGAGCCATTTCTTCTGTAATCATGTGGCAATTTTTTGCTTCATTAATTCTGCTATAGAGATTTCCATCGACTAGATTTTTTGCCTTGAGCATTGCATCAACTGCACTCGCGGCAAGCATAACTGCGCCAGCTGGCTGGCTGGCACAGTTAATTGCTTGTTCTAAGTAGGCTCTTGCACGATCTGGGATGTCTTTACTTACTTCAACAGGTTTTGGTACAAAGTGCACAATTTCTTCATCCCAATTGTAAGACACTGCAGACACAATATATGCGCATCTAGAGCATGCATACATTCTCCAGTAGTGTGTATTGCATTCAAAGTCTTTTGGTTCAGCTTGTGCAACGAATGAGTATGTAGGATTACTAGTGCTGCAGTGAGGGCAGCGATCTAAAATTAAGTTTGTTGCAAGTAATTTCGCCATATGATTATTTTTAAAAATTTACTAAACAGTCAAGGTAAATTGAAACTAATTTAAATGCAAGTCCTTAAATTTAAGTGGGCTTTTCTTCGCGATGTAAATCCTTCGCCTTAACTTGCGTATATCGTGCAAGCATCTTCCAGTCACGGTGGCCAGAAAGCAAAGCGACTTGTTCGATTGAATATTTTTGTTCGAAAAAACGGCTCACCCCTTCATGCCTTAAATCATGAAATCTTAAGTCGTTAATTCCAAGCGCTTTACATGCGCGAGGAAATAGGCTGCTGGTTGTGCCCTCGGTTACTGGAAATATCCGCTCATCGGTCTTTTGCTGGCGCATTGCGATTGCATAGGCGTCACTTAAAAGCGGAACCTCTTGATCATTTCCTTCTTTTTCCGTTGGGTGCTTGCGGTCCCTAATAATGATCGTTTTGTCCGTGTGGTTGATATCGTCCCATCTAAGTCGCAATATTTCTCCTAATCGCATGGCTGTCGCGATCGCAAATAGAATCAGATCTTCCATCGGTACTTTCTGCCTGCGCTTGGTCGTGAAGTGCAGGCAGATGTCGTCAATTTCCTTTTGGGTTGGTCGGCGTTCGCGATGCTTACTTTTTGCCGATACGCCAAGATATTTCAAGCTTCCCCTGGCTGTCCTGGTGATCGAGTCATCAACCGGCAGGCGCCACAACTCTTTCGCTGTTCTCAGTACGACGCCAAGGTAGGCTAAGTCAACGGCAATGGTGGATCCGCTAACTGTCTTTGCTCTCGTAGTCGCCCAGTCGATCAAATGATCAGCTGTGAGTTCTGCTAGTGATAGTTCGCCATGCGTTTTGATCCAGGTGGTGAGGGTTAGTGTCTTAGTCCTACGAAAAGGCGTGATGCTGCCGATTTCCGCAATATATCTTTCTATTAACTGTTTTACCGTAATTCCAGTCAAACCCCTCGCATCTTTGAACTGCAGAGCGTCCATTTGCGCCTCAATCTCCCGTGCCCACACTTGTGCCTTTCCTTTTGTTGGGAATGATTTGCTGATAGACTTGTGGCCTTTGCGGCGGATGTCTGCGACCCATGAGCCATTTTTCAATCTGATCGATGCCATTCTAAAGCCCTAAAAAATCCGTAATAAATCCGTAGTGAGTCGCTAAAATAGCATAAGTTTGATTAAGTTTAAATAAGATTGATTGTTGAGTAGATGAAGTCTGTCATAGAGAAAAGCCCTGTATTGCCCCTCCGTCGTATATCTGTAGCTCCCATGATGGATTGGTCAGATCGACATTGTCGTTTATTCCATCGTCATATTTCTCGCCATACTTGGTTATATACAGAAATGGTTACTACTGGCGCCATTTTGCATGGGGATATCGGTAGGCACTTAGACTTTAATCAAGAGGAGCATCCCGTTGCATTGCAATTAGGTGGAAGCGAACCCGCTGATTTGGCCATTGCCGCGAAACGCGGTCAAGAGTGGGGTTACGACGAAATTAATCTTAACTGTGGCTGCCCATCCGAACGTGTGCAGAAAGGCGCATTCGGTGCTTGTTTAATGGCTGAGCCCGCGTTGGTTGCCGATTGTGTAAAGGCAATGCGTGATGTCGTTGATATCGACGTCACGGTAAAACATAGGATAGGAATTAATGACGTCGATTCATATGGATTTGTGCGTGATTTTGTTGGTGAGATCGCCGATGCTGGTTGCCGCACATTTGTCGTGCATGCACGGAATGCAATCTTAAAAGGCCTTTCACCAAAAGAGAATCGCGAAGTTCCGCCGCTTAAATATGCGTATGCTTATCAGCTAAAGACAGATTTCCCGACCTTAGAAATCATTATTAATGGTGGAATCAAAACGCTTGAAGAAATTGATCAACATCTCTTGCATGTCGATGGCGTGATGTTGGGAAGAGAGGCTTATCATAATCCTTACATCTTAAGTAGTTTTGATTCTCGCTATTACGGTGATCAGAATCCATCAAAAACGCGTGAAGAGGTTGTGCTGGCAATGCTGCCTTATATTTCTCAGCAGCTTGAAAAATATGGCGATAGTGGTAAAGGCTTAAAGTTAAATAGTGTCACTCGACATATGCTAGGTTTAACCTTTGGTTTGATTGGCGCACGTGCTTTCCGTCAAACCTTGTCCGATACAAAAAAACTTGCGATTGGTAATCCGTCATTATTGCTAGAGGCTTTACTCAAAGTTAAAGATGCTAATCATGGTGCCGCAATCTAAGTTTTTGTAAAAAATCAGTAGTTTTCTGATCTTAGTTTAAATCACGCTTGGCAAGCAGTGTCCAATGTTGCTGCGCTTTCTTGGGCTAAAACAATTTTTCTCAGGTCAATCCAGCGTATTGATTGCGTTTTTATTAGCGCCCAATGTACATTTCACCAATTCTTTGAATTGTTGAGGTCAATGTGGCGAAGAAATTTCCCATCCATCCTAAAAATCCTGAACGTTTATGCTGGGGATGTGATTTGT
>DLGN01000161.1:28276-28744 GCA_002482715.1 Oxalobacteraceae bacterium UBA7693
ACGTCGATGGCATGTGGTAACGGCGCAGATCGGACGGCGCATCCTGCGGAACTATTTGGTGATGACTGGATGGAGTGGGAAATTCAACAGAAGGAGTCAGGTGGCCCTCCTGATGCTAGTTGATTCATTGATGCTTTTTCGAATGTGTGGATCATCATAGTTTGCCGCAGAAATTTTTGTATCGATATTCTTGAATTCGTAATAATTTGTAATAAATTAAATTAATAAGTAAGTAAAACCCTATAGTTACACGGTTTGTTGAGTTTGTTGTAATCCTATTGTTGATAGGATGTTGGCCCGCTAGTATTTAGCGGGCTTTTTTTATGGACAAGGGAAATGTAAAGTTTGTCACTTGATTCTTGAAAACATTTGCTTGAATTGGCAAATCCTCGTATAATGCGAGGCTCACTTGCAGTGCACTTGTGCACGAAACAGGTGATTCAGTGGTGGTCGTAGCTCAGTTGGTAG
>DLGN01000161.1:28772-30368 GCA_002482715.1 Oxalobacteraceae bacterium UBA7693
TCGTGGGTTCGAGCCCCATCGTCCACCCCACAGAATTAAACAAAAAGCCCACTTTTTAGTGGGCTTTTTGTTTGGTTTTTTTGTGTTTCTTGTCATGTGCTAGTCATAAAAGAATTCTAAAATTATTCCTATCTGCTATACATACAACCGATATGTATGATGGCAGACAGGTGGGTGCTGCCCGGTTTTTCCGGGTAGTTCACCGACCGTTTCCTCTGTCGGTTCGAAAACCCACTCTCTTCACACCTTCGCAAAAATTAGTGCGAGTCAATTGCTGATCTGATGTTGAATTGATGAGATGGCTTGCGATGATCATCTCGTCGAGATATAGTGAATTTTTCTTTTGTGGAAAAGTTGACTATGCGCAAATATTCTTTATTTTTGTTCTTCTGCACTTTGGTGATGGCGTCGTCTCAAGCGCAGGCATCGAGTAAAACTGCACAGAGTTTGGTCGGTAAGATTGTTAATGCTCAAGCCCAATTTGTTGAAGAAAAGAAGGCACTGGATTTACTGCGCCAACATCGATATGTCTTCGTAGGTGAAAAACACGATAATCCTGAGCATCATCAATTAGAACGTCGATTTATTCAAGAGCGTTTTTCCAATGTTGATCAAAGCGTTCAAGGGAAGGTCGTATTTGAAATGCTTGATACTAGTCACGAATCTGCTATTAGTAAATTGCAGACTGTAGATAGCTTAGAGCAAATGAAAAAAATTCTGAACTGGCCAGAAAAAGGAAGTTGGGAGTGGGCGGTTTATGCTCCCACTTTTCAAGAAGCCTTGAAGCGATCGGCACTCGCTGCAGGAAATATCGACAGAGCGTTTGTTGGCGCGGTATATAAATATGGCGAGAAGAATTTCGTCGATGTTGATAGATTTTCTTCCGCAGTTAATCCCCCAGATTTTTTAAAAAGTTATTTGCTGGATCAAATATTTACTTCACATTGCGGTATGCAAAGTCGGGAAACCTTAACGCCTATGTTACACATACAATTGGCAAAAGACGCCAGCATGGCGACGGCAATGTTGCGAACAAGTGCAGCGATGTTGATTGCAGGTGGAGAGCATGTGCGGGGTGATACGGGAGCGCCTTGGCATTTATTGAAGAGAAACTCGCAGGCAGATATTTTTATTATTCAATTGCTCGAAGTTCAGGAAAATAATTTGGATTTACATAGCTATATCAAAAAGGCTGGTAAAGCGGATCTTTATTGGTTTACTGGAGCAATTGCCAGCAAAGATTATTGTGCTGGTGTTAAAGGGAAAGCTGCGCAGTAAGTGCCATGCGAAAAAATGGCGCTCAACTTGAGCGCCATTTTTTACATATCGAACTAACTACTCGTTTGCGAGAGTTTATTTCACGCGACGTTCAAAAGTCATTTGTTCAATTTCAACACGACGGTTTGGTTCTAAACATTTGATCAAATCTGTGCGTTTTTTGTTTGTGCAAGTAACCACAGGATTTGCTTCACCTTTACCTACGGCATTCAAGCGATCTGCTGTTACGCCCGCGCTCACCAAATAGTCACGTACTGCACTAGCACGTTTTTCAGAAAGTTTTTGATTATATTTATCTGATCCCAAACGATCGGTGAA
>DLGN01000161.1:30435-30676 GCA_002482715.1 Oxalobacteraceae bacterium UBA7693
GTGGCGATTTCATCTAATTTTGGCTGAGCACTTGCTAAAACTGCGCTGTCAAAAGCAAATAGCTCGGTTGACGATAAAGTATATTTTTCAAACTTTGGTGCTGGTGGTGGCGGTGCCACCGGCGCTGGAGTTGGTTCAGCCACTGGTGCTGGTGCAGGAGTTGGCACAACAACCGGTGCGGGCTTTGCTACTTTATCGAAGAAGTAATTTAAGCCAACTGATGCATAGGTGGTATAGGCGC
>DLGN01000006.1:0-3056 GCA_002482715.1 Oxalobacteraceae bacterium UBA7693
CAAGTAAGGTGTTGA
Organism: Oxalobacteraceae bacterium UBA7693; assembly: GCA_002482715.1. Taxonomy (GTDB): domain Bacteria; phylum Pseudomonadota; class Gammaproteobacteria; order Burkholderiales; family Burkholderiaceae_D; genus Undibacterium. The sequence goes on from DLGN01000006.1 coordinate 16, forward strand.
TTGTGGGCGCAGGTCGTTTGACTGAACCACCACGACAAAATTTTGAAACCGCAACTTATCCTAGCCTAGCCCAAATTGCGGGTCATGCCATGTCGAGTATTTTTTTAGATAGCTTGGCAGTGGATATTGAACGTTTGACACGGATTAATAAAACCTTGTCGATGTTGCCTTCCGATTTGTTGGAAAAGACGCCTCTGAAACCTGTCGACTTACTTGTTATCGCGCCATCTGAGCGCCTAGATGAAATTGCTAGCCGGCATACGCAAAGTTTACCTTTGCCTGTTAGAACGATGCTTGGTGGAATTGGTGCGACAGATGTTCGTGGTGCTGCATTGGCATCTTATTTACTGTTTGAAGCAAGCTATACGCAAGAGCTGATTGCATTAGGCGTCAAAGATACATTGGCGATGAAGGAAGAGGTTATTCATTTTTTTCAGGCGCAATCAAGCAGCCAGCAGCATCGCCCCGAGTTAGTCGAAGTGCCTGCCTAACAATGTGCAGCAAGAAATTTGCTATGCTTTAAACATACGATTATGCTATCCGTTCTTTGATTTTTTAATTTTTGTATTAATTTTTGTTTTGATTCTTAATTCTTGATTCTTAATTTTTAATGAAAACGCATTTACGACAATTAGTTGCCATCCTCACTTTATGGCTGGGTGTCAGTTTTAGTATTTTTGCCAATGACAGCTCTCAAGTTCGAGTTCAGGATCTACCAGTGGAAGCACGTCAAACCCTGGCGTTAATCAAGCAAGGTGGCCCTTTCCCGTATGAGAAAGACGGTTCAGTGTTTGGTAACTTTGAAAGAATTTTGCCTAAACGACAGCGAGGATATTATCGTGAGTACACAGTCAAAACGCCCTATGCGCGCAATCGTGGGGCAAGACGTATCGTTGCTGGTGGTGAATCTTCATCGTTTCGCGAGTTTTATTACACCGCTGATCACTACGCTAGCTTTAAACGAATTAAAGAATAGGCTTTACGCAAATCGCCCTAGTGTCGTTGTTGCCGCCTTGCAGTGCTTGAGCGTGGTCTTTGTTGGCAACCCTAGCTGGAATAATGTTATGTAAGCACTAAAAGGATATGTTTATTGCTTAAACTGTATTTTGAATACATAAGAAATGCATGAAAAAATGCATAAAAATATTAAATTTAGAATGAGGACGAAATGAGTTTGTTAAGTACGGTCAGCTCAAATGCGGTGCAGTCAATCAGAGCATTCAGAAGCTTAGATTTACAGACAGAGGCGACAGCGACAGGTCAGCATTTCCTGTATGCCGACTGCAGTTACACGCAAGACAAATTGCAGGTGCTAAGTTGCGTGGCCGATGCATTCGGTTTTCCTGAACATTTTGGACATAATTTTGACGCTCTTTATGATTGTTTAACCGATTTGGTCCATAAATCTGGCTCGCAAAATGGATTCGTCATTGTGGTAGAACACTTACCAAATACCGAACATTTTGATAAAGAGCAGCGTGAAACTTTACTTGACGTATTTCGTGATGCCGCAGATTATTGGGCAAAAAAGAAAGTTGCATTCAGGGTTTTCTATTCGTTCGAATAGTTAATTTACTGATATTGGAAAAGCCTGATTTTAGTCAAATTCAGGCTTTTTACTTGGGCTTAGACCGCGACAGAGGTACAATGCCGCAATGAAAAAAATCGTCATCCTTATTTCTGGACGCGGTAGCAATATGCAAGCCATCGTCCAAGCTTCACAATCCCAACAATGGCCAGCACAAATCGCAGCAGTGATCAGTAATAAGCCTGATGCAGCTGGCTTGGCATATGCCGCTAGTCAAGGCATTCCTACCATGGTGGTGGAAAGCAAAGCCTTCCCGAACCGAGAAAGTTTTGATGCCGCGTTACAGCAGGCGATTGATAGTTTTCAAGCCGATTTGGTCGTGCTTGCTGGCTTTATGCGCATCTTGACGCCGCAATTTGTTCAGCATTATGAAAACCGCATTATGAATATTCACCCATCTTTGCTACCTAGCTTTGTTGGCTTGCATACACATCAGCAAGCTTTGGATGCTGGCGTGAAATTTCATGGTGCGACCGTTCATTTCGTGACAGCAGAGTTAGACCATGGTCCTATTATTGATCAGGCTTGTGTACGGATCGAACATGGCGACACCGAAGACACCTTGGCGCAGAAATTACTCGTCAAAGAACATCAAATTTATCCACGCGCCGTGCGTTTATTCGTTGAAGGCAAATTAGTGGTTGAAGGCAATCGCGTGATTGTTAATGGATCAGAAGCAGATAGCTGCGCGATCTAATCGTATTTACAGAGGAAGAACATGAGATTACCACCAGCCATGATAGGCCATACCGAAGCGGTTTTGCGTGAAGTTTTGCGCTTTACTGGTCCTGCCGACGGCACTTTATCGCGCTACTTCAGAGAAAATCCACGTCTCGGTGGACGCGAACGTGGTGTGATTGCTGAAGCGATTTACGGCTTGTTGCGCAATAAGAGCGTGTACACCAGTTTTTCTGAATCTGGCACTGGCTCCGCGATGCGTCGCATCACTTTGTTAGGTTTGGCAGATGCCGTTGGCATCGATGCATTAGGTGGCCTGAGCGAAGAAGAAGATGTCTGGTTGCGCCGCGTGATGGAAATTGACCGTAGCCATTTACCGTTGGCATTGAAATCGAATATGCCAGAGTGGTTGTGGCAAAAACTCTCGACCAAATTTGGCGATGAAGAAGCCATGAAATTGGCGACTGCATTAAATACACCTGCTTCCTTGGATTTGCGTGTGAATGCCTTGAAATCTAACCGGGAAGACGTGATCGCTTCTTTGGCACAAGCACCGATTTTGGCAGAAGCGACTCCGTACTCTGCACTGGGTTTGCGTATCATCAAAAAACCATCCATACAAAATCTACCTTTGTTTAAAGACGGCACCATCGAGGTGCAAGATGAAGGTAGCCAAGTGTTGGCGCAAATACTAGGTGCGAAACGCGGCGAAATGGTTGCCGATTTCTGTGCTGGCGCGGGCGGCAAAACTTTGGCCTTGGGCGCAGCGATGCGT
>DLGN01000006.1:3094-5515 GCA_002482715.1 Oxalobacteraceae bacterium UBA7693
ATGCCTTCGATATTTCTGAAAAGCGTTTGGCGAAATTGAAACCGCGTTTAGCGCGCAGTGGTTTATCGAACGTGCATCCGGTGGTGATTGCACATGAACGTGATGCCAAGATTAAACGCTTAGCGGGTAAATTGGACCGCGTCTTGGTCGATGCGCCATGCAGCGGCTTGGGAACTTTGCGTCGCAATCCAGATGTGAAATGGCGTCAGACTCAGGTTGGTGTTGCAGAATTAAACGTCAAACAAGCATCGATTTTGGATAGCGCTGCACGCTTGGTCAAAGGCGGTGGTCGCTTGGTGTATGCAACTTGCAGTATTCTCGATGAAGAAAATGAAGGCATCGTTGAGCAATTCTTAGCGACACATCCAGATTTCAGTTTGCTGCCGGCTTCCCAAGTATTGGAAGAGCAAAAAATCCAATTAGAGATGGGCGATTATCTGAAGCTCTATCCGCATGTACATAATACCGATGGCTTTTTTGCTGCCGTATTTCAGCGTAATAAGGTCGCCGCGAAAGCCGCTTCCGAGGAAAGCGAAGTTGCAGATGTTGCTGAATAATTGATTGAATTTGGATTTTAGTTTTGTTTAAAGATTTTACTGCTGTCACTTCTCTATCTATGATGGAAACACATTCATTATCTCGGTTGATCGCTGAAATATCGGCAGACTTGGGCGATACAAGTCTGCTATTTCAATTGATCGCATTAATGAGTTGCTTTTTGCTGGCCTGGTTCCTGTCTCGAACCATTCAGCGTTATTTCGCAACGGTTGAACAAAGTTCTGGTGTTTTCAAAATTGGTGTTGAAAGTTTTTCGCGTGTTTTGTGGCCTTTGCTGGCCTTGGTTTTTTTGTTTTTCGCCAAGCTGATTCTTGGTAAATTTCAGCATACGGGCTTATTGAAACTGTTCTTTCCCATCCTTAGTTCTTTTGCCTTAATCCGTTTCAGTTTTTATGTGTTTCGGCGGGCATTTGTTCGTGATGGTACGGTTGGAAACGCTTTGCTGTTATTTGAAAAAGTATTTGCGACACTGGTGTGGTTAGCTTTGGTGCTGCACTTTACTGGTATGTGGGAAAGCATTTTTCAAGCATTGGAAGAAATTATTCTGCCAATTGGAAAAAGCAAAGTTTCGCTGTTAGCGATATTGCAGGGTGTGGCATCGGTTGCTTTAACGGTGGTGTTGGCGTTGTGGATCAGCGCTTTGCTAGAAGCTCGCTTATTATTAATTCCGAATATGCATTCGTCTTTGAGAGTCGTATTGTCGCGTTTAGGGCGTGCGATATTTATCTTGTTGGCGATTCTGATGAGCTTGTCTTTGGTTGGTATTGATTTGACAGTCTTATCGGTGTTCGGCGGTGCTTTGGGCGTTGGTTTGGGCTTAGGTTTGCAGCGCATTACTAGCAGTTATGTTTCTGGATTCATTATTTTGTTTGATCGCAGCTTATCAATTGGTGACATGATCACCGTTGATAAATTCAGTGGTGCGGTAACACAAATCAATACGCGTTATACCGTTTTGAAAGGATCGGATGGCATAGAAGCGATTATTCCAAATGAAATGTTGGTGTCTAATCCGGTGCAGAATCTATCCTTAACGGATAGGGCGGTGGTGTTGGTGACCGATTTTACGGTGGCATACGATACTGATCTGGATACATTGTTTCCTGCCTTGATTGAATTAGTGTCGCAAGTACCTAGGGTGTCGTTGAATAATCCGCCATCGGCTTATTTATTGCGTTTTGGGGCGGATGGATTTGAACTACGTGTGAGCTTCTGGATCGAAGATCCGGAAAATGGTCGGACGAATGTTATCTCTGATGTGAATCGCGCGATTCTGGTATTGATTCGTGAGCGTGGTATCGAGTTACCGTTCCCGCAACGTGAAATAACTGTATTTCAGGCACAGGCGAAAGCTTAAGCGTGAATCAGCGTAGAATATTGATGGTTTTAAGAAATTTTTCTCAGTCATAAATTCTTAGTTAGAGTCGATGTCTGAATTGGTTTGACTGCATAGCGCATTAGGAGTTGTTATATCTTGAGTAATTTTATTGATTTAACCGTAGATTTTTTGAGTAACGGTTTTACACGTGCCACAGCTTGGCAAGTATTTATTTTTACAATGGTGGTCACCCATATCACGATTGCCAGTGTGACGATTTTTTTACATCGTTGCCAAGCGCATCGCGCATTGGAATTGCATGCGATTCCTAGTCATTTTTTTCGTTTTTGGTTGTGGTTAACGACAGGCCAAGTGACGAAAGAATGGGCGGCGGTACATCGTAAGCATCACGCTAAATGCGAGACGGAAGAAGATCCGCATAGTCCGGTAACGCGTGGTATTAAAAAAGTGTTGTTGGAAGGTGCTGAGTTATATCGTATTGAGTCTAAGAATTTAGAGACCATTAGTAAATATGGTCACGGTAC
>DLGN01000254.1:0-2800 GCA_002482715.1 Oxalobacteraceae bacterium UBA7693
CAACGCTGTCCATCGTGCGTTTTGATTGAAACCCTCCGGGAATGGCTCAAATGGGCACATGGCGTTGTTGCAATCTGCTTATAGTGCTCGCACTACCGCGCAGCTTGCGCCTAGCCCTATGCCCATTTGCGCGCATTCGCTTGCCTAAAATATATGTCAACAGGCCCTAATCACGCAGCCATTTTTGCATCACCGGAAATGGCTGCGTTTGATGCAAGGCAGCGTTGCTTTCGTCAAAACATAAACCCATCCACTGCAATAGGGGCAAGCCGACAAATTGGCCTTGTCTAAAGCTATCAATAAGCCAATTCGCATCATTTTTATAGCCATTGGGGTGAAACACCACATCGAGCGGAATTCCTAGGTGATGGGCTGCCGCATACGACCATAAGACCGCAGCAATTTCTTCGCCGTCTGTGGGCCAAGGCAGTTCTAGTGCATCACTGCCAACCGCCATTCGCTGCGCGGCTGTTGTTACCGCTAAATGCCCCGCTTCATGCAATAAATCTCCTGGATATAACAGCTTTTCGGGATCGAGATAAATACAATTCGGCCCTAAATCTAAGCCGGGTAAAAAAGTCTCATGCGTCAGGCGCTTATGAATCACCGAGATTCCTAAATTCTCAATAAAATCACACATCACTTGTTGGTATTTCAGACTATCATTCATATTCAATTCCAAAAACAAGAAACGCTGGCTTTTCATCACCTGCTAACATGGCAATTCATATCTGACGAGAGAATACCCTATGTACCTCAAATATAAAAAATATATGCTGGCGAGCATCGTATTGTGCGGACTAACGCAGCTAGCACAAGCGCAGATTTATGAATGCAAAGATGCACAAGGTCGCAAGATTATGGCCAGTCGCTGTCCGATTGGCAGCACGATCGTCAAAGAAGTAGAAGTCACTCCGGTATCAAACGGCCTGGGCACTCAGCCCACGACGAAAAAACCGACCCAAAGTTTATGGGCAAAAGAAATCGAATTCAAAGAAAGACAAAAACAAAAAGAAGATTTGGCAGCTTTAGCACGCGACAAGCAAAGAGCTGATGGTGAAAAATGCTATCAAAATAGAAAACGTTTGATCACCTTAGAAAATGGCTTGCCTTTGATCATTGGCGAAAATCAACAAGGCGAACCGATTTTCATGGAAGACGACAAGCGGCAAGAAGAGATAAAAAAAATCAATGAAAAACTCAAAGGCTGTCGAGAAGATTAGTTTTCTTGCTAGATTGTGATGGGCTTATAAGCTAGCCTGAAGGCATCACAAATTGCAGAATCTCTCGATTTGTGGTCTAATTGCAACTTAGTTGCACCCTTCCCGCTCTGAGGCTCAAAATTCACTCCACGCTTACCTCCATCATATTAACGACCGCAATTGCTGGCGTACTGAGTATCAGCTTTGCCGCAATCTTTTCGTTTTCCTTGCTGTCCAAATTAGTCGACCGCATGGTGAGCTTGTCGGTAGGGATTATGCTCTCGACCTCTTTATTGCATGCCTTACCTAGTGCGTTTGAGTCAGGCACCGATCCACGTTCGCTGTTTGCCTGCTTATTGGGCGGCTTGTTGGCTTTCTTCTTATTAGAAAAATTTGCGATCTTACGTCATTCACATCATCACGAAGGCGATGGTCATCATCATGAACATGGACATGATGCCCATGAAGCAGGTAAAGCTGGTTGGATGATTTTAATTGGCGATGGCATGCATAACTTCACCGATGGTATCTTAATCGCAGCTGCATTTTTAGCCGACCCTAGCTTGGGTGTGGTCACTGCATTAGCGATCATTGCGCATGAAATCCCGCAAGAAGTGGGCGACTTCATCGTTTTACTTAATGCAGGGTTTTCACGCAGACGTGCGTATATTTATAACCTGTTGTGTAGTTTGATGGCGGTACTCGGCGGCGTTGTTGGCTACTACACTTTAGAGAAAGCCAGCTCTTTAATTCCTTATGTATTAGTACTGGCGTCTTCTGGATTCATCTATATCGCGGTCAGCGATTTAATGCCGCAAATGCAGCGTCGAGCAAGCTTGAAAGAAACCATACCGCAAATCATCTTGGTCAGTTGCGGTGTGCTCTTGGTCTTATTCGTCACCCAGCATCAACATTAAAGTAGCACTTGCCGTCGTCAAGTTGAAGGAATAGTCAGGCAATTAAACTTATCATCAATTGCCATTGCCACCAACATCAAACACTGCCAGTCGCGACTGGACGGCTAGCATCAGAACACCACTCACTCCATGAGCCAGGATATAAAGCTGCACCACGCAATCCAGCCACTTCTAAGGCGAGTAAATTGTGGCAGGCGGTGACGCCAGATCCACATTGCATGATTGCATTAGATGGCGCATCGATCAAAGCCAACCAATCTTCACGCAATGCTTGCGCAGATTTGAATCGCCCATCGGCTTGTAAATTGTCTTTAAAAAAGCGATTCTTCGCACCAGGAATATGCCCACCGACTGGGTCGATAGTCTCGTTCTCGCCGCGAAAACGATCCGCTGCGCGAGCATCAATCACTTGTAATTGCGTACCAGCTTCGGCTTGCAAATTTTGCAGAACTGTTTGCACGTTGATCTGTTTCGTCAAACTACTTTTCACCTCAATATTTCCTGAGGTATGACTAACAGCTTCGGTTTGCAAAGTCTGCCCGCCAGCAGTCCAAGCGGTGATTCCGCCATCTAGTACTGCAACTTGCGCGTGACCAATTGAACGCAACAACCACCATAGACGTGCAGCGAACATTCCACCATGCGCATCGTAAGCGACCACTTGCGTATCATCATTGATGC
>DLGN01000254.1:2848-4094 GCA_002482715.1 Oxalobacteraceae bacterium UBA7693
CAGCGAGTAAATCTTCTGTCTTGGGTAATGGATGTCGCCCTAAAAAATTTCCATGCTCATCGAATTTAGAACCAGACAAATCGGTATCCAGATTAGCGAAGACAGCGCCCTCGATATGGCCAGCATCGTAAGCTTTTTTGCCGGCAAGTGGATCCATCAAATCATGGCGACAATCGATGATCACAGTGTGATGCTTGGTGCGTTGTTCTACTAGCTGCTCTGCATTGATCAAAGTGGTAAACATCATTTTCCCTTAATTGCCTTTACTGGAATTATCGGTACCAGAATTACTATTGAACGAAGATGCTATCATACCGCTAGACAGAATAACTGCAATTCCTAACCAACTGATCCAGCTCAAATTCAGTTTCCAGATCATGACATCCAAAGCGCTGGTGAACACAATTCCTACGTATTGCAAATTCGCCGCCACCAAAGGATTTCCCAAGCGATAGGATCGTGTCATTGCTAACTGCGCAATCATGGCGAAGATACCGACTCCAAGCAGAAGCGCGATTCCTTTAGGGTTCAATAATTCATGATTCACATGCGCGGCTAACTGTGACTCGGAGAAAGTATTGAAATGCCAAAATTGCCCAATCAACCCCATTGCGGTACAGACCAAGGAAAAATAAAACACCACACGATATTCAGGCTCGCCCGCCACGCCCATTTGACGCACCTGAATATAAGCAAGTGCAGCAATAAAACCAGAACACAATGCGATTAAGCTATCGGGCAATTGATCGACACGAATAGTCGGCCGCAACAACATGACGACACCGACGAATCCCAACAAGATCGACCACACCAAATGCGGTGGCAAATGCACGACATCTTTGCCACGATTTTTCCACCAAGAAGTCGCAAACAAAATCAACGCCACCCAGATCGATGACATGTAACTGAGCGTCACCGATAAGGATAAAGGTAATTTCGAAATCGAATAGAACCATAACCACAAAGAGGTCACGCCGAAGATACCTCGCCAAACATGGCCTTTAATCATGGTGCTACGCAATGTTCCATTTTGCCAGCGCATTAGCAAGTAAATCCCAATAACACCGATTGCTCCACGATAGGTAACGATTTCGGCAGTGTTATAAGTTTCTGAGGCGAGCTTAACGCAGACACCCATCAGGGAAAATAAAAAGGTCGCGACCAACATCCAGAGAGCTTGCATAATATTCTTAAGATTTCACAACAAAATACGAAACAGAAAAAAGTATGGGGAAGCATTGATTCC
>DLGN01000253.1 GCA_002482715.1 Oxalobacteraceae bacterium UBA7693
GTGTACAACGCGAACAAACCAGCGCAAGTTGTCAAAGATTTTATTGCCCTATTTCAATAATTAAATATATCCATTCATATCCAAAGCGATTGCGTGTTGTGTAATTTTCTCAAATAGAGAGTAGGTGATTAATTCTCCTGATAAACACGGTGTTTTATGACGCTTTTCACTTATGCTGGTGTGCTTTATTGTATGATCGAAACACTGATAGTCAAAAATCAAAACCAGGTATTAAGTAATGACTCAATCCTCTTCCATGGTCGCAGCTTCGAAAGCTAGTCGTCGTTTTGTATTAGAAATGCGTGGTTTTTCGAATGCTGAGAAAAGCATGCTGACTTCCACTTTTCGCCTCACCAGTCGCCGCGATATGTGCTACGTTGAAGCTGGTGAAAGTGAGGGACGTGCAGATATTTATTTGATTAATGCCGATAATCCAGAAGCGATAGAAGAACTATTAAGCCGCGACATTGGTGTGCCTAACGCCCATTCGCCAGCAGTGGTGATCGGCAGAACACCGATAGAAACACCATGGCCGTTTGTCAGCAAACCTATCCATTGGATGCGTTTGTTTGAGAATCTTGATAGTGAAATGCAGCGCGCTTTATTGCACCGTAACGCACGCGGTGCTTTGTCTGATCAATGGGATGGCGCGACGATGCGCCGTTCCAGCGATCAAAAGAGCATTGCTACCGACGCGATCATTGAAACGCCTGCGCGTGAAACGGTGCTTGTTGTTGATGATAGTGCGACAGTGCGTGCTTTTATGCGGATCAAGTTGTCGCCCTTTCAGTTTGATGTCGATTTCGCTGAAACCGGTGAACAAGCGATAGAAAAAGCGAGCGCCAAAGCAGACGATAAAGCATACAACTGTATTTTCCTCGATATCATGATGCCTGGGATTGATGGCTATGAAGTATGTAAGCGGATTAAAGCAAATAGCAAAACCAAAGCCTCCGCTGTAGTGATGTTGACGAGTAAGTCTTCTATTATTGATAAGCTTCGCGCAAATTGGTCGGGTTGTGACGCTTTTTTGAGCAAGCCAGTGGCAGAAGATGATCTATTGGCGACGATTGCCAAATTCTTACCAAGTGTACGTGACTCCGTTAAGTCGTAGGTGAATTTGGTCCGACGATTTTTCAAAATTAAATCCATGACTTATTCACAATTTGTCATGGAAGAATCTTCTAAATCATCCAGCTTGCTATGCCAGCTTATTTCAGATCTAAGCTGGTAACACCTACCCAAAAAAATATTTCTCAAGTAAAAACAAGACCTTAGAATTGCTTTCGGGTATAATCCCGCGTTCTGTCCAAAATTTCCTCATCAAGTGCTTCTGGTAATCGCTTGTTGTTCCTTGTTTGAATTTTCGACACTGGTGAAAATCACTCGAAAATAGGTATTTGTGGATTCTTTCTCTCTTAGGTTGGTGCAAATTAATTTGGGGGGTGGGGATGTCCGATCTGGCTTCTTTGTCTACATTAGCGCGTTCTGACGCGCAACTTCCGGTGCATGTGTATTTTGATCAAGCCTTGCTAGCGCGCGAGATCAAACAATTATTTCAATCTGGCCCACGCTATGTCGGTCACGAGTTGATGGTTCCTAACGTCGGCGATTACGCGACGCTCGCTTCTGAAAATGAAGGGCGTATGCTGGTGCGCGGCAAAGATGGAATCGAATTACTCTCGAATGTTTGTCGTCATCGCCAAGCTTTAATGTTCGGCGGCCCCGGCACAACTGGTCGTGGCAATACGAATCATATTGTTTGCCCTTTGCATCGTTGGACTTATGATCTGAAAGGCGAGCTGATAGGCGCGCCGAATTTCAAAGATACGCCTTGCCTGAATCTGTCACGTACACCCATTCAAAATTGGAACGGTTTGCTGTTTGAACAAAACGGTTACAACGTGATGGAGAAAATGGGAACCCTATCCGTGACCAAGGATTTGGATTTTACTGGTTACATGCTTGATCACGTTGAAGTGCATGAATGCGATTACAACTGGAAAACTTTCATTGAAGTTTATCTGGAAGATTATCACGTTGAGCCTTTTCATCCGGGCCTCGGGAGTTTCGTCACTTGCGATGATTTGACATGGGAATTCGGTGAAGACTACAGCGTGCAAACTGTCGGTGTGCATAAAGGCTTGTTGAAGTCTGGCTCGGCGAAATATCAGGCGTGGCAAGAGCAAGTCTTGAAATTCCGTGGTGGCGAGCCGCCAAAATATGGCGCAATTTGGCTGACTTTGTATCCGAACATTATGGTGGAGTGGTATCCGCACGTGTTGGTGGTATCGACTTTGTGGCCAACCGCAACTGGTAAAACCAAGAATGTGGTGGAATTTTACTATCCAGAAGAAATCGTTTTGTTTGAGCGTGAATTCATCGAAGCAGAACGTGCCGCCTATATGGAAACCTGTATCGAAGATGATGAGATCGGTGCACGCATGGATGCAGGACGCAAAATTTTACTGGATCGCGGCGAGAATGAAGTAGGACCTTACCAGTCGCCGATGGAAGACGGCATGCAGCAC
>DLGN01000070.1:0-39847 GCA_002482715.1 Oxalobacteraceae bacterium UBA7693
CAGTGAACGACATCGCGCTGCTGGCATTGAGTTGTGTCGCCAGCCGATTCAAGAATCCTGATTGAAAATTACGGCTAGCACCAAGCTCTTGACCCAACTCAATACTGTCTTGCGTTTCAAAATGGCTGCGTGATACATCATGCGTTCCTGCAAAGGGAATAAACGCTGCTTCGCCTGCTTGAAACATCGGATAAATTGATTCGCGCAAAGCAGGATGCAATCCCCAATCCGCGTTCAATGACAAGGCGGACAAAGGATCAGTACTCGGTTTAGCGATCGCGATGTTAGGTCGAGACTCATAATAAAAACTACTATTAATCGGAACTAATAAATTGCTCGCGTCGTAAGCACCACGCAGAAACACCACTAGGAAACGCTCCTGAATCGCGGGTGCCGCCAATAACTGGGAGCTAAAGCCAGTGGCACTTAAGGTGGTAGCCGCTGCTGCAAAAGATTTTAATAGATCTCGACGGTTCATCGTATTCACCTGACATTGCTAAAGTAGTGTTAAAAATTCGTCCGAAGTTGAGGGCATGTTGCCCGAAAACTTTATCGACGCATCATTTCAGGCGCGGAGAGGAAAAAGGCATTCCATTCTTGCGCCGAACCAGATTGACTTAATGCCTCGCGAGAAGTCACACTGAATTGATTGCTCAATCCTTTCACATAGACGTTTTGCGCCAACGCAGGGCGTGCAGCTTCACGATGTTGTGCGGTGGTCTCTTCTGCATCTGCCTTAAATAAGTTCGGCGCGCCACGTGCAATCAGCCGAGCGACATCAAAACGCGCGGTCATTTGTGCTGGACTAGACCAAGCCATCTCTTTCATTGAATAGCCATCGGGCGTCTGATGCCCATTTGCTTGTTGTCCCAAGGTATTGATCCAATTCAGAATGGGGCCTGTATTTACGATCATCTTATCTTCATAAGCGAGACGCACCGACGAGATGACATAGTGCATAGGGTCTTTAAATTTCTTACCTAAAGAAGCCACAAATTCTGAAGATTCAAACATCGTCTTTAACACACTAGGAATATCACCTTTCGTCAGCAAAAACTGCTTTGCCATACTTTGCACAAGGGCATCAGAAGGATCGTCCGCGACAAAAAATTGCGCTAGTTTCTGACTCAGGAACTTAGCGGTGGCAGGCTGACGCATCAACAGATCTAAGACCTGATCAATCTCTGCCAGTCCCTGACCTTTAATCGACGTTCCGAGTATGGTTTTTTCACCGAAGTCGTGTCGTCTAGGATGAAACTCTGTCAAACCCAAACGCTGATAGCCCGCCAGCTGCGCCTGATTGGGACGCGGCGTATCTGCCTTTACTTTGATTCCCAAACCAGTCAAGACGCGCGCCAGTTCTTGAACGTCGGCCAGTGTGTAGCCGCTACCAACCCCCATCGTGTGCAATTCAAGTAGCTCACGTGCATAATTCTCGTTGATCTTATTCACCGCATTATGTTCGTTATCCAAATAACGCAACATCGCTGGATGTAGCACGGTGGCTTTCAATAAATCACGGAAATTCCCCAGCGCGTGTGGACGAATCGCGTTTTCTTCAAAATCGGCCAACATCGCTCGCAGATTGTCTTTTCGACTGGAGATATTGAAATGATTCATCCAAAACCAATTCATTTGTTCGAGTAATTGGTTCGATGAATAGATCGAGCGTAGCAATGAACGTGAAGCTGCCTCGCGTGCGATACGCGTTAACTCCTGTTGGTAAGCCTGACGCAACGTGTCATCCGTACCCTTCATCTTGGCTGATTCTTCTCGTTGCTGATCCAGCGCCTGCATCATTTCTACAAATGGTTTTTGTGAAATCGTCATCGCATCGATCTGTGTTTGAATTTGCGCGGGCAATTGTGCTTGTCTCGCTCGCAATTGCTGCAACAAGTAAGCATCCGGACCAAGCTCACGCAATTGCTGCTCACTCGCCTTGTTCGCTCCCCAAGTCACACGATTAGCAAAGTCATATGGATTGACTTGGGCTTGTTGAAAAAAAGCTGAAGTACTAAGTGATTGAGACTGAGATTGCGACTGAATAGACTGACTACTACAAGCAGAAAGTCCGCATAGTATGGTCAGCGCCAACAAACTCGGTAAAGGAGGGAGTACACGAGACAGATTTAACATAAAGCACTTTCAATTTTGAGCAGAGTGTAACTATGACAAAATGCGAAGTGTTCAGAATAAATCTTACAACGCTAATATGCACGGGGTATTTAGTAACTTTCCGATCAAGCTCGTAAGAACTTGTAACAGACTCTCACCTCGCACCAAAAACAAACAAGGAAAAAACAGAAAAAATAGCGATAACGCAAGCTATCGCTATTTTTCACAGAATGAACTTACAAATTAATTCACAAAATTCACGCGGCGACCATTCACATTGCGTTGCGCTGGATTGCCATACACAGTAACGCTACCAGAACCATTACTTTGCGCATTCACGTTCTGCGATACTGCAGCATGCACAGATCCAGAACCGAAGCTGCTGAGATCGGCACTCAAACTCTTCACTGAAGACAATTGTGCTGAACCTGAACCGTGCGTGTTGGCGACCAGATTGCGTACATTGCCACTCGCGTTGACCGAGCCAGAGCCATTGACTGACACATTTAACTCGTTGCCGTTAACCGCACCAAGGCTTAAAGAACCAGAACCTTGTACATTCACTTTCGCATCGGTGCTGATCAGACCTAATGCATTGATACTGCCTGAACCGCTATTCGTAATATCAAGACGCGTGACACGGCCATCTAGGTTAACACTACGTGAGCCGTAGTTTTTCACCGCAAGACTACCACCGTTTAAACCACTAATCATCATACGACCAGAACCATTCGATGTGACTTCTGTCAAGGCTGGTACCGTGTAGACAACGCGAATTGGATTGCTACTATTGAATTTTTCATCGATCCAAATTTTTTGGGTATCGCCATTGACTTGTGTTTGCACCAAACTCAGTAAATTACTATCACCACTAATTTCTAGTCCAGCAGCACTACCAACGCGCACTTCCACTTGCATAGGGCCACTGACGTTTAAAGCAGATACGCCATTCACCTGACGCTTATCTAATTGCAAATCGCCATTGCCTTTAATGGCATTGCTACTCCAAGAAGATTCAAAACGGGCATCATTGCCATCCGGCGCGATAATAATGGCACAACCTGAAAAAGCAAGAATAGAACATAGGGCAAAAATAGTACGCATAGTGAGCTTCCAAATTAAGTTAATCGAGTGCCGAGCTTGCCATCACTTAATGTGACGGCTTCAGCCACGGACGCACTGTATCTCAATGCTAATGCGGTCTCGAGCACCAAGCGATGAACTGTCAAGAGCATGGTCTGAACAGCAGAAATCGCGGATTGAACTAAGAAGGTATTGCGGTTATCCACAATAGACGCTGTTTCTCTGACTATCGATAATACTTGCAAGGATCGCTCAGCCGTTCATCAACTGTGTCGCTGTCTATCCTCAATTCACCAAGCGAACGACCTTATTTGTGCGCATTTTGCTTGATGAAATCTATCTATAATTATCAGGGGACAAACATGAAACGCCTTACTGGACATTTGTATTTCTGGGTTCTGGTTGCCATATTCTGTGGCGGCTTATTCGGATTTCTCGACGCGACAAACGCAGTCAAATTAAAACCGCTTGGCGATGGCTTTATCGCCTTAGTAAAAATGCTGATCAGCCCGATTATCTTCTGCACCGTGGTGCTTGGCATTGCAGGCGCTGGGGATATGAAAAAGGTGGGGCGTGTTGGTGGCAAAGCATTGATTTATTTTGAAGTAGTTTCAACACTGGCATTAGGAATTGGCCTAGTCGTCGTGAATATTTTAAAACCTGGTGCTGGCTTCAATGTCGACCCAGCGACCTTAGACGGCAAGGCCGTGGCTAGCTATGCGAAGGCCGCACATGATCAAAGCACGGTTGATTTCTTACTCCACATTATCCCAAAAACCTTCACCGACGCTTTCACTGGCTCTGGTGATTTATTGCAAGTTTTGCTAGTCGCGGTTTTATTCGGTTATGCCATGATGCGCATGGGTAAAACCGGACAAGCAGTGCATATGTTTATCGAAGAAGCTTCGCATATTTTCTTCGGCATGATGAACGTGATCATGAAACTGGCACCTATCGGTGCTGGCGCAGCAATGGCGTTCACCATCGGCAAATACGGCCTAGCATCTTTAAAACCATTGGCTGCGTTAATGGGCAGCTTCTATCTGACTTGTACTTTATTTGTCGTTGTCGTTTTAGGTTTAATTGCGAAGTTTGTCGGCTTTAGTATTTTCCGCTTTATCGCTTATATCAAAGAAGAATTGTTGACGGTGCTTGGTACCTCATCTTCCGAATCAGCCTTAGTACCATTGATGAGCAAATTAGAAAAAATGGGTTGCTCAAAATCCGTTGTCGGTTTGGTCGTGCCTTCTGGTTATTCTTTCAATCTCGATGGTACCAATATCTACATGACGATGGCCGCAATCTTTGTGGCACAGGCTTTAAATATTGAGTTGACCTTAACCCAAGAATTGACCATGTTAGCCGTCGCTATGCTCACTTCCAAGGGCGCGTCCGGTGTGACTGGCGCAGGCTTCATCACCTTAGCAGCGACACTGGCGGTGATCCCAACAATTCCTGTCGCAGGTTTAGCACTCATTCTCGGTATCGACCGTTTCATGTCCGAAGCACGTGCCTTGACTAATTTCATTGGCAACGGCGTCGCAACAATCGTGGTATCACACTGGGAAGGTGAGTTGAAACATGATGTGATGCACAGAGAATTGGGTAAACCAGCAACTGCACCGGCATCAGTACCAAGTGCAACACCGACTACAGTGCCAGCAGATCAAGTGTCTGTATAAATTTCCCCATCCAACCTCACATCAATCAGGCATAGATAATTCTCTTGCATGATTGATGTGTGATATCTCGGAATTTTTTCTAATCCTGATCAAGGTCTTGAGCAGAAATCATGTTGTTAAAAACTCGCTAAATTGATCAGTGCGTAACAAGCAGGTTTGCAAGCACAACTAAATAGATCAGAATGCATGAACCTACTTCTTTGGAGTTGTCATGCATTTTTTCTTTCCCGCAAATGCCAAGCATCGCTGGATTGCAATCGCACTCTTACTGTCCCTGCTATTGCTGATCACTTTTTCCTTATACCAAATACAACCTAAGCTGAAGCCAGAAACGACAAACTCTCCAACAGAATTCTCACTTCCGGCAGCACAATCTCAGTTGCAAAAAATCACCCAAGACAAACACCCTATCGGCAGCGTAGGACATGCCAAAGTGCGTGAGTATCTGCTTGCAGAACTCAGAGCAATCGGCTTAGAGCCTCAAGTACACAGCACTTTTGCGAGTTTTGAAAAAGGTACTGCTAGCGGGCAGGTCAACAATATCGTTGTACGATTAGCGGGTCGTAACAGCAGCCAAAATCAGAATAAAAAAGCCTTACTCTTGATGGCGCATTACGACGCAGTGCCGAACAGCTTTGGCGCAGCGGACGATGGCGTTTCGGTGATTGCGATACTGCAAACCTTGCGAGCTCTGAAAGCGCAAACGCCACTGGCGAATGATCTCATTTGCTTATTGAGCGATGGTGAAGAAGTTGGCTTATTGGGAGCATCAGGATTTGCTCAATTGCATCCGTGGATGAAAGATGTCGGCATGTTGCTCAACTTTGATAATCGCGGTAACGCTGGACCGATCATGATGTTCGAGCCATCAGCTGGCAATCGCAACTTAATCACGGGTTTAGCAACCGCCGTACCGAATGTCGTCAGTAACTCTCTGATGTATGAGGTCTATAAGGCATTACCGAATGACACCGACTTCACCGTATTTCGCAAACAGGGCATACCTGGACTCAATTTTGCGATGATACAAAATATCTCTAGCTATCACACTCGATATGACCGTGCCGACCTAATTAACCCAGCATCACAACAGCAACAGGGACAGATGATGTTGCAACTGGTGCGACACTTTGGTGAACAAGATTTAAGTTTGTTCCATTCTCAGCCCAAAGTAGAAGATAGCGTGTATTTTAGTTTTCCCTTAATCGACTTAGTTCATTATCCCGCAGCGTATGCTTTGCCAATCGCCTTGTTGATTACAGGTTTAGCCATCGTGACTTTTTGGCTAACAAGGAAAACCAAGCAACTACGTGTCTTACCAACTGCAGCTGGTGCGCTGAGCTTTATCGTGACAGTTGTTGCCATAGGATTTTTATCGCAACAAGCATGGAATCTAGTCTTTAAGCTTTATCCAGCTTACTTAGAAATGCATGATCAAGATACTGGGCATTTTTACTTATTGGGAATTCTGATTATCAGCGCGTTGGCCTTCGGTCTAGTTCAAAAATTACTAATGCGTTGGATCAAGATGAGGGAATTGGCATTTGGCACAGCTTTGGTGTGGACTGGTATTTTACTATTCGTCAGCGTCCGATTCCCTGGCGCTAGCTTTTTGTTCGCGTGGCCTTTGCTATTTGTGCTGCTGTCTTACTTATATTTGACGGTGAAAAACGTATCTGAAGAATCCTCCGCTTATGCTTGGATTTTGCTCGCTGGCGCCGTGTTTCCCATTGTTTTGTATTCTCCACTAATTTTGCTATTCAACATTGCCTTGGGTTTTCATTCCCTCGGTGTGCCAGTCATTCTATTTACAATTCTGTTGGGATTACTCACCCCCTTGTTGACCTGGATCTTGCAGGAAATACGCGCCCGCGTCTTTTTACTCATCGGTGTTGTAGCAATGAGCTTGGGCGCGTTCGCCACAGCGAGTTTTCATGAGGCGCATCCGATCCCGACCCAATTGAGCTATGTCGCGATGCCGCAGCAGAATCAATATCTCTGGCTCGCCCCCCAGCGCACTTTAGATCGCCAAACATTAACGATGTTTGGCACAGAAGCAGTGCAACAGAGTCTACCAAGCTTGTTCGGTAAAGAGCATCCGCGCAGTATTTGGAAGTACTGGACGACCAAGGCCGCAGATGCGGGAATCGCAGCGCCAGTCATCGTCATCCAGTCAGATCAAATCATTGGGGATCGACGTGAAGTCGTGGCACATATTCGCAGCCCAGATAAAGCCAGTAACGTTAGAATTCAAATCGAAGGAACTAGCGTTTTGTCTGCCAGCATACAAGATCAAGTGCTAACGACGGTTGCCAAAGAAAAATGGATGACCACAGTTCATGCGATGCCGCAAGAGGGCGTCATATTGCGCTTTCAGATTGCGAAAGATCAAACCGCTAAAAATGTCACCATTCGAGTCACCGATACTTTCTATGTTTTGCCCAGCAGTGTTCGCAATCTGCCCGTGCCGATAGGTGTCGATTTCGTGGCGCAAACGATTACGGCGTTGGATATCCCCTAATCAAGGCTTGGGCTTCGCTTTGCGATATTTTGTAATTTGCGCGAAGCCCACGTTATCGCATTCAGATCTCCTGCAACGATGCCAACAGTCCGTCAGAGGCATCTTCAATGTAATCCAACACCGTATCAAAACCACGCCCACCACCATAATAAGGATCAGGTACCACATCAGAGGGACTATGCGTGGCATAGGACATCATTAACTTCAATTTATGTTGATGCTCAGCTGGACATTGATTTTGTAAGTTACGCAAATTATCTTTGTCCATTGCAATGATCAAATCAAATTGCTGGAAATCTTCATCATGCACTTGGCGCGCCCGTTGTGACGATAAATCATAGCCTCGCTTTAAAGCGAATTCTAGCGACCGTGAATCAGGTCGCTCACCAACGTGATAAGCGTGGGTACCGGCAGAATCAATCATTACGCGGTCAAGCAAATTGGCTGCCGCCACCTTGCCGCGAAACACCCCTTCAGCAGTTGGGGAGCGACAAATATTGCCCATGCAAACAAATAAAATCGAGGTGGTTTTTTGCTTATTCATGTTTTGTGCTCCATCGTATAGACACAGAATTATAACCAGAGACACGAATAGCTTGCTGCCCCAATTCCCAATAGAGCATGGCACTGACCAATCGCTTATGTTCTAATAGCTATATCGCTTCATTGCTCAATCATTTTCCTTACTCGCATGTCTTCACCTATTCAAGCGTTGCTACAACAAGCGGTTGCAAAGCACCAGCAAGGCTATCTGCAACAAGCGGAAGATCTCTATGTACAAGTCTTACAGATCGACGCACAGCAATTTGATGCTTTACATTTAATCGGCCTTATTGCGAAGCAGCGCGGTGATACGCAAAGTGCGATGAATTTTTTTGCAAAAGCGATCGCGATCAATCCTCGCGATGCGAAAGTGCATTGTAATCTGGGAGCAACATTTCAGGAAATCGGTAATGCGCAGCAGGCACTCGTCTGTTACGACTTGGCACTTTCGCTGAAAAACGACTATGCCTTAGCATGGAATAATCGAGGCAATAGCTTACGTGCTTTACACCGTTATCAAGAGGCGCTTGATAGTTTTACCAAGGCGATGGAGATACAGCTCAACTATCCGGAGGCCTTTTTAAATCGCGGCATTTGTTTGCAAGCACTGGAGGAACACGAGCAAGCCCTAGCGGATCTAGAAGACGCACTCAGGCTACGCAGTGATTATGCCGAAGCGGAATTTGCACGTGCATTTAGCCTACAACAACTACGCCGATACGACGAAGCTCATGCTGCTTACTCGTGCGCATTGGGTTCCGCCACCACGGCAAAGTCGAGTAACACCGCTACAAAAAAAATTGCTGCAATTTACTGTAATCGAGGCATGGTTTCCGCAAAATTACAGCGCTATGATGAAGCACTGGCAGATTTCCAAGAGGCGATTAGCTTACGCGCAGACTTTGGCAATGCCTATCTGCAAGCAGCCTATGTTCATCAGCTGATGCAGCATCAAGAAGCGGCTATCGGCTGTTTTCAATCAGCGTGGCAATTAGCGCAGGGTGCTGCTAACAACAGTGCGCAAGCACAAGCCATCAGACAACAAATCGAATATCACCTTGCGGCTCTAGGCGCGGCACCCACACCACTCGCCGCACCAACTAGCTATATTAAAGATTTGTTTGATCAATATGCTGATCATTTCGATACACATCTACAGGAGCATTTGGCTTATCAGGTGCCACAATTATTACAAACCGCGTTACAAGATTTGGGCATCAAGCATTCCAAACAGCTTACTCATGCGATTGATTTAGGTTGTGGTACGGGTTTGTGCGGGGACTTTCTGGCATCCATCGCCAAGCGTGTAACAGGTATCGATTTATCTGCAAAGATGCTGGCGAAAGCGCAAGCAAAAGCCGTTTACGACGAATTGGTTTGCGATGACATCTTGCATTATCTTGAACAGCATTCAAGCACAGTTGACTTAGTGATCGCAGCCGATGTGCTGGTTTATTTTGGCGCCTTAGAGCGATGGTTTTCTTTAGTCAAAAACTGTTTACAGCAAAATGGCTATTTCGCGTTCTCAGTTGAAGAATCAGATTCAGATGAATTCTGCCTACAAAGCTCACAACGCTATGCGCATTCAGCCGCTTACTTGACTAGGCTCGCACACGCGCACGGTTTCCAAATACGTCATTGCAGCCCACATCAAGGTCGGCGTGATGCACAACAGGCAGTTGCCAGTTTAATTGTGGTTCTACAAAGAATCTAGGATTTGCGCCAAAAATACAGTAGGGCACATAAAGCCAGTCCTACAAGAATCAACAAACGGGTATCGTTGCCGATCAAATACGGATAGAACATCAAAGTTAAACCGCCCCACTTCAAACGCGGCTTATTCGCCTTACGCCCAGCTTGAAAACAGATTAGCCCGATCACACCGAACACGATAGAGATGACGATGTAAGTCGGGCTGGGCAACATCGCGATTAATTCCGCTAGCAGGGCTTCTTCATTCATGCGGGGCAATCTGGTTGAAGGATAAGAGCCACATACTAAGTCAAATTCAATCTCAGTAGAAAATGGATGTTACCGAATACAATTTATCTGAAACTAAGCGACGAAACGCGCAACTAATTTACGCGTGAATGGCGCAAACAATAATACCAATGGGAAAGCACAAGCCCATGCGACTAAAAAGGCTCGTAACCAGCGCGACAAAAATCCGGCATCAAATCCTGTATTCAGGGCAGTCAAAATGCCGGACATGCAAAATGCCATCAACATCGACATGATGAGGGCAAACGTCAGTTGTTGTTTCTTTTCTTTAGTCATAAAAAATCAAATAAAATTTATTGAAAAAATAAGGCGACGCTGACGCCTACGCCACCAAACCAAATCAGTGATCGCAGCGTACTTCGATTGAGCAAGTAAGCAGCAACGTAAAGACAACGCAAAATAATAAATGCCATCGCAAGACCATCAATATTCGCCTGATTGGCTTGCGCTTGCTGTGCTAACACAACGCCAGCGATGAACAAGGGCAAGGCTTCAAAACCATTTTTCTGCGCAGCGATTGCGCGCTGTGGCCAGCCTGTGAGTTTGGCCTCCCAATCACGTGGATGGTCATTGTCATAACCACCCTTGCGACGCGACAATTTTGCGGTGCTGGCCTTCGCAAAACCGACAGTAATCACTGGTAAAAAACACGCTGCCAATACACACCAATTTGCGATAGTCATACATTGTCCTCTTCCGATAAAAAATAGGGTGCATCTGCACCTTTGCGTTCGCTAGCGCTGCATCATAATCCAAATTGCGCTAGCAAGTTTGAGGGCTGTGTCTAAAGAAATACATAAAAGATAAGGCGACTATTTGTCTCGCTATTTTTACTCCACGTATTTGATCAACATTGGTTTGATCAACAAGGACTTGATTAACAACAATTAGATCGGTTTTTTCGATGTAAATATCATTTATATTCGATTTGTAAGTGTGCGCCTGCGCCCATAGATTAGAAGAGTGACGCGCTAAGTCACTAACCAATAAGGAGATATGTGATGCAAATCGATATACAAGCACGCGGTTTCGAATTAACCGATGGTTTACGTGAACACACCAAAAAACGCCTTGGCTTTGCAACTGATTGGGCACATGATGAATTGCGTCGTGTTAACGTCCGATTGTCTGACGTTAATGGTCCGCGTGGTGGCGAAGATAAACGCTGTTTGATTCAGATTCCTCTCGCAGGCATGCAAGACCTGGTGATCGATGAGCTTGAATCGGATCTGTATGTTGCAATCGATAAGGCGGCAAATCGTATGGAACGCGTATTAAGCAAACGCCTGGCGCGCGCTCGCGAACATCCGCACATTAGTCTGAAAAAGCAGCATACAGAGAATTCCGTTGATGCAGAATCATCCGATTCGAACTGAAAGATAGTGCACGAGAGGAGTCATGATATGAGACAGTATCAAACAGATAGTCCGGAAGCAATGGCAAGAATTATTGCCTTATCGATGTTAGTCGATGGTGGATTAGATAAAACTGAACTTGATGTCATCAATCACTATGGTGTGCTTGAACACATAGGCATGTCGGATACAACGTTCAATAACATCGTTCAGGAATTGTGTGAAGACATGCTGCAATCTATGCCCGGATATCATCTTGGCCGAATTGAGCTTGACGACGAACTTGCCGAGCAATGCATCGATGACATGCTAGCCGAAATACAAGATCCGCGACAAAGACAATTCTTACTTGATGTGATGCTGGCCGTGGTCGATGCTGATCATTACTTAAGTGAAGGTGAAACCATCTTGCTGTCTCGTGCAATGCAATGCTGGAATTTAGAGCTGATCAAGCAAATCAAACCGATGAAGCATTCTGTAATAGCGGACGAATCAGGTAGCAATTTCGCGCAACAACAGACAATACGCCTGCCATCGATCATCGAAACGCACTTCTAAATTGTTCGTCAGATCATGCCAAAAAAGTTTCTACGCCGCGTGTTACCAAATCAGAAAAGCATACAACAATTTCCTGTGAGTCGGCGCTTTACTGGCCGGCTCGACATTCCTGCATTGTGGGAAGTGCAGCGTGATAAGGTTGCCATCGGCTTAGCGATTGGCGTGTTCTGTGGAATGATTCCTGGCCCGCTGCAAATGATTTCGGCGCTTGCGCTGACGATTATCTTCCGCGTCAATCTGCCGATGGCATTAGTCGGCACTTTTCTAACAAATCCGCTCACGATTGTGCCTTTGTACATGCTCGCCTACATGGTAGGGCAAAGTATTTTAGGAGAATCTAACTGGCGAGCACTGCCAGAACTTCCCGTGGCTGACTGGACTGCCCCGATCACAGCAATTCAAAATTGGACTAATTGGATAGGAGATTTAGGCTCGCCTTGGTTGATAGGAATGTTGGTTCTGTCCTGCGCAATGGCGGCGCTTGCGTACTGTGGAATGCAAGTGGTTTGGCGTATCAGTCAATATGTCATGATGCGCAATCGTCTACGTCAACGGCAGAGTAGAGTCAATAAACGATCACTGTAATCCGGCATTTTTTGTGGTCTTACGAGCGCGCTTGTTTTCTGCACCCCGCTAATTCGCCGCGCCAAGCTTTATACCCAGCAAACAACGTCGCCACAAGCCAAACAGCACTCAATATCGTATCGACGATTCTGTCGCGGGCACTGCACTTAGCATCTATTTGACAATCGACATGCACAAGTAAAACGCCAAGTAGAGAAATGCCAGCAAAAGCCGCCATTGAATAGGCTAGCGTACACAATACACGACGCCATATGGGCGGATATTGAAACTGTGGATCAGATTTGAATGGAGCACTTTGCATACAAGGCGAATTTTGAATAACAGATAAAAGACACAGGCTTAGTTTGAGGCCGCAGATGCACGATCAGCACATTCGCAGAATACCGATAGCGGTGTCTGCTGGTATGTTTTTCTGCATTGGTAATACAAAACATGACACATAGACAGGACTTACGCAAAACCATCAATACATCTTTGTTGCCGCCTAGCTGGGACAATTTTACGTAAGATCTAATAGCATGCAATTCTGGCATCAAGCTGCATTTTGCACAAGCCTGCATGACCACTATCGCGGTTCATGGAACAAACCCCGCCTAGAATTTAGCAGAATGCATCAATACACTCCAAAAAATTGCCCATTTTTTTCATAATTTCACAGTTAGCACACACAAAGTCGGCAATGCTTCATGTTCACTACATATAGCTTCTTTACAGTGAAGGCTCTCTCACTTGGAGCCAAACATGCAAAAAACTTTATTTATTAAATCGCTCACTGTCGGGCTATTAATGCTGATCATCGGTATTCCACTGATGATGATTGAAGATACGATTAAAGCGCGCCTACAATTTCGCAACGAGGCTGTGCGTAGTATCGCAGCCGATTCGGTTGGTCAACAAACCTTACTCGGCCCAATTTTAGTCATTCCTTATAGCGAACAATATGAGGAAGAAGAACTGGTCAATGCCGCCAACAAACATACCATCAAACGTCAGCGTAGTTTACAAAAACGTCTATACGTCTTCCCTGACGAATTGAAAATGCTATCAACGGTCGATACGGATCAGCGTTATCGCGGCATCCACAAGGTCTTAGTGTATAGCGGCCAACACGATCTGAGTGGCAGCTTCCAATTGCCAGAACTAAGCGCCATTCAACGCGAGAAATCAGATTCGACCATCGTGCTCGGAGCGGCCTTTATCAGCATTGGACTCAGCGATACGCGTGGTTTGAAAAATGTTCCACGTATCAATTGGCATGGACAAGATATTGAATTCCAACAGAATAGTCAGCTCAACTACATCAAACAAGGTTTGCATGCGCCCTTAGGAAAAATCGAACTCGGTGCAGCCAAGCCCATTGGCTTCACGCTTAATCTCAATATCGATGGTATAGAACAATTCTCTGTGGTTCCCATTGCAAAAAATAATCAGGTAACGATACGCTCTAAATGGGAACATCCACAATTCTATGGTCGATTCTTGCCATCGCCAAAAGAACGCAAAATCGACGCTAGCGGCTTTCAAGCGACATGGAAAATCTCATCCTTATCCAGCAATGCACAACAACAATTTTTGAGTAGTGAATGCTGTCAGCAAGAAATCAAAGTGATAACTAGTACTCCGGCCGGCGTTGATGCTGCGGCACAAAGCGTAACGAGCATTGATAGTTTTGGCGTGGCGTTTATCGAACCAATTAATATCTATTCTCAGTCTGATCGCGCGATTAAATACGGCCTGTTATTTGTTGCGCTGAGTTTTGCTGCCTTCTTCTTATTCGAACTATTAAAGCAATTACCAATTCATCCTATTCAATACGCTTTAGTTGGATTAGCCTTGGTGCTGTTCTTCTTATTGCTGGTGAGTTTGTCCGAACACCTACAATTTGTTTGGGCCTACCTGATCGCAAGTGCCGCTTGCTTATCGCTGATCAGCTTTTATCTCAGTTATGCATTGAGAAGTTGGAAACGTGGCGTTGGTTTTGGTGCTGCACTGACTTTATTGTATGGCGTTTTATTCGGCCTGCTTCAATCCGAAAATAATGCCTTGGTGATGGGAAGTATTCTATTGTTTAGCGTACTGGCTGCGATCATGTTAATCACGCGCAAAGTTGACTGGTATCAGATCGGTAAGACTACCACGCTCAACAATACAACAGACACAAGGGTCAACGAATAACGGCATAGCAATTCATATTGCTTGATTGATTCAGCTTCGTCATCCGTGATTTACCGATGACGAAGCTTAGGGCGTGTTGATTCATTTGCCCCATTATGCAAGACTCCTTTTTACCAGAGCAATGCGGAACAATGCAGAACAATGTGAGAAAGTCATCCACTTCTGGCAATGCTGTTTAAGTTAACTGGTATTCATCTCCTGAAAGAAGGCATTCGAAAAAACCACGAATACGCGATTGCAGATGCATCGCCTGCAATTGTGGTCTAAGATACCTATAGACAACTTTATCCCAAGTTAGCCTCAAGGAAACAAGCTGTCCCCGCGCCAGACAATTTGCATTCCATTTCACAAGCTTAACTTTTCATGAAGACAGGTTTTACGCTGTTACGATTGCTGCAAAGTTGGCGATATGCGCTTGGCTTGCTGGTGTGCGGCATCGTCATGCAACACGTTCTGGCATCTAACTTAGGTTCGCTACGCTTTGATCATATTGGACCGGATCAAGGATTTAGCTATCAATCAATCACCGCGATTACACAAGACCAACAAGGCTTCATGTGGTTCGGCACGCAAGCTGGTTTAGTCAAATTTGACGGTTATCGCAGCACAGTGTTTCGTAGCGATCCACTCAATCCCAAAACCCTCAGTGACAATTTTACGTCGGCACTTTATGTTCACAGCGACGGCAATTTATGGGTGGGAACACAATCAGGTTTGAGTCTTTATGATCGCCATAGTAATAGCTTTACAAATTTTCTCAGACGAGGAAAGAACGCTGTTTTATCTGGCAATTACAAAATCTATTCTATCGTCAGCGATGGTGGGGAAGGCCTTTGGTTGGCGACCGATTATGGCTTAATGCATTTTGATATGCGCACCCACCAATTCCAAGACTTCCAACACAACAAAGACGATCCCGATAGCTTACGCGATAATCTGATTACCGATATGGTCAGTGATGCACAGCGCAATCTATGGATAGGCACGCCGGTTGGCTTAGACAAATTTAATCCGAGTACCAAAACTTTTAGCCACATCCATCTCGATGTCAATAATCGCTCCAATTTACGTCAAAATAGTATCGTCTCACTATCGATCGATAGAGATCAGGTATTGTGGATAGGCAGTGACGCGGGTTTAACCAAGATCGCACTCAATAGCGAGAAAAAAGAAATCCAGGCATTTGGTGATGCCGAGGGTTTTGAACTCGCTCACATTCAAACGCTTTATCATGATAAAAACGATACGCTCTGGATAGGAACCATCAATCAGGGACTATTCCGATTTCTTAAATCAACTGGAAAATTTGAGCAATTCCGACATCGTCCACTTGATCCGAATAGTTTGCTGCACAACCATGTAAGTAAGATTCTTCAAGATCAGACGGGGGTCTTGTGGATAGGAACCCGGTCTTCAGGATTAAGTCGCGTTGATTTAGCCAGCGGTGGTTTTAGCCGCTTTGTTCAGTTGCAGGATGATGCTACCGGTACCAGCGACAACCGCATCCGCGCCATCGCATCTGCAGGGCGAGATCATTTATGGTTAGGCACTTATTCTGGTGGTTTGCTAAAAATGAATTTGCTCAATCGCAAAGTGGAGGTTTGGCAGAAAGAACCCGGCAAGAAACTGGCTTTGCAAGACAATCAAATCGCCAGTTTTTTACCAGAAAAAAATGGTCGCATGTGGATAGGCACCCGCACTGGCCTGACTTTTTTTGATCCAATAAAGAATACTTTCACACCGGTTTTTATTAGCCATGACACCAATGATAATTACATAGAACGATCCATCCTTGATCACACCGGCGCACTCTGGGTGTCCAGTCGTGGTGGTTTACACCGAAAACTACCTGAACAAAATCATTTCACGACTTTCAGACATGACGCCAAAGATCCACATAGCCTGACCAATAATTGGGCGATGACCCTCGTGGAAGATAAGCAAGGCAAGATCTGGATTGGCACGATGAATGGTCTCGATTATTTTGATCGCAAAACCGAGAAATTTATCCATTTACGCCATGACGAAAAAGATGTTCATAGCCTTAGTCACAATCGCGTACATAGTTTATTCATCGATAGCAAAGATCATTTGTGGGTAGGGACTTCTGGCGGCTTAAACCGCATGCAACAAAGTAGCGATGGTCGTATGCATTTTCAATTCTTTCCAACGCGTGCGGATGGATCAGCGGAATCAGTGGGCGGCATCTTAGAAGACAAATCAGGCAATATCTGGATCAGTAGTACTGCCGGAATCTCTCGCTTGGATACCAAAACAGGCAAGTTTAAAAACTTCACCGACAAAGACGGCATGATACAAGGCTCATTTCTCATTGGTGCGGTCTATCAATCCGATGACGGCACCATGAACTTTGGCGGCTGGACAGGTTTAACCCGATTCAAGCCAGAAGATATTTCCGACAATATCATTCCGCCTAAAGTGTTGATCACGGACTTTTTGATTTCAAATCAATCCATTAGCAAATTAAGTAAAGATGGTGCACCACGACTGCAAACGTCAATTCACGACATCAAAGAAATTTATCTGAGCTATCTGGATTCCATATTTTCTATCGAATTCGCCGCCCTGCATTATGCAGATCCAAACGAAAATCGTTACGCCTATCAGCTGGAAGGATTTGACAGCAATTGGGTAGAAACGGATGCAAAGAAGCGCTTTGCAACCTATACCAACTTAGATCCGGGTCGTTATATTTTTCGGGTGAAAGCCAGTAATAAAAATGATGTATGGAATGAACAAGCGCAGGAATTAGTGATTTATATCGCGCCACCATTTTGGAAGACATGGTGGTTTCGGATCTTGTTAGTAGTTTTTTTGATCGGTCTTACCTACGCGATTTTCTTACTCCGCGTGCGTCAATTAATGCAGCAAAAACTCTTGCTGGAAGAGCAGGTAGCACTTCGTACTAAGGAATTACAGAATCAAAAAGTCGCCGTAGAAAAACAAAAGGAAACCCTAGAACATGCACATAGAAATATCTCGCTCTTGAGTGAAATTGGCAAAAGAATTACTGCAAGTTTGAATACCGAAGCGATTATTGATCTGCTATACAAGAACGTGAATAATCTGATGGATGCGACGGTATTTGGTATTGGTTTTTATGACAAAGACCGAGGGCTAATTGAGTTTCCTTTCGTGATTGAAGATGGCAAACCTTACGCGCCGTATACCCGGGATTTTTCAAACAAGAATCAACTGCCGGTCTGGTGTATAGAAAATCGCCGTGAGATTTTTATCGCTGATCTATACCAAGAATATCAACACTATATTCAAGACTTATCATTCACTATTAATCCAGATAGCTGGGGTGCAGTGATGCAAGATGGTAGTAGCTCGGTGACCCCACTTTCGGTCTTATATGTGCCGTTCTTCGTGAAGGCAGAAATCCGTGGTGTTATCTGCGTGCAGAGTTATCAAACGCATGCCTATGAAAGTACGGATCTTGATATTCTGCGAACCTTGGCATCGTATGTCGGCATCGCTATGGATAATGCGGAAGCTTATCAACAACTGCAAGAGACGCAAGCGCAATTAGTCGAGCGCGAAAAATTAGCGGCATTGGGATCTTTAGTTGCTGGCGTTGCGCATGAACTCAATACGCCGCTTGGCAATAGTTTATTAATCGCTAGTTCGATAGAAGACAATATTCAACAGATTTCTGAAAAGATTGAATCTGGTCCTGTCAAGCGATCTGATTTCAAAAATTTTGCAGAACGCTGTCAAGAAGCGCTTACTTTACTGATGCGTAGTTTGCACACCAGTGCTAATTTGGTCAGTAGTTTCAAACAGGTAGCGGTCGATCAAGCCAGCGCCCAGGCCCGCAGTTTTGACTTGAAACAAACGACTGTTGAAATCATTGCGACCATGATGAATCAGGTGCGTCATGCTGAGCACGAATTGATGATCGATATTCCTGAGAAAATCGAGATGCATAGTTATCCCGGCCCTTACGGACAAGTGCTGATTAACTTATTACAAAATGCGATGTTGCATGCTTTTGAGGGACGCAAACACGGCATCATGACAATTAGTGCACATCGCCTGTCTGGCGACTTAGTGCAAATATCGTTTAAAGATAACGGAATAGGCATTCAAGAAGATTATCTGCATCGCATCTTCGAACCATTCTTCACGACCAAACTCGGTCACGGCGGCTCGGGCCTGGGCTTGAATGTGACTTACAACATCGTCACCTCACTGCTAGGCGGACAGATTTTTGTCGAGAGTGTGATCGGTGAGGGAACCGTATTTCGTCTGGAATTGCCAGTCAATGTACTGGCTAACTTCGCGACATAATACTGTGGCACTTCTGTTGTTGGTGGTACTGAATAGTGAGTACCTAGTTGGTTTGTCACAAGCGGACAAGTCAAATGAACCTGCCCGCTCGTTCAAGTCGTGTATGAGCTAGTACAGCGAATACCCGATGATCTGGCTTAGCTGTTCACTGGCTCAATCAAACCCTTTTGCTTTGCCGTTTGTATCAATTCCCAGATTTGCTTCTCTGCTTGTTGTGACAAACTTTCCATTTTTTTGCCCAGCTGTTCCATTTGTGCGCCCAAGGCTTCCATTGGTTTAGCGGCCTCTTCCATTTTCTTGCTCATGGCTTGCAATGGTTGCAGCGATTGTTCAAGTTGCTGATGATGTTGTTGAAATAGCTGATCATTCTTCTGCATCTCTTTCATCAACTGTTGAAATTTGCCCTGCTCTTTGGATAGCTCTTCAAGTGCACGTTGGCGCGTTTGTGCGTTGCTGGCTTTTTCCACTTTCGCTGCCGCAGCTTCCATTTTGAGTTCGAACGCAGCGACTTTGTTCTCGTAATCACGCATCTTCGCATCGAATTGCGCACTGTACTTGTCGTCCAGTCGAGGTTGCTTTTCACTCAGTGATTGCATTTGCGCGCCGATTTTTTCCATCACAGCACCTTGTACTTCCATTTTTTTGCCATGCTGCTCCATCTGTTCGCCCAATTCTTCCATTGGTTTATAGGCAGCATTGGCTTGTCCTACAATTTCTGGATCTTTGATTAGATAGGATGTGCCTTGCTCTGAAAACCACAGAAAATCTTGCTTATTTTCTTTGCGCAGTTTCTCGATTTCGGCAAGCCCCTTTCGATCACTGTTCACAAAGGTATTGTGTTTGTCAGCGTGTTTGACTAAGGCGAATTGCGGCTCTTTCTTTCCATTTTTGTGTTGCACCAATGGCGTCATCGCTGGTGCGCTGACGGGAGCCGGAGTAGCGCTTATGATCAGAGCAGGTGCTGTATTTTCTACCGTACTGTCTACTGCATCTTCTACCTTATTGACCACAGTACTTGCTACGGTACTTGCTATCGTATTGGCTGCCGTACTTAATATCATTATCGGCGCAGTTGGGGGTACAACACTTGCTTGCGCGTAAAGTGCAAGGCATGCTGCCCCCAAACCCAGACTGGGCAAGACTATTTTCCAGCCCGCGGTTTTCACTGTTGAATCGGCTTGTATCAATCGTTTAATACGTAACATAAGATTTCCTCCATGTGCCACTTGGGCGAGTTGAGGGTGGGTGAACTGGAATCGCTCCAGTTCGGATAATGCAAGTGCCAGGCGCCGCGGTTCGCCTAACAGACTTGCGGCTAAATCATCTGCAATTTGTTCTCGTTCGATACGAATTTGTTTGGATAACCACCAAACGGCAGGGTGGTAAAACAAGACAACTTCGATCAAGCTCTGTAACAAATTCATAAAGTAATCAAAGCGCTTAATGTGGGCGACTTCATGCGCCAATAAGGCTTCTAACAATTCGGCAGGCATTCCACTGACCAGCGAAGCAGGCAGGATGACAATCGGTCGCCACCAACCAGCGGTCACAGGAAATTCCAACTGCGTCGATATGCCCAAACGTAATTTTTGCTGAATGCCCATCGCGTTTGCCATGCGCTGCAATTTGGCTTGCCATATCGGATCACTGACTTGTTTGGCTTGCTGCACTTGTTGCGAAACCCAACGCAAACCCAAGATCATGCGCAGCAATAAAACGCATACTCCTGCCATCCATAGTCCCACCAGGTAAGGCAACAAGGGCTTTAAACTAGACCATTGCGATTGCCATTGTGCGAAAGCAGAGTGCGTAATGTGCGTAAGCCCAGTGCCATTTTCACTGATCAGTGATGGTGCAGCACCAGCATTCTTATCAGGCGCACTGTCGATCATCGCAAGACTAACTAGGTCTTGTGCCGGCGCGTTTTGGATCAGGTAAATGACCGGAAGGAGCAAACACAGGCATAAAGCCATGCCACTGAGCATATAGCGTGCTTGTGCCGATGCACCACGTAATGCACGTAGCAGCACAGCGGCGACAGCGGCAATCACCATGCCTTGCCAGACAAAATGCAGTAGCGCGGTGGCTACAACGATTAGCCATTCTTGGAAATTAGCGTTCATTTTTGTCCTCGTGTAAGAAGGCTTGAATTTCAGCTCTGTCTTTTTCGCTGACGTGCTCTTTTAGTGCCGCCATGATGAGCTCTTTGCCAGAACCGGAAAACGCACGCTGAATGAAATCCTTTAACAGATTTGTTTGTAATTTCTCTTGTGGCTGCGCAGCTGCATAGACATGCGAACGCGCAGTTTCGTCGCGCGCGAGTAAACCATCGGTATGCATAATTTGTAATTGCCGTAAGACGGTTGCTTGATTGATTTCTGGTCGATCTGCCTGAACTCGTTCAAACACTTGTTTTGCTGTCGCCGGACCTTGTTGCCACAATACCCGCAATAGTGCTAACTCGGCCGAAGTAGGCTTACGAGTCGGCATGGCATCGGACAATGTGGTCTGAGAATTTGATTTTTTTGAGATCGACATACAGCTTTTCCTTTTCTGAATATCGATAGCATAGACCATCTAGAATATTTTTTCTAGAAATATTTTTCTAGATCGTTTTTTTCAAAACTTCTCAAAAGTCAGAACAAAGCTTTCTGCAAGGAAATGTCTGTTAATTGGCAGAAGAAGGCGTTAAATTACCGCAAAGAAATAGTTAATAATCATCATCTAAATGCAACAAAAAACAACAGTTTTCTGACACTTTTGTACATTTTTCTGAAAATGTGTTTGTCTAACTAAGTTGTTGAATACATACTCCGACTTGGCACTGGTATTGATATAAATCAAATTCCAAGTACCAAATAAACAATTATGAGGAGACTGTTAGTTTCGATTAATTGAATAAAATTAAAAACAGTTGATACATAATTGCGGTAAGAAAGCGTCAGTTTATCGACAGTTCAGTAATCTTCAACTTACATTTAATGCCAAACCTGGGGAGGCAAAATTATAATGAAAAAATTCGTAAAACTTACACTGGCCGCATCTGCTGTGATGTCCTGCTTTGCAGTGCAAGCTGGTGAAATCAAAGGAATCAACGCAGCAAACGTGATTCCAAACCGTTACATCGTGGTGTTTAAAGACACTGCAATGACAAACTTCCGTGGAGAAAAACAATCGACCGCCGTGGTCGCTAACGCAGTTGGTCAACGCTTTGGCGCAAAAGTAGAACGTGCTTTCAACCACGTGTTGAACGGCGCAGTCATTACAACAGATGTACAAAACGCTAAACGTCTGGCAGATGATCCTGAAGTTGCTTACGTTGAAGCAGATCAAATTATGCGGATCAGCGGCACACAAACTAGCGCAACTTGGGGTCTCGATCGTATTGATCAAACCAACTTGCCCTTAAATGGCTCTTTCACTTATCCATCTAGCAGTGGTGTACACGCCTACATCTTAGATACCGGTATTCGCGGTACACACAACGACTTTACAGGTCGCATGGGTAATGGCTACACAGCGGTGAATGATGGCCAAGGTACCAATGACTGCCAAGGTCACGGTACTCACGTTGCCGGTACAGTCGGTGGAACAACTTGGGGTGTAGCAAAAAATGTTACCTTGCATCCAGTACGCGTATTGGGTTGCGACGGTAGCGGCTCAAACTCTGGCGTGATCGCCGGGATGGATTGGGTCACTGCCAATGCAGTAAAACCAGCAGTAGCAAACATGTCTTTAGGTGGCGGTGCATCACAAGCGACCGATGATGCAATTGCACGCATGACAAACGCTGGTATTGCAACCGTGGTCGCCGCAGGTAATGATTCCAGCAATGCATGTAACTACTCTCCAGCGCGCGCTCCAAGCGCCATTACTGTTGGTTCCACAACGAGCAGCGATGCGATGTCCAGCTTCTCTAACTATGGTTCTTGTGTGGACGTTTATGGTCCAGGTTCGAACATCACTTCAGCATCTTACAGTTCCAACACCGGCTCCACTTCAATGTCTGGAACATCGATGGCTTCACCGCATTTAGCGGGTGTTGCTGCCTTGTATTTAGCTGCAAATCCAAACGCAACGCCTTCACAAGTGACCACAGCGATTGTCAATAATTCTTTGACAGGCAAAATCACTGGCATTCCATCTGGCGTGAACAAGTTTGTTAACATCCAGTTCTTAAATGGTGATGTGGTAACACCGCCAACCGGTGGCGTATTGACGAAAGACGTTGCAAAATCATTCTCTGCAGCGACTGGTCAAAGTGCAGCTTACACTTTCGTTGTGCCAACTGGCGCGACAAATTTGACATTCAAAATGTCCGGCGGCACGGGTGATGGTGATTTGTATACCAAGTTAGGTTCTGCACCAACAACTACATCGTATTTGGCAAAGTCTGATGGTTCTACCAACGCAGAAACGATCACGATTGCAGCGCCAACAGCAGGCACTTACCACTTGTTAGCGAATGCGTATGCTGCGGTAAGCGGAGCATCGATTGTGGCTAGCTACCAAACTGGTACTACGCCACCAAGTGGCACGGCTCTGGTCAGCGGCACGGCACAAAGCGTGACATTGGCGACCAATGCATCCAAGTTGTACTACATCACTGTTCCTTCTGGTAAAACTAGTTTGACCTTTACTTTGTCTGGCGGCACCGGTGATGCAGATTTGTATGCACGTATGACTACGGCACCAACAACCACTAGCTTCACCAAAAAATCCGATGGATCTACTAACACAGAAACCATCACATTCAGCGCACCAGCTGCTGGCACTTACTACTTGTTAGTGAATGCTTATGCTGCGACGAATGGCGCAAGCGTGAAAGCGGTTGTGCAATAATTTGTAGGTATCAATTAATGTGAGACTTGCGCATTACATCGAGGCAAGCTCACATGCAAAAAGCCGTTGATCGCAAAATCAACGGCTTTTTCTTTTCATCGCCATCACATCCATCCAGCAAGAAACTGCTGCACAGCGCTAGCAAACGGTTGAACTAGGCATACAAGTTTTCCGCCCGCTGCATCAAAACCCAGCTAGTCAAAATGTATTTATCACCCGAAACTGGCACACAACCGCGATGCGTATGCGTGAAATAGGCGGGTGCAATCACCATACGTCCAACTTGTGGGCGAATCGATTTTTTCTGATAAAAAAACTCGGTCTCACCACCGTCTTCGACATCATTAAGATAAAACATAAATAGCAAACTACGGTGCAATTGCTCATTATGCGGCGCCATAGGAAATACTTCACAATGCCAATAACGATAATTGCCCAAGCCTTGAGGATATTTTTGCGCCTGTACCGTACCTAAGCGATAAAGATACTTCATGAGGTCCGCGGTCTTGCCAGCAGCAAGTTCATCAAAATTATCGATCGTCAGCGTAGTCGCTTGCGCTGTTACCGGATGCGGTAAGCTCAGGGCGAGCGGGGCAATTAGCGCAAAGCGATATTTCTCCATATACGCCGTGACATACTCTGCCGTCACCGTCGAAATATGTTCCAGCAATTGTGTATATTCAGAATGGGCATTGAGTAATAAATCTTGACTGATCTTTTTACTGGTATCGACCAAGCCACCTGCTTTTCCTTGTATCAAATGGGGACTTTGCTCAAATGCGGCGATCATCTGCTGGCAAAACTCAGGACTTAAAGCCCCGTCATACACCTCAATGAAATCGTCCATGCATCCCCCATCTTTTATGTTGATTTTTTATCGTCTACCTGCAAGGTACATTCGAAAATACCTGCAATATGCATTTCACATACATTCAATTTTATCAACCATTGCAGATCGAGGGAAACACTTTACTCAGCTTGTATCCTTTGTGCAGACAGACTGTCGCGTTGATGTACTTTACCTCGCAAAATAACTTGCGTGATAGTGTCATAGGCAGCGACATCTACTAGGGGATTGCGCTTCAACAATAGCAAGTCTGCTTGCTTTCCCACCTCAACACTACCAACTTGATTTTCTATGCCAAGTGCGCGCGCGTTCTGTATTGTCAATGCACGAAACAGTTGCGGCAAACTAATCCCCGTTTCCAGCCAACGATCCATTTCCCAACGTCCATTTATGCCTGGAAATTGCGTATAAAACGGACCGCTCGGTGTATCGCTGCCAAATAGCAATTGCGCGCCACGCTGATTTAATTGCTTGGTCATGCGCGCTACGGTTGCCAATGGTTTGGCATACATCGCCTTAATCGCTTGATACATCTCGGCAGATGATTTGTTTTCCTTAGCGACTTCTTCAGCCAACAAATTTCTCATCCATTGACCAGCTTCACTTTGGTACCAGCTCGCTAATTTTGCAGGAATCGCGTGCGCAACCGCGGGATGTTGAAAGAAATCGGGATTTAATTCTTCTTGTTCGCCGTATAAAACTTGTATGGTTGGTTGGACTGAGATACCCGCCTGCGTAATTTCATCGGCAATCTGTTCTATCCGCTTCTGATTAGCAAATTGTTCGACATTTTTTGCCTCGTGCCACATACCGTGTACCAAGGTGGTAACGCCAGTCTTCAAAGCGAATTCATACGCTGCTTGCGAATTGCCATGCAGATAGACAGGCATCTTCAAGCTTTTTGCATGCTGCACGACAGCCTGAATCAGCGCAACGGAAGGCACAGGTAAGTTCTTTTGTGCACCAAATCCTGTTTCGTAAAAAACCTTAATGCAATTAGCACCATCTTTTTTGGCACTGGTCACGACGGCTAGCGGTGTGTGCATCGCGGGGTCGAAGCTAGCTGGATATACACTCGCTTGGGCTGGGTCAAACAACATATATTTAGTGCCTTGAACTTGAAACTGTAGTTCTTTGCCCATCCACACCGCGGGATAGCCATTTGGTATCGTCACAGGAGCACAAAAATGCGCTGTTGGGGCTACGGGTTCTGCATTCCACTTGGCGATAAATGCTGGATCGCCTGTCAAATCCAATACGGTCGTAAAGCCAAAGTAAGCATAGCTGCGTGGCATTTGCTTACGGGCTTGCGGTAACATTGCCTCATCTTTGGCCTGAGGTGCTGCATATCCGGGCACGCCGTCGAGATGAACATGGCTATCAATCAAGCCAGGAATTAGGAACTGTCCGCGTGCATCAATTTGCCGATCTGCCTTGGTCGCTGCCTTGCTCAAATTGCTTGCGATCTGATGAATCTTGCCATCGCGGATCAAGACATCTTTTGGTGCAGAGACTTTTGCCTGATCACCACTGATGATTTGTACTTGCTTAATCAATAAACTATTCGTCTGCGCATTTGCCTGGCTAAAATTTACCAGCACGCCGAAGGTGAACATCACGCACGAAGAAACAGCGGAGGAAGAAAAAAAGCGCGTCATAAAGAATCCTTGGTGTCTAAGAAGAATTCAGTGTGCTTGGGCATCGCCTCATTTTCGACCTAAAACGCGATGAAGGACAAGAAAAGCCGGATTGAGGTCGCGCAAAGTTACTAAGAAAACATTATTTAACCTAGAAATCTGGACTTCGAACGATAATCCAACGACTCAGAGGGATTTTCTCAGGGCGACACCTCAGATCGTTTATGATGACCAATATGACATCAATCATCAGCCATATTCAGATCGCCAACGCCGTTTTATGCGTATTAATGGCGGCACAATTGCTCAGCATGACGGCGATGCGTCCCATGCCCAAACGCTTACTCGCCTTCAATTGCTTGCTCTATGCGCATCAGAGTCTTGCCTTAGTAATAATTTTAAACGGCACATTTGAGCGAGGCTTGAACGGCTTTGGTCTGACTCGTCCACTGTTCGCGATGTTGCTTGGTCCAGCGCTGTATGTCTATTTCTCTTGCGTGCATCGCAATCCCTCGCAAATCAAGGCACGTGATGCACTACATTTTCTCGCTGGCGTGATCATCTTCACGCTATTAGTCTGGATTAAGCCTTTACGCGCTTTGATTGATATCGCGATTACCTGTAGTTTTGTGATCTATTTTATCTTAATCGCGATTCAGATGCGCACTGGCAAGCAAGCGCTCGCTCACCTTGATAATTACGCTCAGCCAGCATACCGTTGGCTTATTTGTCTGATGACGATGGCCTTTATCAATATCGTGCTAGAAATAGCAGTCAATCTAGAAATGGATGCTGGCGTCGGCTTGCGGGATTCTAAAGCACTACTCATTGCCAGCATCGCCTTCTTCTTAATCAACATGACCATGGTCATGGCTGCGCTGAAGCGTAGTGAATGGCTAGAGTGGATGTATCAATTTGGACAACAAACGCTGCAAGCAACAATACAAGCAACGCCAAGCGCAATTGACCCCGATCTTGCGCGACAAACCTTTGACCGTTGGCAAAATCTTGTCAAAACAGAGCAACTACATAAACTAGAATTTGGTATCACCTTGGCGCAAGCGGCAAAGAAGCTACAAGTGCCAGCGCGCCAGTTATCCAATGCGATTAATCAAGTTTATGGCCAGAGCTTTTCAGTCTATTTGAATGACCAACGCATACAAGAAGCGCAAAAACTCTTAACAGAACGGGCTGATTTGAGCATTATCGACGTCATGCATGAATCTGGATTCAGTAGCAAATCGAATTTCAATAAGGAATTTTTGCGTGTTAGTGGCACTTCACCTTCAGCATTTCGTGAAAAACACGCGCTCGCATCGCAAATTCAAAATTCGGTCGCACACTAGCCGTGTGACAGTTCCAAATAAAAAGCGCAGCAAATGCTAAATTTGCTGCGCTTACGTACATCAAGAAAACCAATCAAACCAAAGATTATTGTCCAGGATGATAACGACGCTTCGTATGCTTAGCCACGTCTTCTGGATAAAACAAAACGTCTTTGAACTCGCCTTTGCTATACATTTCACCTTGATCATTAAAATGTGGTGATGCCGGATCACCACTATTGCCACCCGCCAAAATACTCTTCGCTTGAACACGCGGACCAAACGTGACTGCTGCGACAAAGCTATTGCCACGGTCGCCATAAATCCGCTTGGTCGTTTGCTTCGCGACCATCCCATAGGCAGCTAACGAACCCCAATTACCCGAAGCAAAAGCGACTGGCCAACTTGGTTTATTGTCGTCATACGTCGCATTGATATCGCCTGACAAACGTTGGAAGCGATTAATCTCACCCCATGGCGTTTGCCACTTTCCAAAATCATCTTGCAGTCGCTGACTAGCGCGTTTTAATGCCGCCAATAGTGCTGGTGCAGAGACACTCGGCAAATAATCTACGATGGGAATATTTTTGTACTTGGCCTCACCACCGTGTTGCAAGACCAAATCCTGCGCCCAATAAATTGCGAGAGAAGTCGCTGTTGAATCTAAGGTGGCACGCATATCCCAATTACGCAGCGATTGAATTTGCTCTGCCAACATCGGATCTGGCTTAGCTTCATACGCTTTAAACAAAGGTGGTAATAATGATTCGAATGCGGTTAATTCGCTGTCATAGGCGAGTTTGATTAAGCTATCTAAATCTAAATTCTTTGCGTCTTTTAATACCTTAACCGCATGCAAGCCACGCGCATTCTCGCCATTACTCCACATATAACGTGGAAAATCTTGCACGCGAGGACTACTACTATTGGCGCCAACACCAGAGGCTGAGAATGGCCAGTTATTGGTATTTTGTATCCAACCAGTCGCCGGATTAAAAATCTGAATAATCTCTTTG
The DNA here is from genome assembly GCA_002482715.1 of Oxalobacteraceae bacterium UBA7693. Taxonomy (GTDB): domain Bacteria; phylum Pseudomonadota; class Gammaproteobacteria; order Burkholderiales; family Burkholderiaceae_D; genus Undibacterium. The sequence continues at coordinate 28,603 of DLGN01000070.1, forward strand.
ACCGGATGCAAACCCTGCCAATCAGCAGAACGCAAACTGCCATCTACCGGTTTGGTCCAATCGAGCTGCGGGTTACGACGCGGCACAAAATTGCCATGGAAATAAGCGATATTGCCATCGCGATCTGCATACACGGTGTTATTCGACGAGTTCGCCCGCAACGCCATCACTTTTGCGAAACCTGCATAATCGCGGGTTTTTGTCCGCAAGTAGGATTGCATTAATGCCTTCATTGGCTCATTCATCAATTGCACGGCAATCCACTTACCATTGGCCGAACGCACCACGGGGCCATGGTGACTAAAGTAAGTTTTAATCTTACGACTCGCCATGCCATTAAAGGCTTTGTAAGGCAACGTTTGTTCGACGACCTTTAAAGGACGTTGTTTGCCTTCATACAAATAGAAATATTTATCTCCTTTTTGCGTCACATTCAAAACGAATTCATCGATCACATCGGCAGCGTTGGAAGTGTGCATCCAGCCATTGTATTGGTTAAAGCCTTGGTACACAAAAAATTGTCCCCAAGTCACTGCGCCGTAAGCGTTCAGTCCCTGGCCACTCGTTACCTGTACTTCTGGGCGAAAATAAAAGGAAGTGTGCGGATTAATCAACAACATCGCTTGACCGTTCGCGCTGCGCGACGGTGCGATGGCAAACCCATTCGAACCACGTGGTTCTGGCAAAGTCACTGGACTGTGCTGCGTCAAGAACTCCGGCTTATCACCATATAAAGCTTCCAATTCCTTCAGATTAACTGACTCAATATCGCCACCGATACTGCCCTCACTAAACGCCAGCGCCATCCAAGGTTCAAAATGCGTAATCAAACGTGGCTTTACTTCTGGGTGCGTATGCAGGTAATAATTCAAGCCATCAGCAAACGCGATCATTAATTGCTTTAACCATGCTGGACTTTTCGCATACTGCGCCTTTAGTTCAGCGGGTTGTATGAATAGCTTCATGCGCAAATCACGCCAGATTTCCACTTCACCTTCAACTTCGGCTAAACGTCCGAGAGCATTGATGTAATTGAGCTCGATGCGCTTAAAGTCGTCTTCAGCCTGCGCATACAAAAGACCAAACACCGCATCCGCATCGGTCTTCCCCTGCACATGCGGAATCCCCCATTGATCACGAGAAATCGTCACATTTTTTGCAGTCGCCTGCCAACGCGCACGATCCTTGGCATCTGCGAGTGGAGCACCATGCGCAACACTCACGGTCAGACTACTTAAACCAGTGCCAAGCAAAAAACACATTGCGACCAGTTTTTTATGGAACAAAAAAGTCTTGAGACCTGTCTGATGATTGCTTAAAACGTTTGAAGTCATATCCTGCCCGTATTCATGTTGAGGAAAAGTATTCTGTGCAAAAGACTAACACAGCTATAAGCAAATGAAACCAGACGAGACTCATCTTTGACATCTCTGCTGAGCCTACCTAGTTCTATGCCGTAAATTGTATTTCTGAAGTAGAGACTAGCCAAAGACAGATGAAGTTCCCAAACATTCAGTAGGGCAGTAATTATTAAATTCAAATAGGAAACCAGACTTCTCAAGCAAGAAATCTGATTTTTACCTTGGCATTCAAAAAGAATGCGTCATTTTTTACACTATGAGGCAATTTATGGCACAACTGTATCGGTATGGATTCTGCCTGTGGGCTCTATTGTTCACCCAATTATTGGCCGCACAGGTACTGCCCGAAAAATTTCAACCCGGTCACATTTCTCATGGCGGGGTTTTCGGATTTACCCTTTCCCCCGATGGAAAAACCGCCTTATGGGTAGAGTCTCAGGGGAAACGCGAGAAACTCTACATCAAGCAATCTCAGCTTCTGAACGGCAAATGGACACCAGCAAAAACCGCGTCATTTTCTACTGAAAGCAATCAATGGAAAGATATCGATCCTATCTTTAGTCCACAAGGTGACTTAGTACTATTTCAGTCGAATCGCCCTATTCGAAGTACAGAAAAAGAATTGAAAAAAGATTTCGACATCTGGGCGGTAAGAAAGACTGCCACAGGCTGGAGTCAAGCTTTTCATCTGGGAATGGAAATCAATACCGAAGCGTCAGAATCGTATGCGTCGATAACAAAAAGTGGCGACATCTATTTTATGAAAGACCACGAAAATCAACCCGGCAATTCAGACATTTTCGTCTCTAAACTCGTCAATGGAAAATACCAAAAACCAGTAAACCTGGGTGCGCCTGTTAACACAGGGCAGTTTAGAGAATCGAATCCTTTTATCTCACCGAATGAAGATTATCTGATCTATTTTTCTTCAGATACCAGCGGGCTGGGTGAAGTCGATTTATATATCAGTTTTAACGAAAACGGTACGTGGACAAAACCAGTCAATCTGGGCTCGCCTATCAACTCAGAATTAGCTGAGTTCTGTCCGTTTGTTCACAAAGATAAACTTTACTTCACTCGTCAGAAAAAAGAAGCCGACAGAATGATCGAAGATATTTACTCAGTTAACTTTGATCCGTATCGTTACAAACGGGTTACTCAGTAAGATGCATCAGAGACGTCCCAAAGATGCAGCTCAATTTGGAACAAAACATCGAGGCATGAATATCGTTCATTTGCAGTTTCATTTCTATTAGAAATCCGCTAAGACATATTTTTTCAAGACTATTTTTCATAGCGCTTAGAGTTGATGTTCATGATGAAATCTTAAAACTGATATCTGACACATTTCCAGCTAAGTCTTGGACCCCAACGATAGTGATTGATCCCGTCGAGAAGAAGTAATCGCTGAGACCGGATCTAACTGTGAGCTCGGTTCCTGCGGCATCCCAAATTAAAGAGCTACTGTCAATCTTGTAGGCTTTTTTATCCAACTCCATATTGCTTGAATTCGCAAAAATCATTTGCGATAATTGAAGTTGCTTGTTTACAGGCTCAGAAAATTTCAACACGACTTCTCGGCTATACAGACTACCACCACTTTGAACGTATCTTGGTGTCGCATTCACTTGACTTGCGCTTGGCGGGATAATGTCCAACATAGAACTACTAGCAGAGCCACTAAGCTGCGGTAAATATTGTAAATTTTTTGCGACAAAATTTCCCGACACATCAAATAGTTTTACTTCGGCATTTCCAGCACTAATCGCTGTTGCGAGTTTGGCTGCATCAGGTGTATTCAGATTAAATTGAATAAATCCATCGTTGGCAGCAATGAAATTGTCTTGCGCCATCAGCTCGTTATTCACGTAGAGGCTAGCTCTTCCATTGGTACTTTGCATCGCCGTAATTTGAAGTTCGACATTTTTTGTTCCATTGGCATTATCCGAAACAAATATTTTCCTAGGTGCGTCTGGTGCTCGGTAATCCTGTTTTGCAGAAAATTCACTATGGACGCCACTTAGCTCCCCACTCGCGTTGTATACCCAAACGCTAAATTTAGAATCGCTATTAATTATCGATTTCAAATTGATAGAATTGAGAGAGAAGTTAACAGTAGTATCCGAACTCAAAATGATGTCATCGGTTGCTATTGGCTTAGGATCATAATTGAAATGTAGTTCGGCACGACCACCCGCATAGTCGTATCCATTAATTGTTGCGCTTGCGATGAGTCCAGTATTGCTTGCATTAAAGGTTTTGTCTAAGACATTGCCTCCTACTGCCTGAAACTGTACGTCTGTGGCAGGAGCAGGTCCAACGTAGGTGGAATTGTAGTTGCTATTCCGAGCCCAAATCCCGCGAAGGTCGCCTGTTGTTTGTATGGTGTTGTCATTGCCATCCGAATAGATCACAGAAAACTCATACATACCAAATTTATGAACCGTGGTCGGATCAAAATTGAATTCATACGTACCATATTTTCCAACAACAGGGCTACCATCAACCCAATAACTTGACCCGATTAAGAGAGTGGCTTTGGCGGTATTACTTGGAACATAGGAAGTGGCAACTTGAACCTTGAAGACTTCTTTTTGTGGCTGCGTATAAACTGAAATTAAGCTAGTAGGCGTGTGTTTACCAAAAAGTTCTACAGAACTAACACTTGAGAAGTCAATTGCTTTTTGTTTGTTAACGATAATATATGGTGCCCATGTTGGACTCACCATTTGGTTATTCGCGTTATAAAGCTTGATACTTAGAAAATCATTTTTTGAGAAAATTTCAGAAAGATTTGTGCCACTGGTACCAAGTAAAAAATCAACGCTGGTGTCATCTCTTTTTATTTCATTGTCCGTAGCTATTAACTTACTGCCAAAGTAGAACTCAGCGCGTCCACCGGTTGCAACGTTCCTAGAAATAGATGCCGTTAACATCGCAGTTGCATCACGTGCATCTATCATGTTGTACTGATTACTCGTTTGTCCCTTAACACTGATTGATTGAATATGCTGTGAACTTAGCTCTATGTTAATTCCTGTGCTTGTTCCTGTGCTTGTGCTTGTGCCTGCGCCTGTTCCTGTTGGAAAACTCTCTTTAACAACTAAATTGATTGAGGTGTCGCCTGCTATAAGATCGGCGTTCATGTCGGCAATACTCAAACTGAGCTTACCTCCTTGAGAAACAATCTGTTTAAGTTCAGAAAAATTTGACTTTTGAACAATAAAATCGACGGTCTTGTCAGAATGGACAATAAAATCATCTGTCGCAATAACATTGCCGTTTAAAAGTAAAGATGCAGTGCGGTTAAAGTACCCTAAAGCGTCAATACTTGCACTTACTTTGAAACCCGTATTGCTTGCATTGATGGTATTAGTCTCAACTGTTCCACCCAACGCGGTAAATTGCAAATTTGTGGCAGGCTTACCAGATACATATTTGAAATCGAGTGTTCCTAAATCGGTAATACCTTTGTGAGAAACTTTATTTCCTGCTTGATCGTAAAGTATTACTTCTATGTTAAAGTTTTCAAGATGGAACGCATTATAAAACTCTTTTCCTTCTAGGTAGTTCATATTAAATTCAATGAAACTATCATTAGATAAAATAATTGAATCTCGTGCCAGCTCTTTTCCATGAACTACAGCGACCGCATATCCGCCTTCACTTTCAAAGGGCTTAATTCCGACCTTTAGCTTTGATGTGTAATAGTCTAAGCCAGAAGGTCCTTCAGTCGTCCAGCCTGTAATCAATGTAAAATTTTTTGGTTTCGGGGGTGGTGTAGAGTCTAAAATTACTGATTTGATCGAAGAGCTCGTACTGACGGTTCCATAAATGTTTGTCAACTTCGTTGAGATTGTATAGTTACCATCTGCCCCCCAATGCAAGTTTGGTGGAACTTGAAAAACAACGTTTCCAGCAACAATATCGCTCGGAGTAATGATGTAATTGCTCAAACCAGAAAACGGCACCGCATTTTTCAAGACTTGGAGCGTATCTCCTACCTTAACGCCAGAATTAAATAAAGATATCTGAATCGGGAAACCGGACTTAATTTCATCGGCACCAATTCCAAAGTTGGCCGCTAAAATAGTTATCGGCTGAGTAATACTTCCGACTGCAAAATTTGGAATGCTTGAACCATCCGAAGGAAGTGGTGGAATTAATTGGAAAACTGAATTCGGATCAGCATTCACTTTTGATAATACAGTACGAACGATAGCAAAAGCATCGAAATTCTTATACTCATCAGCAAAAGAATTAATCGCCAGATTATTCGTGAAATTCTCAGAAAACTTTAATTTATTTGAGATGATTTTAAAGTCTTCAGACCCTGGTTGCCCCCCATTCAAAATCGAGAGTGCTGCCACACCTAAATCCACTTTGCCCTTCTCAACTTGTTCAACCCAATATTCGAACCCACTCACGTCTGGATCTCTATTAAATAAGTTTTTATAAAGAGTGCTAATGACTTCTTTAATGTTCTTATCCTTGTATTCCTTTCGATATTCAACTTGATCACTAAAACTTAGCGCAATATTGGCTAAGCTCATTTTCCCACTCTCCAATTGGTCGATCCAATACTTTAGGCCGGAAACATCGGCTGGACGATTAAAATAGGCTATATAGATTTTTTGAAGTGCTTCTGAAGATTGACTCATATTTTTGATTATTTGCTCAAAAGAGTTTTCTTTTGAAGAAGGAATATAATTGAATGAAAAGATACTTGCATGACTTTAAATTATATCTTTATTCTTTTTCATATCCATATTTTTTTATTTGCAGGATGAAGTATCTAAACGCCGGAACCAAATCCTAAGCTCACAAAGCATCTGATATAACAAGCTTTTTATTCAATAATCTGTCCCTTCGGCAGGCAAACTCTTCGTCTGTGTCTTCAACCAAGAAATTATTCAGACGACGTGCGCGGTGATTTCCAAATAAAGGGATCGATAAAAGGACATATTGAAAATGTTAACTAAGGACGGCGAACCCGTAACTCGATAACATCCTGGTTTCGGATTGGGTAACCTCCCAATTTAGCCTAACGAGTTGACTTCGACAGAATGAGTACCACACTGACGATTGGATTGAAAAAGTCCGAACAAGAGACCAAACGTTTTGGGTAGAGGTGCCCACTAGAGCACCTCTAGGTGGAAAGCAAGTATGAATAGTTCTTACTTTCTTAGCCCAAAAACAAACTTACTTCCAAATATCAATATAATCCGAGCCACCCGCACGCAGTGATTTGGTTTGCTCCACCAAAATAAATTGCGTTTGACCAGCGACGACCCGTTTGTAGGCATGTAAACGCATACTATAACTCGTTAAATTCAAACCTTCACTGGTTTGCATTTGTGCGAAATCAGCCAGCGAATATTTTAAAGTCGTGCCAATTTGGTCGTCGGTGTTGAGGAAAATGGTATTGAGCAAATTGCCTTGTGCATCAAAATTAATTAATTCCGGTTTACGGCTTTCTGCGCAATTACTCACATTAACAAAACGCTGACCTGCCAGTTCGATTGGGTTTGTCACTCTGGTGGCGTCTGTGCCAATCAGCACATAAGTGCCTTTTTTGTCGATCTGATTCATCGATTCACACAGCATGGCGGCAAACGGTAAGCGTGGATTTTCGGAAGATGGGTAAATCACTATGCCGCCACTAAGACCACCACCCCAACTATATTGGCCGCTTGCATCGTATGTGAAACTGCCTTTAGGGAGAATGGCGCTGCTGACACCGGCACCAAGATCATTCATCTTTCCTGAAGTGCTTTGAAACACTGGAGCAGAAAAATGGTAGGCGACATAGTCCTTACTTAGGACTGGTTGAACTGATGGTGCGCTGGTTGATCCGCCACCACCACAGGCTGATAAGGCAAATAAAATGCAAAGTGAACTAATGTTCGCATAAGAAATTCTTGAAATGTTTTTCATGGTTTGTTGATTTGTTTAGTACACAGTCATCAAACTTTTTTATTTAGATGCTTGATAGCCCCAACCATCTAATCTCATTTTTATGAGCGCAATTTTGATTCTGTAAACCCATTCCGTTTTAAAGCTATTGCGTCTTGGTGTTAGCAAATAATGGTCATCGTTCTCCTTTCGTTTCATGTCAAATTAAGTAAGTTGTGGCTCGCCATTCACTTACATCGGCTTAAACCGCCACGCATAAGCCTGGCTCACTTTTAGCACTTCTTTGGTACCGCGCAGTTCTACGGTGACTTTGCCCAGTTCATCGCGATGGGCTTTGGCGATGGCGTCGGCACGAACCACGACGCTGCGATGGATTTGCCAGAAAATTTCTGGATCAAGACCATCGATGATTTCTTTTAAAGGCTTGCGTACATGTGCTTCGTCGTCGGTACAAACGACGCGCGTATATTTTTCGTCCGATGTAAAAAATAAGATTTTATCGATAGGAAACATCTTGATCGTATCGCCGACACTGGCGCTGATCCAGCGTATGCGTTCGACATTTTGTGGGCGCAATCGCTTATCCAATTCTTGCATCAAGCTACTTAAATCAGACGGTGCAGCTTTGACTTCCAAACGCGCTTTGAGGCGTGCGATGGCATCGACTAAACGTTCGCGCGAAATTGGCTTGAGTAAGTAATCAATCGCACCAGCCGAGAACGCTTCTAGCGCATGATTATCATAAGCTGTAGTGAACACGGCGTGACAGCGGCCTTTGGTCGCATTCGCGACATCGAGGCCAGTCATTCCTGGCATGCGAATATCTAAAAAAGCGATGTCTGGATTGTGCTGATGGATCGCTTCTAAGGCATCTGCACCATGCTCACATTCAGCAATAATTTGCAGCTCTGGCCATAATTCGTTCAACATACGGCGTAAGTCTTTACGCGGTAAATCTTCGTCGTCGGCGATGATGGCTGTGGTCATATTTATCCTCGTTAGTTCGTTATCGTAATATTTTAAGTAGGTGATTTTAGATGCAAAGTAGATTATTGACGAGTTTCTGCCAACTAAGCAATCAAGGGAATCACAATACTTGCGATCACACCACCTTCGGGTCGCGCTTTTAGAGTGAGGCTCGCTTTATCACCATACATCGACTCCAAGCGCTCACGAATATTGGCTAAGCCGATGCCAGAACCTGATGTGGTTCCACCAAAACCAACCCCGTTATCGCTGACTGAAACTTCTAATTTCTCTTCATCACCATCATCAAAATAACGTGCGTTAACTGTGACGTGTACCGGACCAATTTTCGGTTCAATACCGTGTTTGATTGCGTTTTCAACCAACGAAATTAAGAGTAAAGGTGGGAAGGCCGCGTCTTTTAATTCGGATTCAACGCTGTAACTCAGGCGTGGGATGCGTGCCTGCATTAAACCTAAATAGGCACGTGCAGCTTCTAATTGTTTGGCGAGACGCCCTTGTTCAGAGCTGCCATCACCACGCATTTGTGGAATGGTTGAACGCAAATAATCCACCAAATGATCCACAATCGCAGTGGCGCGTAAAGGTTCTGTCAAGATCGCCGAACGCACACCAGCTAAAGTATTAAACAAGAAATGGGGCTCGACTTGCGCCACTAATACGGATAAGCGTAACTCTGCTTCTCTACGGGCATCTTGCGCACGTTTCAACTCCTGTTGACGCAGCGCTTCTGCTAAGCGTTTGCGTTGACGGAAGAAGAACCATAAATCGAATCCACTCGCTGTATAAATGATCAAGAATGCCATTGGAAAAGAACCAACGATCAATTGAATCAATTTATCGATCTTAACGCTTTCGCTATCTTCTGATTTAGCCGACTTGCTCGCAGCACTAGCAGCGGTTGTTGCCACTGTAGGCGATGCAGGAGAGGCAGCGCTTGCGGTCGCTGACGCACTAGAAGCACCTGCACTGTGATCCGCAGTTGGCGCATGTTCCGCAACCGTTTTTTTATTCTTTGGAATAATTTTATAATTTGCATCGCCGTACACCACAAACTTGGCGAGATTATCGGTCGCTTGCACAACACCATAGCTGATCGCAACCCCGGATAACAAAGCGATGCATAAAAGAATGCTTTCCTTACGACTGGCAAAGTTCTTTTGCCTAATCCACACCGCCATCGCCTGACCTACGGTCGTTAAACTGATCGCCGCAAAAATCACGGGCACCATCGTCACCGCGTACACGTTCCAATCACCTTTAGTCACCGCTGCAATCAGCGAGATTAAGGCCGCTAAAAAGATGTAGACGCCAATAAATGCAATCGTCCGGTACCGAAACCAGGTTTTAGAAAAAACCGGAAAATTGCGGTAACGATTAAGCCAGGTGTCACTTTGAATTGACACTTCAGAGGGTAATGCTTGTTCGGACATAACAGGTCTTGCGGGAATTGATGACGGATTCATGGCGTCTCCTTATTGATAGCCGCTACTATAAGTGAGCGATGAGGTTCGGTGTGTCGATGCGATGAAATCGATTATGGCTAGATAAAATCCATACTTGCAGCGATGAAAGACTGCTGTGAATTGGCTCAATACATGGATGATCTGCTGAACGCAGATCTATTCTGGATGATTTGGGTCTTGTGCCGCAGGACTAGCGGCAGCTGCCAGATCGGGGGCGTCTAGTTGTTTGGAACGCGCTTGGCTTGCGATCCGCAAAATAGTATTACGAATCGAGCTGAGGACTGCTGTCGCATTAAATGGTTTTACGATAAAGCCCGCAACACCACGACTCTGTGCTGCCGCAATAATCTCTGCATCGATCCTCGCAGAGACTAAGAAAATCAAGGCTTTTGGCAACTGTGCTTTGAGGTTTTCCAACAATGCCAGACCAGTCTGATCTGGCTCACCAATATCCACACAGACGATTTGTGGTTGCAGCTTCACCATTTTTGCCAGATTAGTCGAGCTATGATTGCCATCACCAATGACCTCGTGTCCACCACTCATGAGCACAGAGCCCAACAAATTACGGGCGACTGCCTGATTATCAAGAATGTAAGCTCTTAGCATAGCGAGGAATGATGAAGATGATATGCGTTCATCATAATAGAAAACCTGAGACTTGTATTCACAAAAGCAGCGAATCACAAAGATTCACCGCACAGTCGCAACGATTGACTTATTTTGTGGTGGGCTTGGCATTCTTAACGTAGCGATTAAGCCATTGATCCTGCTCCCAGAGCATGTGCATTAAGGATTCTCTTGCTCGGTAAAAATGGCTCTCGTATGGCAACATCACCAGACGCGATGGCGTTCCCAGACCTTGCAAAGCTTGGTACATGCGTTCGCTTTGCATAGGAAAGGTACCAGGATTATTATCGTCTTCACCATGAATCAACAGTAATGGCACATCAATATCATCAGCATAATTAAACGGTGACATTTCCTTATACGTGTTAAAGGCTCGCCAATAATTGCGGTCTTCGGACTGAAAACCAAATGGTGTCAGACTACGGTTATACGCACCTGAGCGGGCAATTCCAGCTTTAAATAAACTCGTATGTGCCAACAAATTCGCTGCCATAAATGCGCCGTAACTGTGGCCGCCGATCGCAATTCTATGTCGGTCAGCAACACCTAGCTTGACCACTTCGTCAACTGCGGCTTCCGCATTCATTTTGAGTTGCTCGATAAAAGTATCGTTTGGTTCTTTGCGCCCTTCGCCAATAATCGGCATAGAAAACCCATCTAACACGGTATATCCACGTGCCAACATGACTTGCGGCCCTTGCACATTAATCCGGTTAAATTTATACATGGAACCACTGAGCTGACCCGCACTTTCCGCCGATTTAAATTCACGCGGATAAGCCCACATCAACATCGGTCGCGGACCATCGCGCTTTTCATCGTATCCCGGCGGCAAATACAAGGTTGCACTCAAACTCACACCGTCTTCACGTTCGTAATGAATCT
>DLGN01000070.1:39864-40029 GCA_002482715.1 Oxalobacteraceae bacterium UBA7693
CCACGAAATTTCGGTGTTGGATGTGGATAATTCGTTAAAGCTTTGGGTGCGGCGGTACCGGCTAGGTTTCGTAAAAACAAATTTGGTCGCTCATCCGCTGCTTCGCGACTGGTGATAATCTGGTGTCCCTGATCGTCTAATACCCCTAGCACTTCTTCATAATAC
>DLGN01000031.1:0-12963 GCA_002482715.1 Oxalobacteraceae bacterium UBA7693
AGCACAGGCAGGCGTGCAATTTTGCATCGCCCGTGCAGGTACCGATGACGATGCTCCCAACGAGCGTAATTTGCCTTATGAGGCCGCAGTCGCAGCAACGTTTGGTTTGGATGCAAAAGAAGCCTTAAAGGCTATTACTTTGTACCCAGCCCAAATACTTGGTGTTGCCGATAAACTAGGTTCATTGGAGTCAGGGAAGTTGGCGAATTTCTTTATCACCAATGGCGATCCCTTGGAGACCACGACACAAGTTGAGCAAGTGTATATTCAAGGGAGGGCAGTTGATACCAGTACCAAGCAATCACGTTTGACTGAGAAATATCAGCAGAAATATTTACAAAAAGCACAGCCTTAATTTTATCAAGGCTAATCGTTATAGCCTGAATAAAAAAACTTGAAGCGTCTGGATAGATGCTTCAAGTTTTTTTATGTCTTTTACCTTTGAATTGTCTCATTCGGGCATGTTGTATAGCATCCTTCCCTTGTCTGTGAGAAACTATTGCAAATCTTGGTAAGCAATTAACCCTATATCCTCGAACGTTTTTTTCATATAGCGATCAGTCTCAATAAGACAAGGTAAGACAAAAAATAACGATGCCAAATCTACTCTCAAATCTGACTAAGATCATCAATGATACTAGCTTGCATCATGTTTTCTCAGAGTGCTTGAAGCTGATATCCTTAGACGGTCGATTAATGCAAATGAACACGGCTGGCTTGGCCTTGGTCGAGGCTGATCGATTTGAGCAGATTCATAATATTAGTGTCGATAGTTTGGTCGATGAAGCGTATCGGCCCGCATTTGTTGATATGCATCGCCGTGTCTGTAATGGTGAGCAGCTTAGTTTGAGCTTCAAAATTACAGGCTTAAGAGGGCGTTCAACCTGGATGGAAATGCGCGCCAGTCCGGTGCGTGCAGAATCTGGTGAAATTGTTGCTGTGTTTGGTATTAGCCGAAATATTACAGCTAGAAAAAACATCGAGCAGGCTTTACAAGATAGTGAACAACGCTTTCGCACGTTGATAGAAACGATTCCTCAACAAGTTTGGACCGCCAATCCTGAAGGTGGTATTACTTACGTCAACCAGCGTACGCTGGAATATTTTGCCGTTCTGACTGAGCATATTTTTGGATCAGGTTGGGAGCACCTGATTCATTCTGATGATTTGCCAGAGGCCCGCAGACGATGGCATCTGGCGGTGTCCGATGTTAGTCCTTACGAAGTTGAGTTTCGTTTACGTCGACATGATGGCGAATATCGTTGGCATTTAGCTTCTGCATTGCCGCTGCGTAATCAGGCTGGTGCGGTATTGCAATGGTTTGGCACGAATACCGATATTTCCCTCAGTAAGCAACATGCAGCTGCACTACGTGATAGCGAACGTAACTTAATTGCGGCGCAGGCGAGTGCAAAGATTGGTAGTTGGCGACGAGATCTGCAAACGAATTCTTCGGTCTGGTCAGGGGAGATGTATCGTATTTTTGGCTTTGATGCGGATGCTCCTCCGCCTGCAATTGAGCAATTGATTGCAAAGGTACACCTTGAAGATCAAGCCCAATTTATCGCGGTATACGAAACTTACTTAGATGGGCAGCGTGCATGTCAGCTAGATTTTCGTTATTTCTCGCAAGATGGTGCAATGTTATGGATAGAAGCAAAGAGTGAACCCTTATTCGATTCTGCTGGAACTTTGATTGCTTTAACTGGTACAGCACAAGACATTAGCGAACGTAAGCGCATAGAACAAGATTTAGAGGTTTCAAGACAATTTCTCGCGGAATGCCAATCGATTGCGCAGATTGGTGGTTGGGAAATCGATTTGCAAACAAGAAAACTGACATGGACAGAGGAAACCTATCGGATTCATGACACAAGTCCAGCGGAATTTACACCGACGATAGATGCAGGAATCAGTTATTTTTTACCTGAGTCGAGAACGAAGTTGCAGGCAGCGTTAGCCAATGCAACTGAACGTGGTGAAGCTTATGATTTAGAGCTTGAGAAATTTACCTTAAAGGGACGCAAGATCATTGTTCGTACAACTTGCCATGTCACTATGCAAGATGGAAAAGCAATTCGACTGACGGGTATTTTTCAAGACATCACCGAGCAAAAAATGTCGCAGCTGGCTTTGAATAACGCCTATCTTGAGTTAGAACGTTCAAACGGCATGCTGGAGCATATTGCCCACTACGATCCCTTAACGCATCTGCCTAATCGGGTCTTGCTTGCGGATCGCATGCAACAAGCAATGCTTCAATGTCAGCGTCGTGGTAATTCTCTGGCAGTGGCATTTTTGGATTTGGATGGGTTTAAAACCGTCAACGATTTGCATGGTCATAGTATGGGGGACGAACTCTTGATTGCAGTTGCAGGGCGTTTACGAACGGCCTTGCGTGAAGGCGATACTTTGGCGCGCATCGGTGGCGATGAGTTCGTCGCGATTTTGACTGATCTTGAGAATAGCAAAGATTGTGAACCAATTTTAAGTCGTTTACTCAGTGCTGCCGCGGAGCCACTCACTTTGCATCACATTGATTTACAAGTGAGTGCAAGTATCGGTGTCACCATTTATCCGCAAGATGGTGTTGATGCGGAACAGTTACTCAGGCATGCAGATCAGGCGATGTATTTATCCAAGCAAGCAGGGAAAAACTGTTTCCATCTGTTCGATGTGGCGCAAGACACGGCGATCAAAGTGCAAAGGGATGACCTGACGCAAATTCAGCGCGCCTTGATGCATCGTGAGTTTGTTTTGTATTATCAACCTAAAGTGAATATGCGAACGGGTCAGGTGTTCGGCGCTGAAGCTTTAATTCGTTGGCAGCATCCGGTGAAAGGCTTATTAACTCCAGCCAATTTTTTACCCGCTGTTGAAAATCATCTATTTAGTATTGAACTAGGTGAATGGGTCATTGCGACAGCGCTGGCGCAACTTCAGCAATGGCATGCTCAAGGGATAGACGTTTCAGTCAGCGTGAATGTGGGAGCATTGCAATTGCAACAGCCAGATTTTACGCAACGTTTGGAAAATCTTTTATCACCGTATCCAAGATCGCTATACGCCAAATTAGAATTGGAAATCTTAGAGAGTAGTGCACTTGATGATATTGAGAAGGTGTCAAAAGTTATACATCTTTGCCAGGCAATGGGGATACGATTTGCACTGGACGACTTTGGAACCGGATATTCATCATTACGTTATTTAAAACGCTTACCTGCCGAAGTGCTGAAAATTGATCAAAGTTTCGTGCGTGACATGCTCGATGATGAGGGGGATTTGGCGATTATTCACGGCGTGATAGGTTTGGCTTCGGCATTTAATCGAAGTGTCATTGCCGAAGGCGTTGAAAGTATTGAATCTGGCGAGAAATTACTGGCGATAGGCTGTGATAGTGCGCAGGGATATGGCATTGCGCGACCAATGCCTGCAGAAGCATTTCCAGCTTGGATTCGCCAATGGCAGTCGCCGTTTAAGTTGCCACAAAACTCAAGGCTGAAGGCGTCACACCAGTCGCTGGTTTAGTTTGTGATTTTATTCTGAAACGCATCACTCATTTCAAATATCGAATCGAACAAATTCGTATAAAAAAACAGGTAGACACAATTCTGTGCTACCTGTCCCAAGTTCAATTCGGAGTTTGTTGGATGTGTTATTTAATCGCCCAAGTAAAGCTGATTAAGCGAGATGCTTTGTTTTCTGGTGAATTTGTCGCATTGCTTATATTGATGTTGTCGTTATTACTCGCTGCAGTGAAGCGACAGTTTTTGAGTGCCGCCATTGATGCACGATCTAATTTGGCGTAGCCACTAGATTCTTCGATTTTTGCATCAACAACATTACCAATGCTGTCAGTAACAAAGCGTAATTTAACGATCCCTTTTTCTTCACCGCGCAGCATGCTGCTGTCATACTCCGGCGCACTGCAGGCATTGCTAATCCAAGGATTACTTGTTTCATTTGCGCTGGCAGCGATGGACGTTAAGCTCAAAAACAAAGCAATTAAAGTACGAGAGAAGAGTGTTGAGTTTTTCATGGCAGCTCCATTTAGGTTAAGAAATAGGACGACCTCGCGCTAACTTTTGGTTAAACCCAGGTGCTCTAGTAGTGCATCTGCGGTGTTCATTGCGAGGTCGATGGAGTCAATATACGTGTGGATTTTCGTTTGACGAAATTGCGATTTCGTATGTAGATTATTCGTAAATCGTATAATGTGCAGACGCAGTTATGCGCTGCATTTATCTGGTGCGAAAAAATAATTTGCGAACCTGAGATTCCCAGAACTGGTGCAAAACGGTGACGTTCCTACTTGTCGATTTGCGGTTATGTTATTTTCTGGTGCAAATTATTTTTTTGTTTGATGTTCAAAAAAATGTGTTTTTTCGGTACATTTTCTCGCTAGCGATTACATTTGCTTATCGAAACTCAGGTAATACAGCATCTTTAACTAGTAATTGCCGAGATATCGAAGATAATCTGACTTTGGAAAGTAAGGCAAAACAATTAAAACAATTAGAACAACGAGAATGTGAATTGCAAAAGTTTAAAATTCCTTGGCAAGCGCTGATTGCCGAAATAGTGGTGGTGATGTTTGTCATTTTATTGGTGGCTATCAAATCATACAAAATTGTGAATGATGAGACGCGCTTACGGCTGACGGGCGAGTTGAATTTGACAAGTATTGCGCAAGTTCAAGCAGTATTAGACACGCCTCATATCACGGTGAACACTTTACAGTTTGAAGACTCTCCTGGCGCTGGCGCGGCCGCGACGATTATCTTGGATAAGCTTGAAGTGCTAATTCATCGTCATCAGTTGCGTACCGAAGCCCTTGGTTATTGCGCATCTGCTTGTGCGGCTGCATTTTTATTAGGCAATGGTCGTAGTTTATTGCCTAGCGGTGATGGCAAGCCGACATATTTGATGCTGCATGCTGTACGGAATCAACGTACACGTGAAGTGAATTACGGCAAGACCGAAGCGATTAATAAGAAGATCTCGCAAAAGAGTGGGGCTAAATTTCCTTTGAAATTGTTGAACCGTATTTTTGATGATGTGCGCGGTCATGGTGATGGTGAGATTTTTATTTTTCGCGAAGCGCAGCGCACCCCGCAAGGTAAGCATCATGTGTTTGTCTGTGACGGGCAGCCACATGTATTGATTAGTGAGTGCGAAGCTATTCCGAATGTCACACCACAGAGTTTGGGAATCCAAGTAAGCAAATAAAAAATCTCGATGCAAACTTGGCTTGCATCGAGATTTTAGTTTCGGCAGGAACTGAATTCCTGCCAAGATTCTGCTTAATTATTTTCTGAGCTTATTTCTTCAAGCATTTTTCCAAGAATTGATCTTGTTCCCATAGCAGATGCAAGATGTTTTCTTTCGCCGCATAGCCATGACTTTCCTTCGGTAAAATCACCATGCGAGCAGGCGCACCTAAGCCTTTTAACGCTTGGAAGTAACGCTCCGTTTGCAGCGTGAAAGTACCAGGGTTGTTGTCTGCCTCACCATGTACCAGCAAGATAGGTGTTTTCATCTTATCTGCATTCATGAACGGTGACATCTTTGTATAAACTTCCGGTACTTCCCAATAGTTACGTTGTTCGCGTTGGAATCCAAATGGTGTCAAGGTACGGTTGTAAGCACCACTGCGCGCAATGCCGCATGCGAATAACTTTGAGTAAGTCAACAGATTGGCGGTCATGAATGCGCCATAGGAATGACCACCTACTGCAACCCGTTTGCGATCAATGTAGCCGAGCGCATCGACAGCATCAATTGCAGCTTCTGCATTGTCTACTAACTGGGGTACAAAGTTGTCATTTGGTTCGGTATTGCCTTCACCAACGATAGGGAATGCAGCATCGTCTAACACAGCATAACCACGTGTCGCCCAATAGATGAATGAGCCATAGCTTGGTGCAGTAAATGCATTCGGATTATGTGTGCTTTGACCAGCAGAATCTTTGTCTTTAAATTCCGCAGGATATGCCCAGATTAAGAGTGGTAACTTTTCCTTTTTGCTCTTGTCGTAGCCCGCTGGTAAGTACAAAGTGCCAGACAGTTGAACGCCATCTTTACGTGTGTATTTGATGACTTCTTTCGAAACATCTTTTAATCCTTCATACGGATTTTTGAACTGGGTAATCGCGTTTAACTGATTATTTTTAATATTACGGAAGAAGAAGTTAGGATATTCATTTTTTGACTGAACCTGTACCAGCACGTCGCCTTTTGCAAAGTCTTCTATGGATTGAATATTTTCAATCTTATCTGTGTAAGTTGATTGGTATAGACGCGTTTTTTCTAAACTATCGATATTCATTGCATCGATAAATGGAAATTGGCCTTTCTTACTGTGACCAGCGCCAATCAAATACGCCTTGTTATCTTCAATCGCCAGAACGCGGCGATCATATTGATTGCGCTTGGTTTCAAAGCGACCTGGATTTGAATAGATATCTTGTGAGTTGCGATCAAAGACTAAACGTGCTTTCTCAGCTGGATTCGACGGATTAAAGAAGTAAGTTTTTTCATTGCGCGTGTCATACCAAGAATCGGTAATCACCGCCAATTTATCATTACCCCAGACGATGTTCGTGAATCGCTGCGCGGTTTTAATTAGCGATTTCGGTGCTTGATCGAATGGCGCATCCCAACTAAAAACTTCATCGCGAAAATCTACTTTTTTTGCAGGATCACCACCATCAAGTGCCACCACATACGTCAAGCTTGCTGGTTTATCCGCACGCCAATTCATGTTGCGTTTGCCTTCGCGCGTTGCACTGAATCCTTTTGGCATTGTTTCTGTCAGCGGGACTTCGTTGACTGTTTTGATTGGCTTGCCAGCGATATCGGTAATGATTGTTTTGCTCGGGAAGCGATTGATAGGAACGATGTAGGAAAACGGTTTTTGAATCGTCGTCAACATCAGCAACTTACCGTCAGGAGAAAAACTTTCGCCTGCGTACATATCCGCTTTTTTCCATAAAGTGCTGGTTCCACTGACATGTACCTTATGTAATTCAGAGCTGGCAATGTTCTCGAAATTGATTTCGTCATTGCGATTCTTTAATAAATCTGGATAAGTACGATTCTGTGACACGCTACCATCAGCATTCGAAATAATTGCACCCGTCGGTAAATCCTTGCTTGCGTCAAGCAGGGCAGGGCGATTTTTTGGTAATACTTTGACTAAGAGATTTTCACTGTCTTTGAACCAGACGAAAGGATTGTCCAAATTCGCATTGAGTTTAGCAGTGCTTAAACGTTTTGCTTGCGCACTGGCGACATCAATCACCCACAGCTCTACCGCGTTGCTGGTGGTATGTGTGAAGGCGATTTTTTTCTCGTTTGGTGACCACATTAAATTGCTAATCAGTGCGTCTTTAGGCAAGCCTTTGACCTGTTGTTCTGCGCTATCACTAACTTTGCGTAATTTGACATTGTTGATGTAATTAACTGAACTTGAGATGTTGGTCACAGGATTAATCCGCAAGCCGCCCAAACGCATTTCGGATTGATTTAATTCATTCAAAGTTTTGAAGGTGCTGCGATAAGTCAACAACATCATATTTTTCTTTGAGTCCATGCTCACTGCAGGGGCGCGTTCGACATCCGCTAAGGCAAGAATAGATTGTGGTGGTTTTTGGTATGGCAGATTCTCTTGCGCGAATGCGCCTGCACTAATTCCAATACTAGCAATACTGCTCGCAAGTATTAACAAGTTGAGTTTTGTTTTCATTGTGTTTCCTGTTGAAAAGTTGGAGAAGTAAGAAAAACTAATTTGCTTAAAAAGTCATTTCTTTATGAAATTCATTTGTGAAAATATTTATTCAATTATTGTGATGTTTGATTCTAAAATGAAACAATAGTTTCATGATTTTTCATAGGTAAAGTGAAAATATTTACTGAAAATGTGCAAATGAAGCTTGATGCATATTTATTCGGTAATGTAAAACCAAGCAAATGAAAATTCACATAAAAACAACGGTGATAAAAGAAAATTTTCTTTTATTTTGAATAATATTTCTTTTCTTGTGTTGATGTTGATTGGTTTCTCTCCAATTTCGAAGTAATTTCTAAACAATATTCTGCATATATTTAATTGTAATAAAGCATGTTTTATTTTGTTGATTATTTTTTTCTTCTATCGGTGATAATCCGCGCCGTTGATTTTGTTTGTTAAAAATAGAATTGACTTTCGACATTCTGCTTACATTCTTGTCTTCTTCAAAGTGGCGTTAATTCTCTCGCTTGTCGATGGCAGTAAAAGAACAAGAGAAATTCGTCTGCGATAAATATTGACTTGATCACAATTCTTATAAAACCTTCACTGAATCATTTATGTGATTGACGTGACGGAAATTAGATCTCGCATTTATTTTCACCCTCAATAGTTCAATGGAAAATTGTTATGAAACTTAAACATCTCATTGCCGCTTTATCTGGTATCGGCTTTTTCACAATAGCAGTCGGTGTGTCTGCACAAGAAATTAAAAAAGAAGAGAAAAAAGCAGAAGTGGCACCACAACGCGTTGTGGTAACTGGCTCGAATTTAAAACGCATTAACATCGAAACTGCATCACCCGTACAAATTATTGGTCGTGAAGAAATCTTGAGAACAGGTTCGACTTCATTAACTGAAGTATTGAAAAGCGTCGCATCGAATATCGGTGGTGTTGATGAAAATCGTACCAATGGTTTTTCAGCTGGCGCACAAGGCTTGAATTTGCGTGGTATCGGTAGTCAAGGTACATTGATGTTGATCAATGGTCGTCGCTTAGCTGCTTATGCACAGCCAGAATTCCAAACGACCTTCGTTGATTTGAATTCGATTCCAGTTGGCGCAGTTGAGCGTATTGAAATTCTGAAAGATGGCGCATCTGCGATTTACGGCTCTGAAGCGATGGCTGGTGTCGTTAACATTATTTTGCGTGAAAGTTTCCAAGGCGCAGAGATTAGCGGTTCTTATGGAGTTTCTGCTTTTAACGACGGCGAGCAGTTCCGTTCAAGCGCAAGTTATGGCTTTGGTGATTTAGTAGAAGATCACTTTAACGTTTATGCGACAGTGGATGTTCGTAGCCGTAAGCCGACTTTTGTTGCAAATCGTGAAGGCTATCTCAGTACGCAAGATTTACGCGCATGGGGTTATAAAGATAATCGTACACTGTACACATTTCCAGGGAATATTTACTGGACTGATAAGACAACTGGAAAGTTTGTTTCTCGTTCTTTAGATAGCAATTGCCCGGCAGATCGTTTGGTTCCTGCAGAAGTTTTCTTTGGAGCAGGAACAACAGGCAGTGCTTGTGCGTTTGATGATTACAAAGATGGTACTTTTAATGCAGGTGGTAAGACAGATCGCGTCGGTTTAACTAGCCGCGGAACTTGGCAAATCAACGCAGATACATCTGCATTTGCTGAAGTGATGTATAACCAAAATAAAGCCTTGGTTACAGGTAATTTACACTGGGTTGCAGGACAAACTGGCCAGCAAACACCGGCGTTGCCAATTACTCACCCACAATATCCGAAAGAGTTGATTGATCCAGTCACTGCTAAAACTTTGGCTGGCGGTAACGGAACAGTTCGTGTGCGTGCGCAGTTACGTGACTTCCCTGGACAAGGTCAAGAAAACACAACTGACTTCGGTCGTTATGTTGCAGGTATGAAAGGCGTAGTTGGTAAGTGGGATTGGGAATCTGCTGTCATGTATAACAGCAGTAAAGTCGTCTCTAAATCCAGTAGTGGTATCCTCGCTGAGCCGTTCGTGAAAGCCTATATGGATGGGACTTTCTTGTTTGGTCAAACTGCAAATAATGCAGAACTTTACAAGCGCATCGTAACGGATTCTTCTAGTAACTTTAAGTCAGAAATGACTTTGTGGGATGCTAAAGTGACAGGTGAGTTGTTTAACTTGCCAGCAGGTGCCGTTTCTGCAGCGGCGGGTGTCGAAGCACGTCGTGAAGCCTTGGAAATTAATCCATCTGCTTTAGCAATTGCAGGTGCCTTGTATCACACAGCACAAGCTGATCCTGCATTCGCGCGTTCTCGTAATATCGCGTCTTTGTATACTGAGGTATCTGCACCAATTTTGAAATCACTTGAAGCACAGTTTGCTGCGCGTTTCGATAAATATTCTGACTATGGTAATTCCACTACGCCGAAGTTGAGCTTGAAATGGACTGCTTCTCCAGCATTGTTAGTTCGCGGAACTTACTCAACAGGCTTCCGAGCGCCAACTTTGATTGAGAACTCATCTCAAATTAAGAAGGCATTCTTGAGCTTCAAAGATCCAGAGCGTTGCAATGCAAAATTCTTAGTCGGTTGCCAAGGTAGCAGTGCTTATGAAAGTGGTGCAAATCCTTTCTTGAAGCCAGAAACGGCGAAGAGTTTTACTTTAGGTGCGGTGTTTGAGCCAACAACTTGGTTGAGTGGTTCACTTGATGCATGGGAAATCAAGCGTAAAGATGAAATCTCTACCTATAGCTTGGACGAAGTGTTAGCGAAACCAGGACGCTATGCAAATAATCCTGCTGCTGTGATTACGCGTGCGCCTTTGACCGATGCGGACAAAGCGGCTGGCGCAACTGCAGGTGAAATTACCAATGTTCGTTTGTTGTTGACGAACGTTGCTGAGACTCGCGTGCGTGGTGTCGATTTGAATTTGCGTAGTAAATTTAATTTCGGAGAATATGGTCAATTAATGCCACGTCTCGAATTAACTTATACGCATAGCTACAAAGCAGCGCCAGCGCCAGAAGTTGCTCCTATCGAATATGCAGGTACTCGTGGTTTGCCAAAATTGCAGGCGACTTTAGGCACAGCGTGGAAGAAAGCAGCTTGGTCTTTGTCTGCTGACGCGATTTTTATCGGCAAGATGGCGAGTGTGGATGATTTGTCCCAAGAGTGCGTATTTGCTACTCAGGGCTACGCAGCACTGTGCCGCGNNATGTTCCATCGTTTACGACAGTGACTTTGGGTGCTAGTTATTCAGGCTTTGAATCAGTCAAAGGCTTGCGCGTCAGTTTTGCATTGCAAAATGCATTTAGCCGCACGCCACCATTTGCACCTAGCCCATCAGGTGGATTAGCGTATTCTTCTTTGCATAATGCATTAGGCCGTTACGCGCAGTTGACAGTTGATTACAGATTCAAGTAATTTTCTGCCTTAAGAAAATGCCAGGATCTGATGGATTCTGGCATTTTTTATTTCTACGAAAAGAGAAAAATATGTTGAAGAAACTTGTTTTGCAAAGTTTGCTGAAGTACGTGGTGCTAGCGAGCTGTTTTATTAGCCCTTTATCGTATGCAGATAAATCCATCCCTGTCGCTGATTTTTTTAAAAAAGCGCAGTATTCTGGACGTCCGACTTTGTCTCCAGATGGACAAAGTATTGCCGTCTTAACGCCACGTAATGGACGTTATGTGTTGGCAGTGATTGATCTCCGTAGCCGTAAGCCGCGCGTGGTCGCATCTGATCCTGATTGGGATATCAGTAATCCACAATGGGTGAATAATCAACGTTTGATTTTTAGCTTGAGCAAGGGATCTGATGTTGTCGCGGAAGATAATCTGGGTGGTGGCTTATTTGCAGTCAATATTGATGGCTCTAATTTCCGTAAATTGGTACCCACCATCAAGGAAGCGCAGGCTGGGAATATTTCCTATAAGCCTTATCGGGTCTTAAAGCGTTTGACGGATGGCAGCAACGATTTATTGGTTGTTGATAACGCGCGTGGTCGTGATGCAATTTTGGGGGCCAGTGATGTCTATCGTCTTGATACGGTGAGTGGGCGAACAAAGCTACTAACCTTTAATAATCCGGGTAAAGTCACTGGATGGTTACTAGATCACACCAATGTGATCCGAGTTGCAGTCGCAAATGATGTGGATGCAACGAATAAGCGCATTCGTCAAACAGTTTACCATCGAGACAATGAACAAGCTGAATGGAAAGTGGTCCATCAAGCTTATGTTGATCAGGGCAATCAAATGACGCCTCTGAGTTTTGATTTCGATAATAAGACTTTGATCGTTGCGGGGCGCTTTCATGGGCGCGATAAGTCCGCAATATTTACTTGGGATTTCGCGAAACAAGATGTTGCGGATTTGATCGCTGAACACGCTGAAGCCGATGTTGATACCCTGATGGTTGATGCCGCGAGACAAAAAATCATCGGTGTTTATGTCGAAGGCATGAAATCAGAAATTATTTACTTTGATGAAGAATATGCCAAATTGCAAGCGACACTGAATGCCAGTTTTCCGGGGCAAGAGGTGTATTTTTCTTGGAGCGGAAAAAATGCAGTTGTGACGACAACAGGCGAGCAAAATGTTGGTTCAATTTATTTCTTTGATACTGAGAAAAAAGTGATGGAGCCGCTTTTTAATGTCAAGCCAGAGCTTGATGGTCGCAAGTTGTCAGCGAAAAAAGTGATCCATTATGCGGCACGCGATGGCTTAAAAATTCCTGCTTATGTGACTTTGCCTGAGGGGGTAACTGCCAAGGGATTACCTTTGGTTGCGTTTATTCATGGCGGACCACATGCGCGTGATCATGATGGTTTTGATCCGTTTTCACAGATGTTGGCTTCGCGTGGTTATGCTGTATTTCAACCGCAATTCAGAATGTCAACGGGTTTTGGCTGGAAGCATCACACTGCGGGTTGGAAGCAATGGGGATTGGCGATGCAAGATGACATCACAGATGGTATTGAGCATTTGGTGAAAGAGGGAATAGTCGATAAGAATCGTGTTTGTATTATTGGCGCGAGTTATGGCGGTTATGCGACGATGTACGGCTTGGCGAAAAATCCTGACTTGTATAAGTGCGGTGTCAACTGGGTCGGTGTTACCGATGTGAAAATGCTGTTCACTGTAAACTGGTCAGATATGTCTGGTCCCGTGATGGATAACTTGGGTGCGCTAATGCATGGTGATCCGAAAACCGATGAGG
>DLGN01000031.1:13008-15898 GCA_002482715.1 Oxalobacteraceae bacterium UBA7693
GCTTTAAAAAGGTCTCAGCAATCGATAATGCCGATAAAATTAAAGCGCCAGTTTTGATGGGTTACGGTAGCGATGATTATCGGGTGCCTTTGATTCACGGTGAAAAAATGCGTGACAAATTGCTTGCGCAAGGTAATACCGTTGAGTGGATGGTGATGGTAGGTGAAGGACATAACTGGCGCAAAGAAAGTAATAATATTCTTTGGGGTGAGAAGATGTTAAATTTCATCAATCGCTATATAGGTAATGCGAGCAATCAATAAGTAAGCATCATTTCTGCAAGATTTCAAATCGGCCCGTAGTGGTCGATTTGAAATTTTTGTGGTGTCTCTAGAAGCACATTGAGACAGTTTGCGTTAATGGTGTTCTGCAAGCAAAGATAAGGCTTGATCCAGCCGCAATAAAAACTCTTTCGCATTCTCTAAACTAAATACCATAGGCGGTTTCAGTTTTAAGACATTATCGTACGGGCCATCAGTCGATAATAAAATCCGATGCGCTTTTAAGAATTCAATTACGGCGTTGGCTTCAGTAGTCGCTGGTTCCAAACTGTTACGATCTTTAACTAGTTCTACACCTATGAATAATCCTATTCCCCTGACATCACCAATCAAGTCGTGGCGTTGTTTTAAGTCGTTCAATCCTTGCAAAAGGAAATCGCCAACCTGTTTGGCATGTGCTTGCAAGTGCTCTTGCTGAATCACATCTAGTACTGCTAGCCCAATCGCACAAGACACCGGATTGCCAGCAAAAGTGTTGAAGTATTCCATACCGGTGATAAAGGCTTGTGCAATTTCGGGACGAGTGACTACCGCACCCATAGGATGTCCATTGCCTATAGGTTTGCCCATGGTCACAATATCTGGAACAACGCCTTGTGCTTCAAAGGCCCAGAAATAATCACCTGCGCGGCCAAAGCCGACTTGCACCTCATCCGCAATACAAACTGCGCCAGCGGCGCGTGCATGGACGTAAGCTGCTGGTAAATAGCCTGTGGGGAGGACAACTTGACCGCCACAACCCAAAACTGATTCACAATAAAAAGCGGCGGGTTTCTCACCGCGGGCGTGGATCGCTGCAATCGCGCGTTGTAAGTCTTCTGCATAATGTGCTCCAGCTTTAGGATCGTCTTTGCGAAAACGTCCACGATAATCGTCTGGGATTTCAGCGACTTGAATATGCGCAGGACGACCGCGCCCACCTTTGCCGTCAAACTTGTACGGACTCAGTTCTATCATGGTCGGTGAATTACCGTGATAGGCATGATCGACTACGATGATGTCATTCGCTTGGGTATAGGTTTTGGCGATGCGTAAAGCGAGATCATTCGCCTCGGTGCCGGAATTAGTCAGAAATACGACGGACAATTCGGATGGAAAAGTTGCGCTTAGCCGCTTGGCATATTCGACGATATTGTCATGCAGGTAGCGTGTATTGGTATTGAGTTGTGCCATTTGCGCCTGACCAGCGGCGACTACAGCCGGATGGCAATGACCGACGTGGCAAACATTGTTCACCATGTCGAGATACGCGTTTCCATCTTGATCATACAGATATGCGCCAGTACCACGAACCATTTTGATTGGTTCTTTATAAGACATACTTAGTGTCGGATTTAGATGCCGGCGACGCAGCGCAATAATTTCTTCTGGGCTGCGATCAGGAATAGGGGCGACAGTAGTGGTCATGATTGGCAATCAAAAAATTTAAAGTACGCTCAAAAATAAATGCTGTAGGTCTTGATAATTCATGGCATCGAGTTGACGGATCAGACGACGCACACCTTTTTGTGAAACTAGGATGTAGTCGTTGGCGGGATTGTGGCGATAAGCACGGGTTGCCATTAAAATGCTTTGGCTCAATCTGGCCATGATTACGTGATACATAATCTGGATTTCTTGCTTACTTAAAGGGTATTGCGATTGATAGCCTTGCAATATCGCCAGCATACAATCTCGCACAGCTTGGTCTTCATCCACATGCTGCAAGGCATACACGATAGTGATCGCGAGATCGACGATGCGCAAATGACGGCACATATCACCAAAATCGATAATCGCATTCACATGCGGCTTGGGATTTGCCGTATTGGCGGCGACGATCACATTAAAATCATTGGCATCATTGTGGATTACCAACATCGGCAAGGTCTGTTTCCAACTCGCTTCATGTTCGGCAAAATAATTGGTTTGGCGCGTTACCAATTCGCGTAAATCTGCATCTTTTACGTAACTGATTTCATCACGCAGTTCAGACAAGTTGCTGATACTCCAATCGACATATCTGTCCGTGCTCGCATGCTGAAAATTTTGTAAGCCACGATCTAGTTTCCCTATCGCGACGCCGAGGCTGGTTTGTAGATAACGTTGATCGACATCTTGACGTACTGCGACATTCGCATAAATATCGCCCTCGACATAGCTCAGTAGACGCATGTGACAGGCTTCACCACTCTCGGTCGTGATCGGCAAAATATGCTGCCCATTTTGCGTCACCATCACTTGTGGCAATGCCAGATCAGGGCAGGTTTTGGCGAGATGCAGTAGGGCTGCATTTTCGATATCAAGATCAGTATACGACCAGTTGGGGTTGGCAATTTTGAAGACGTAATTACCTTGTGGCGTATGGATTTTGAAATTGCGGTCAGCGTAAGAGGGAAGTTCTTTGGCAGTGCCGCTGAGGTGCCAGTGTTGCTTGACTAGGGCTAATGCTTGCGCTGGGGTGATGGTTTGCATTGTTGGTTTACTTTTGGTGTTACTTAATATGTTCGCACTTCGTAGAACTAAGCCGGGGGTGGCCCGGCAGCCACTCCCTTTTCTTTGCTTCGCCAAAGAAAAGGAAGCAAAAGAAAGGCGACCGCAGACTTGCCCTTCGGGTGCTTACGCTACGC
>DLGN01000326.1:0-1841 GCA_002482715.1 Oxalobacteraceae bacterium UBA7693
AAGGCGAACATATGTTCGCCTTTTTTTATATTTATTTTTGTCGTAAATTTTCGAATTGATCGGTCAATCATGTTTGAGTATATCCGTACCCATAAACGCATCATGCAAGGCGTGCTGTTGGTGATTATTTTTCCTTCATTTGCTTTTTTTGGCATTGAAAGTTTCACACAGCGCGATGTGAGAGCGACTGTTGCAACGGTTGCCGGACAAGCAATCAGTCAGCAAGAATTTGATCAGGCATTGAGTAACCAATTGGACCGTTTGAAGCAAGCGTATGGTCAGGATTTCGATGCGCAGATGCTGAACACGCCAGAGGCGCGTCAGGGTGTATTGGATGACTTAATCGCACGTAAGGCTTTGACTGTCGAGACAGTTAAGAGCAAGTTGACAGTTTCTGATCAGGTTTTGCAGCAAAGTATTCTTGAAACACCAGGTTTAAAGAAGGAAGATAATTCTTTTGACGGTGAGCGTTACAAGAGTTTGCTTGCGATGCAGGGGATGACTCCGGCGATGTATGAAGCAAGTTTGCGTCAAGATATGACGATGCAGCAACTGATAGGTTCAATACAAAATACGGCAATTAATTCAAAATCCATCGCAAATCGTATTGCACTCATTTCAGAGCAAGAGCGCGAAGTGCAGGCCTTGAGTTTTAATGCAAAAGACTTTGCTGCTTCGATCAAAGTCACCGACGATATGTTGCGTGCCTACTACGAAAAAAATGCGAAGCAATTCGAAATTCCTGAGCTGGTCAATGCCGAATATGTTGTTTTGAATAACGAAGTTTTGGCAGAGCAAATTGTCGTAACGGATGCGGAAGTGAAAGCGCACTACGACCAGAATACAAAAAACTATTCAACGGATGAGCAGCGTCGTGCTAGTCATATTTTATTGAATCTGAAAAAAGATGCTACTGAGGCGGAAGTAAAAGCTGTTAATGCAAAGGCTGAAGCTCTATTAGCGCAATTGCGTAAAGACCCATCTCAGTTTGCGAAGCTGGCGAAAGAAAATTCACAAGATCCAGGTTCTGCTGAGCGTGGTGGTGATCTCGATTTCTTTGCGCGTGGTGCGATGGTTAAGGCCTTTGATGAGACTGCATTTAAATTGAAAGAAGGCGAGATCAGTGGATTGGTGCAAACTGATTTTGGTATTCATATCATTCAATTGACAGCGATCAAACCCGCCGCTGTGAAATCTTTGGATGAAGTGAAGGCACAATTAATCAGCGACATCAAAAAACAAAAAGCTGGTAAAGCTTATGCTGAAGCAGCTGAGACCTTTACCAATACCGTTTATGAGCAAGCTGATAGTTTGCAGCCAGTCGCTGATAAATTGAAGTTGAAAATTGAGAAAGTTTCAAATTTGAATCGTCAGCCGATTCCCGGTTTGCCAGCAACAATGGTTGCAAATAACCCTAAATTTTTGAGTGCGATTTTTTCTGAAGACGCACTGAAGAAAAAGAATAATATTGAGGCGACAGAAATCGCACCAAGTACCTTGGTTTCTGGTCGCGTGGTCGAATATAAGCCAGCATCTAAGCGCCCGTTTGAAGAAGTGAAGGCTGTGATTCAAGCAAAAGTGTTAGAGACAGAAGCTTTGGCGTTGGCTAAAAAATCTGGCGAGGCAAAATTAACAGCTTTAAAATCAGCTGACAATGTGAATGGCTTTGCTGAAGTTAAGACAGTTTCGCGTTTAAAGAAGGCTGATTTGAGCAATGATGCGTTGTTAGCGATCATGAAGGCTGATACTGGCAAATTACCTGCTTATGTTGGCGTGGATGTCCCTGGTGTTGGCTACAGCGTTTATCGTATTGCCAAAGTATCCGCCGGCACTCCTGATCC
>DLGN01000326.1:1858-5467 GCA_002482715.1 Oxalobacteraceae bacterium UBA7693
TGATCCAGCTCGTCGTGCAAGCGAAGCGCAACAGTTGGAAAATGCAGCCGCTCAGCAAGACGTTTATAGCTATGTTGAAGCGCTGAAAAAGAAATCGAAAGTTGAGATTAATAAGGCCGCATTAAATAGCAAAACAGCAGCAAATGCACCTTAGTTAGTTATCCTTATTTTGAAAAAAGACAGCCAGAGTGCTGTCTTTTTTTTGTCTTTTTTTGCGTACTAAAAGCTTGATTTTGTGGTGTTTTGGCAGCGATCTCGGTGAAATAGGGAAAACAATGAAAAGTTGCTTTGCAATACAGGTTATATTTGATTTGTATCAATGTAGCTCATAGGAACGATTGTTATCCTGCAACTGTATTTTTTTAACCGAGTGAGATCATGACAATAAACAATGAAAACACCTACAACTATAGAGTTGTTCGCCAATTTTCTGTCATGGCAGTAGTTTGGGGCGTAGTCGGTATGCTGGTTGGCGTATTGATTGCAACTCAACTTGCCTGGCCAGAATTTTTATCCGGTATTTCTTGGTTGAGCTATGGGCGATTGCGTCCTTTGCATACCAATGCGGTGATCTTTGCCTTTGGTGGTTGCGCCTTATTTGCCACTTCTTTCTACGTTGTTCAGCGCACCACGAATGCACGTTTATTCGGTGGACCCTTGATTGAGTTTGTCTTCTGGGGATGGCAGTTGGTGATTGTTGCTGCTGCAGTCAGTTTGCCATTGGGTTTTACCCAAGGCAAGGAGTATGCCGAGTTGGAATGGCCGATTGACATCCTGATTGCGGTAGTTTGGGTCTCTTACGCAATTGTGTTCTTTGGAACCATCGTTAAGCGTAAGGTAGAACATATCTATGTTGCGAACTGGTTTTACGGCGCGTTCATCGTTGCTGTAGCAGTTTTACATATCGTGAATAGTGCAGCGATGCCAGTGTCGTTCATGAAGTCATATTCTGCTTATTCTGGTGTGCAGGATGCGATGGTGCAGTGGTGGTACGGACACAATGCGGTGGGTTTCTTCTTGACTGCTGGCTTCTTGGGAATGATGTATTACTTCGTGCCTAAGCAAATTGGTCGTCCTGTGTACTCCTATCGTTTGTCTATCGTGCATTTCTGGGCATTGATTTTCACCTACATGTGGGCTGGTCCGCATCACTTGCACTACACGGCGTTGCCTGATTGGGCGCAATCTATTGGTATGTTGTTTTCACTGATTTTGTTGGCGCCTTCTTGGGGCGGTATGGTCAACGGTATCATGACTTTGTCGGGTGCTTGGAGTAAGTTGCGTTCCGATCCTATCTTGCGCTTCTTGATCGTGTCCTTGTCATTCTATGGTATGTCGACATTCGAAGGCCCAATGATGGCAATTAAAACGGTGAACGCATTGTCACATTACACTGATTGGACTATTGGCCATGTGCACTCAGGTGCTTTGGGTTGGGTTGGTTTTATTTCTATCGGCAGTTTGTACTATCTGGTGCCACGCTTATTTGGTCAAACTGAAATGTATAGCAAGCGTTTGATCGAGATGCATTTCTGGATTGCGACGATTGGTATCGTTTTGTATATCGCGGCAATGTGGATTGCTGGTGTGATGCAGGGTTTGATGTGGCGCGCAGTGAATGAAGATGGCACTTTGACTTACTCTTTTGTTGAGTCGGTGAAAGCAACGTATCCGTACTATGTGATTCGACTTGCCGGTGGTGTCTTGTATCTGGGCGGTATGCTGTTGATGGTGTACAACGTTGCTAAAACGATGATGCTCGCAAAACCTGTGAACAATGCGATTCCTGCATTGCCAGCACATTCGGCTCACGCCTAATCTCGAGTAATCATCAGGAGAATCTCAATGCGTAAATTTACTCATGATTTGATCGAGCGCAATATCGGTCTTATGTTAGTTCTGGTCATTTTGACGATCAGTATCGGTGGTTTGGTTGAAATCGTGCCGCTGTTTTTCCAAAAAACTACAACACAGGCGGTACAGGGCATGAAGCCTTATAGCGCCTTAGAGTTGGCTGGACGTGATGTGTATCTGCGTGAGGGTTGCTATGGCTGCCACTCACAGATGATTCGCCCATTCCGTGCTGAGACGGAGCGTTATGGTCATTATTCTGTTGCCGGTGAATCTGTTTATGATCATCCATTTCAATGGGGTAGTAAGCGTACTGGTCCAGATTTGGCGCGTGTCGGTGGTCGTTACAGTGATACTTGGCATAAGGATCATTTGACTGACCCGCGTTCTGTGGTGCCAGAGTCGAATATGCCCGCTTACCCATGGTTGTTGAAAGCAACGGTCGATGGTGCTGGCATGGCGCCGAGAATGCAGGCAATGAAAACTTTGGGTGTGCCATATACAGACGAACAAATTGCAAAAGCAGCGGAAGAAGTGACCGGAAAAACGGAAATGGAAGCCTTGATTGCTTATCTGCAGGTCTTGGGCACAGCAATTAAAAACAAGAATTAAGGTGTCGGAAATCTTTCAGGAGAATTGAAGATGAACTTTACTATTTTAAGTAGCGTGATGACAGTGATTAGTCTTGTCGCTTTCATTGGCATCCTTTACTGGGCATTTAGTTCTAAGAACAAAGCCCGTTTTGAAGAATTGGCAAAGTTGCCACTTGATAATGAGAATGGAAAATAGCCATGGCAGATTTTATTAGCGAATGGTGGAGTACTGCGATCGCAGTACTGACAGGCATCAGTATTTTGGCGTGTGGATTATTATTGTGGTCACAATCCAAAGTGAAGGTAAAAATTGGTGCAGATGGAAAACCCTTGCCTGCTGAAACAACTGGGCACGTTTGGGATGAATCGCTGATGGAACAAAATAATCCATTGCCAAAATGGTGGATGTGGTTGTTTTATCTGACGATCATTTACAGCATTGGTTATTTGATTGTTTATCCAGGAATGGGTTCCTATAAAGGCACTTTTGGCTGGAGTCAAGAGGGTGCTTATGCCAAAGAAATGACCGATGGTGAAAAACAATACGGCCCTTTGTTTAATAAATATCTGAACACAGATATCAAGACAGTTGCAAAAGACCCGCAAGCAATTGAAATTGGTCAGCGTTTGTTTTTGAATAGTTGTGCGCAATGCCATGGTTCAGATGCACAAGGTGGTAAAGGCTATCCAAATTTGACCGATTCCGATTGGTTATATGGCGGTGCACCAGAAGTGATCAAGACTACTTTGCAAGAAGGTCGCCATGGGCAAATGCCACCAATGGGCGCGGCGATTGGTTCTGATGATGATGTGAAGAATGTCGCTAATTATGTGATGAGTTTGTCCGGAGCGGCGCATGATCCAATTAAAGCAGCAATTGGTAAATCAAAGTTTGGCGTCTGTGCAGCATGTCACGGTGCTGATGGTAAAGGTAATCAAGCTTTAGGTTCTCCAAATCTCACCGATAAAGTGTGGTTGTATGGCGGCGGTGTAGAGAATATTATGGAGTCGATTAACAAGGGACGTGCGAATCAAATGCCAGCACACAAGACAATTTTGACGGATGCAAAAATCCACTTATTGACTGCCTACGTTTGGGGCTTGTCAAATTCTGGAAGTGCGATGACGGAAGCAGAGACCAGTGCGTTGAAACAGATTGCTAACC
>DLGN01000326.1:5522-6877 GCA_002482715.1 Oxalobacteraceae bacterium UBA7693
TTGTCTTGTGAAGTGATGAAAATACTTGTTTCGCCTGCCTGGTGAAAACCAGGCAGGTAAAAAATCGAAAGTGTAGTTGTTGCCAATGAAAAAAATACCCATTATCCCAGTTCCGAGTGATGAAGCAGAGTTAGCTTTATTTGAAGAACGAAAAAAGATTTACATGCGATCTCAAAAAGGTTGGTTTCAATCTTGGCGTTGGATCTTGGTGTTTTTTACGCAGATATTGTTTTACGGTGCGGCCTGGCTGAACTGGAATGATAGGCAAGCGGTTCTGTTTGATTTGGTGAATCGAAAATTCTATATTTTCGGTTTGGTCTTGTGGCCGCAAGATTTTATTTATTTAGCGGTACTTCTGGTTATATCCGCGCTTTCTCTATTTCTTTTTACTGCAATCGCAGGCCGACTGTTTTGCGGTTATGCTTGTCCTCAAACTGTCTACACCGAAATTTTTATGTGGGTAGAAGCCAAGATTGAGGGCGACAGAAATGCGCGCATGAAATTGGATCAGGCACCCATGTCCTTCCATAAGTTGCGAGTGAAATCCACCAAGCATTTGATTTGGCTGGCAATTGCTTTATGGACTGGATTTACATTTGTTGGTTATTTCACGCCTATTCAGACTTTAGCTGCTGAAGTATTCACCTTTAATCTTGGACCGTGGGAAAC
Organism: Oxalobacteraceae bacterium UBA7693; assembly: GCA_002482715.1. Taxonomy (GTDB): domain Bacteria; phylum Pseudomonadota; class Gammaproteobacteria; order Burkholderiales; family Burkholderiaceae_D; genus Undibacterium. The sequence continues at coordinate 6,192 of DLGN01000326.1, forward strand.
CTTCTGGTTCTTGTTTTACGCATTTGCCACCTACGGTAATGCAGGCTTTATGCGTGAGCAGGTTTGTAAATACATGTGCCCATACGCACGATTCCAAAGCGCGATGTTTGATAAAGATACTTTGATCGTGACATATGATACCGAGCGCGGTGAGCCACGTGGATCTAGGAATAAAAAAGTAGATTTCAAACAGCAAGGCTTAGGCTCCTGTGTTGATTGTGGTATCTGTGTTCAGGTTTGTCCGACGGGAATTGATATTCGTCAAGGATTGCAGTACGAATGCATCGCTTGTGGCGCATGTATTGATGGATGTGATCAGGTGATGGATAAAATGGGTTATGAGCGTGGCCTGATTCGTTATACAACTGAACATGCCTTGACGGAGAAAATGACGAAAGATGCGATGTGGAAGCGAGTTTTCCGGCTTCGCACTTTAGTTTATGGCGCGATACTTGGTTTGATTATTTTGGTAGCTGCCGCATCTTTGGCTTATCGTGTGCCAGCAAAAGTTGATGTATTGCGTGATCGTGCGATGCCTAAAATCACCGAAGTTGGCGACATCGAAAATGTATATCGCTTACAGATTATGAATACGCAAGAAGCAGAACGTACATTTACAATTAGTGTCAAGGGAATTTCCGGTGCAATAATCGTTAATGAAGACAAGGTGACGATTAAGTCTGCTA
>DLGN01000224.1 GCA_002482715.1 Oxalobacteraceae bacterium UBA7693
CACATGAGATTGATGCGGCTGTTGACGCTGGAACCCGATCAGTGGCGCGGCGTTCAATCACGGCAACAGCCGCATCAATCTCATGTGGTAACAGGCGCGCATCCAAGAATGGTTCGATTTTATCGAGCGGCAATTTCAAAGTGTGCAGCAGCAGGTAAGCAGCTTCGTCTAAAGCATTGGCGCTACCGTGACCGAAGAATAATTGCGCCGTATTGAAACGTGTCACGGCATAGCGCAACAGATCGCGTAGCGTCTGAAATGGGAGGGTATTTGCGTTCGTCATATTAATTTGTGCCCAGTAAGAGATTTTCTAATGCGCGGCGATAGATGTTTTTTAGTGGATCAATGTAGCGCACTTCGATGTGCTCATCGATTTTGTGGATGCTGCCGTTTGGCGGACCAAATTCCACGACTTGTGGACAGATTTTGGCGATAAAACGTCCATCGGATGTGCCGCCTGTTGTTGATAATTCTGTTGTTACACCAGTTTCATCTTTGATCGCTTTTGCCAGGGCATCACTCAAGTTTCCTTTAGGTGTCAAGAACGGATGGCCGCCTATCGTCCACTTCAAGTCGTAATTGAGTTGATGCTTGTCGAGTATGGCATGCACGCGTTGTTGCAAGCCTTCGGCTGTACTCGCCGTCGAAAAACGGAAATTAAAATCGATCACGACCTCGCCTGGAATCACATTAGAGGCACCTGTGCCACCGTGAATATTTGACATCTGCCAAGATGTTGGTAGGTAGTAGTCATTGCCTTGATCCCAAACTTCACTTACCAGTTCTGCCATGGCAGGTGCGGCTAAATGGATAGGATTTTTTGCCAGTTGTGGGTAAGCGATGTGGCCTTGTACACCTTTAACTGTGAGCTTGCCGGACATGGTGCCACGTCGACCGTTCTTGATGGTGTCACCGAGCACATCACTTGAAGTCGGTTCGCCGACGATGCAATAATCGAGTTGTTCACCACGTGCTTGTAATTGATTGCAAACGACGACAGTTCCATCTGTTGCCGGGCCTTCTTCATCGCTGGTGATCAAGAAGCCGATGGAGCCATTGTGATCGGGATGGGCTGCGACAAACTCTTCAGTCGCGACCACGAAGGCAGCGATTGAGGTTTTCATATCGGCTGCACCACGACCAAATAGTTTGCCATCTCTGTGCGTTGGGGCAAATGGTTCTGATTGCCATTGCGTTACCGGGCCAGTTGGTACGACATCGGTGTGTCCTGCGAAAACTACCAAAGGCTGGGTCGTGCCTCGACGTGCCCATAAATTAGTTACTTCACCCGATTGGATGGTTTCGCAATGGAAACCTAATGGTTTCAATAAATTGATTAAGGTGTTTTGACAGCCTTTATCCTCTGGCGTAACAGAATCTAAGGCAATTAGTTGTTCAGTAAGTGCGAGAGTTTTGCTCATGAAAACTTAGTCTTCTTTAAAAATGGTTTGATAGAGTTGATCATTGAAACCAACGCTGACGTATTGACGTTCATCGTCATTAATTTGCAAAACAGGGCGCTTAACTAAAGACGGATTTTCTAGTATCAAGGCGATGGCGGCGGCTCGGTCATTTGCACGCGATTTTTGCTCGTCAGAGAGAGCTCGCCAAGTTGTGCCTTTGCGATTGATTAAGGTATCAAGCTCAATTTTTTGTAGCCAAGTTTCAACTTGCGCTTGGGTCAAACCATCCTTTTTGAAATTATGAAATTCAAATGGAATCGTTTGTTGTTCTAACCAAGTGCGGGCTTTTTTTACCGTGTCGCAATTGGGAATGCCAAATAAGCGGATATTGATGTTTGCAGTCTTCATTACATGTTCAAATTAAATTCGGTAAACGTTGCGTCGGTGTTCTTTTCTGGTTCTGGCTCTTCTTTATTTTTCTGCGCTAAAGCCGTGTCATTGTTCAACAACCACAATAAGTTATTGGCCGAGTCGGCATTGGCTAAGCCTTCCTCTTGTGTAATCAATCCATCCTTGATTAATTGCAGTAGAGCGCGTTCAAAAGTTTGTGAACCTGGCGCCAAACTCTTCTCAATCGCTTCTTTGATTTGGAAAATATTTCCCTGCTCAATTAATTCGCCCACATAGCGCGTGTTCAACATGATTTCTACGGCAGGGCAACGGCCACCATTCACTGCTTTAATTAGACGTTGTGAAATAACTGCCTTGATTGCTGAAGCCAAATCCAAGAGCAGCGCGCTACGGTTTTCGATTGGGAAGAAACTGATAATACGGTTCAAGGCTTGGTAACTATTATTCGCATGCAAAGTGGCCACCACCAAATGCCCTGATTGGGCATAAGCGATTGCCGCCATCATGGTTTCTAGATCGCGAATCTCACCGATCAAAATAACATCCGGCGCTTGACGTAATGAGTTGCGCAGCGCAGTTTTTAAACTATCGGCGTCGGTTCCAACTTCACGTTGATTGACGATCGATTTCTTGCTTCTGAATAGATATTCAATCGGATCTTCAATCGTTAGAATATGACCCGTCTTGGTTTCATTTCGGTAGTCGAGCATGGACGCAATTGAGGTTGATTTGCCGGAACCTGTAGCGCCAACAACCAAAATCAAACCACGCTTTTCCATTATTAGTTCAGCCAATACTGGCGGCAGATGTAATGAGGTAAATGCTGGAATATTACCCGGAACGAAACGGAACACGGCGGAAGTCGAGCCGCGTTGTTTAAATGCAGAAAGACGGAAGCGGCC
>DLGN01000176.1:0-925 GCA_002482715.1 Oxalobacteraceae bacterium UBA7693
GCAATCACCATATTCACATTTTTCAAAGCATGGACGGCAGTATCTCCTTGACCATAGGTTTTGGTCAGGTTGTCGATTTGAATGCCTTTGCCTTGTGTGTTCAATGCTTTATCCACCAATCGCCTCCGCTGGATCTACCTGTAAGGCGACGCGGATCGCAAGCAAGCTAGCTAACATACAAATCGCCATTACTGCAAAAAATCCGTTGACTGCGTCGCCATTCTCGAGCAAAACATACTTGGGGAAAACAGGTGCCCAAAACGTTGCCGAAATTTTCCCTACTGCAAAACCGATGACACCTAAGGCTAAGGATTGCTGCAAAATCATGGAGGCGATTGTGCGGTTTTTTGTGCCAATTAATTTTAGCACCGCGATCTCACGAATCTTCCCTATGGTTAATGTGTAGATAATGAAGGCGACAATTGCTGCACTGACGACGGCCAAGATGACTAAGAACATACCGATTTGTTTGGCTGAGGTAGCGATTAATTTAGCGATTAAAATTTCTTGCATCTGCACACGAGTGTAAACAGTTAATTGCTTCCATCGACGGATCGGTTCTGCGACGCTTTCGGGATCGGCACCAGGCCTTATCTGAACTAAAACAGCGTTAACGGTGCTATTCACACTTTGTGATTGAATCACTGCTGCCAATAGATTTGGCGTGCCAGGTCGATTCAATGCGGGATTTTGCGTGGTACGTGCGCGTTGCCGGATAATCGCATCGTTATCTTTTAAGAATTGCGCCTCTTGTGCATCACGCAATGGAATAAAAATCATCGGATCGCCACCCGATGACACCATGCGACGGGTCAGGCCGACCACCTGATATTCATGGCGACGTATGTTGATTGTCTCGCCGATCTGTAGACCTGATGAGATGTCGGCAATTGCTTCATAATGATTGCGCGTGATATGTCTGCCT
>DLGN01000176.1:938-5610 GCA_002482715.1 Oxalobacteraceae bacterium UBA7693
AAGCGGGTTGCCCCGGTTGTGCTGGCAAGTTTGTAATAATGCCGACGATCATCGCACGAACTTCTTTAGCCTTGCTGATATCAGTTGGCTTGACTCGGCGTACTTGCATCGTAAGATAAGTCACATTGCTAGCCGCTGCCACTCCTTGCATTCCGAGTACGCTGCGATAAGTATCATCAAAAATACTTGAAGCCTCAGCGTATGGGCCGAGCGTGTCTTGCTGCACAATCCAAAGATCGGCACCACTGTTATCGAGCAGCACTTTAGCATCATCGACCATGCCGCGATAAAGTCCCGCCATTGTCAAGGTCACACCAATCAATAAGCCAAGACCAATCCCAGTAAAAACGAATTTACCCCAGCTATGTAAAATATCGCGACCAGCTAAACTGATCATTTTGAGCTACCTACAAGTTGTTCAACTATTTTTATGCGACTGGCTGGATCTAGTTTCTTAAAGCTGTGCGCGACGATCCGTTCACCACCTTGTAATCCGTCAAGAACCTGAATATTTCCGTCTAGATCACTAATGCCGATTTTGATAGGTACAAATTGCAATTTTTCTTGAACAATTTTCCAAACGCCAAGTTGCCCATTCATTCGTTGTAAGCTTGCATTGGGGACGGTCGGCATTATTTTTTGCAAGGGCATGTTTACAGTCACTTCGACTAATTCGCCAATCGATGGTAGAGGTTGAGGTAATTGATTAAATGAAATTTTCGCTAGTAGTTCTTCGGTAACAGGATCGGCATGTGGTTCAATCCGACTGACCTTGCCAACAAAAGCACTGTTTCGGGTACGCAGTGTAATGTTTGCTGATAATTGTGATGTCAAACCGAAAGCGCGTTGTTGATCGAAGCGCGCATTGATCCATAGAGAGCCGGGTTCCACAATCTCTAGTACTGCTTGACCTGCAACAACAGTCGTCGCAGGATCAATTTCCCTTTTCATTACGATCCCATTAATCGGAGAAGTTAATCGTAAATGTGATCTCTGCCTTGCCATCCCATCGCGTTCGGCACGGGTGCGTTGCAGCTCTTCGCGTAACGCATCAAGGTTGGCCTGTGCGGCGATTGTATTGGCCTGTGTGATTCGCAAATCTTGGCGTTTTATTTCCATCGCTTCTTCACTAATGACGCGAGTGGGTAGCAATTGTTCATAGCGTTTCACCTGGAGTTCTGCAAATCTTTTGCGTGCCTGGGTTTCTTGCGTGGTCGCGTCAGCACTCAAAATATTTGCGCTGGCACGTTTTACACTAGCGTCTAATGCTTTTAATTTATCTTCAAAATCTATTGGGTCAATTTCTGCAAGAATTTGACCTTTTTGAACAATATCGCCGGTTTGTACTTCGACGCTTTTTACACGCCCGGCAACTGTTGGCCCAATCTTATGCGTGTAGCGTGCTTCGACAGTCCCAATACCAAACAATGTAGCTTGTATCGCACGCTTTTCAACAGTGACGACAGAGACTGTAATTGGTGCCAATGGTCCGGCACGTAAAAATACATAGCCTAACAAGCCCAGCATCATGATCACGACGCCAGCGAGTGCAAACTTTCTAAGTCGGCGATGAGTTTCTGATTTCATGCAGAGCTCCTGAGACCACGTTCATGCAAGCCTGCGCGATCTTATTCATCGACGAGAATTTTTTGAATATTCCCCGATAACAGTGATTGCATGACCAAACCTTGAATCGTGCCTATGAATAAGATCGCGCAGGCTTGCGTATTGATGTCAGCGGCAATCTCACCAGAGGATTTGCCGCGTTCTATGAGTGTGCTTAAGCGTTCAGCATAGGCTTGAATTAAAGTCTGTGCCAAGCGCTTTGCTGGTGTCACTTCTGCTTTTTGTAACTCACCAAACAGCATGCGTGGTACACCTGGGTGCTCTACTACAAATTCCAGATGACTCATAAACATCGCATGCATCGCATGTAAAGGCGAATCAATGCCTGCAGATGCTTTATCGATTCGCGCTAAGAGATGCTGACTGACCCATTCCATCACCGCCTGCCAAATTGCATCCTTTGTTGGGAAATGGCGAAACAGCGCACCTTGGGTCAGTTGCATGTGTTGAGCAATAGCCGCGGTGGTGATATCGCCAGGATTCTTAGTGGCGGCCAATGCAATGACCGCTTCTACCGTGACAGCCTTGCGTTCATCTGCAGGAAGGTGTTTTGCATGAATTTCCACGTTTCGACGCTCTTTCTTGGTAAATATCTTTAATTAAAGTAAGTAATCAATTACTATCTTAACTGAATGAGCAGCCTTTGCAAGTAATTTTTGATGAGATTATTGAACAGTTTGCGATGCCTCAATATCAGCGAAATGGCTGGCCGTTTTTACTTACTGCTGAGACATAATGACGTCACCAACATCAATTAAGGAGCAATTTATGGATAAGAATTTTCAAGATNNAAGATATTACAAAGTCAATTTCTGCATCATTGGCGACTTTGCGGACAGATACGCCGGATGTCATGAAAGCCTTCTCGATGCTGGCACAAGCAGCAAGCAAGGATGGCGCTTTGGATAAAAAGACAAAGGAATTAATCGCACTTGCACTCGGCATTGCGGCCCATTGTGATGGCTGCATCGGCTTTCATGTGCAGGCTTTAATTAAACTAGGCGTGAGTCGTGCTGAATTTGAAGAAATGCTAGGGATGACAGTCTATATGGGTGGTGGGCCATCATTAATGTATGCAGCCGATGCTTTGACCGCATTCGAGCAAATGTCGACGCCCATCGTAAGTGAATAAAGCGGCTAACAAAACAGCGTAGTGAAGCAAAAATTAAACTGGTAATTACTTCTGAAAATGTAGGATGGCGTGATGTGTGAATTATTGGCGATGTCTAGTTCGGTACCTGAACGACTTAACTTGTCCCTGCAATTGCTTGCATCTCATGGCGATGAGCAGCATGGAACGAATGATGGTTGGGGAGTGGCATATTATCAAGATCAAGATGTTGCTTTATTTCGAGAGTCTCAAGGTGCAGGCAATAGTCCTTTATTGGAATTTTTACGGGAAAATGGTCCCGAGACCAATATCGCCATTTCACATATCCGGCGCGCGACGATCGGCGCTCGGCTGCTAGCCAATACGCAGCCTTTTGTCAGGGCGATGGCGGGGCGGATGCATACGTTCGCGCACAATGGAAATTTAGTTCAGATCACTAAAAATCATGATGCTTCTTTTAGCGGCTGTGTGTTCCAACCGATTGGTGAAACGGATTCGGAACGAGCATTTTCTTACCTACTATCGTTGCTGCAGCAATCGCCGCAACAACAAGCTACATCAACTGTCGAGCAGCGCGCACAAGTTTTTCGTCAATTTTGCGCTGAGATGCGTCAGTTAGGCCCTGCCAATTTTATTTATTCTGATGGTGAATTTGTATTTGTTCATGCACACAGAAGAATTCAACGCGAGAGTGGGATGATTGCGCCACCAGGACTTTGGATGCTTGAACGCCATTGTCTAAACCCAAATTCATCGGTTGATGTGGAAAATAGAAGGACGAGTCGTGACGTCATATTGGTGGCTAGTGTGCCATTAACACAAGAGGCCTGGGTCCCTCTTGCCGAGGCAGAGCTATTGATTCTGCATAAAGGAAAACGGCTGTTGATTTAGCCCGATATGAGTCGTTGGTTAACCTATAAAACAGCAAACATAATTCAACAAATATAGAGCAGAAAATATACAGCAGTGATAATAATCAAATGGAAGATCTGTACTGAGTCCTGAATTGATTTTACGATTAACACGCTTCATGTGACGATTTAAATTTACGATAGAATCCTTGATTAAGGATTTGCGTGAAACAGCCGCTGACGTTGACGTGCTCGCTGATTCAATTAAGTCACTGCTGCCTAGCTATGCTCCACCAAATCAAGTCTTCGCGCTTGAGTTCTAGCTTGGGTAATGTTGGTTAAATTCATGACCAATAAACGCCATCATTTTTTAATGTGAGTATATTTTGAATGCATTTCAATTAGGGCCTTTTTTATTTTCTGCGCAGTTAGTCCTCATGATTATTTCGGCTATCGCGGTATTTAGCCTAGCCGAATATTTAGGAAAGAAAGCGGGCGTTCAAGTTGAAAAAGCGCTTTGGATAGTCACATTGACGGTAATCTTGGGCGGACGGATTCCATTTGTGATCTCATATTTTCCTATGTATGCGGACAAGCCTTTCAGCATGCTCGATATTCGCGATGGTGGCTTTATATCTGCAACCGCGATCATGGGTGGGCTACTTACCGCATTTATTTTGACACGCTATGTGCCAGCACTCAAAAAACCTCTGTTTGTCGCCTTATTTTTTGGGAGCGCGATTTGGATCGGAGGTTCTCTGATTTTGTCGTCACAAAAACCAGTGTCTGGATTACCTGTCTTGAGCCTGACAAATGTCGATGGGAAAGTGGTTGATATTGACCAGTTTCGCGGAAAACCGGTAGTCGTGAATCTATGGGCAACCTGGTGTCCGCCATGTCATCGTGAAATGCCGGTACTACAATCTGCGCAAGATAAAAATCCAGATATTGTTTTTGTTTTTGTGAATCAAGCAGAAAGCATGGCGACTATTAACAATTATCTTCATAAAGAAAACTTGCATTTGCAGAATGTGCTCTACGATAGCCAAGCTGAATTTGCCCGATTTGTAGGCGCAATCGGCAC
>DLGN01000333.1 GCA_002482715.1 Oxalobacteraceae bacterium UBA7693
GAGCATAAATCATGAGCCGAGGAACACGAATCGTATAGAAAAGACCTCTGCACAACTAAACCAAAAAGATACTAACTGTTAAAAAACGCATAATTCCATAAAGTGAGTCAGATATTAAGGTATTTTTCTCTTGAAAAATGATCGCTGGCCATTATTGGCAAATCAAATTTTATGTGTTTTGATGTAAGTAACGCAGTTCAATGTGTTGTTTTCCTGTGCGAACTGCATTGAAAGAAAGTAACATATGAAATGCCAGATTTATATGTACAGATGAAGTTCGCGACAGAATAAACATCCGTCTATCGTCAAACTTTTCAAATTTTCTTAATTAAATTCACAGTAAATATGAATTAAATATTAATTAATGGGTGTGAGTGTTCAAAAATAAATAAATTTATTTTTGTTAAATAATTAATTTATATGATTTTATTGTTAATTGTTTTTTTGAATCAAATTGACAGTCAAGGTTAAAAAATGTTTTCATTTCTCTGCGATTTTTGGACTCTATTAAATGGCGCGGTGCGGTACAACAATACCCAGCCTTACTTAAACAGCGTATTTCTTGCGTGTTCATTTAAGTCAAATCCAGTGTCGCATGGCTGAAGTAAGTGTCCGTTCGAGGAAGTGTCGGGTTCGGAAACGAAGTCGATACATCTTCCGAAAAAGCATGAGAACTTAAAAACTTAAAAGGTAATTACATGTCTAAAAGAAAAATGATCTTCAAGAAGAATTTGGTTGCGCATGCATTAATGCTTGCGTTTGGAGTGGGTGTAATGACGGTGGGTATTGCACCCGAAGTCATGGCGCAATCGAATGCGTCGGGTACTATTTATGGCTCGGCAAAGGCTGGTTCTAGCATTCAAGCATTGAACTCTGAAACTGGATCACGTCGTATCGTAACAGTTGATTCAACAGGACGTTTTCAGTTGACATCTCTACCAATCGGCACATACAAAGTTACTTTGAGCAATGCTGGTAAGGTAGAGCAAACCCTTAATTTGGATGTGTCCGTTGGACAGTCCGTCGAGGCTGTATTTAGCCAGAGCGCTGGAGTTCAAGTTGTTGANNGGCGCTACTTTCTCAGCTAGAGAACTTCAAAGCCTCCCAGTGAGAAAAAACGTTGAGGCGATTATTCAATTAGCACCGAATACCACTCGTGCAGATCCGCGCTTTGTTGGTAATGCAGCTTCCATTGGCGGAGGTGCTGCCACTGAAAATGCTTTCTACATCAATGGTGTTACTGTCACAAACCCATTAACTGGCTTTGGAACTTCACAATTGCCATTTGGTGCCATTGCGGAAGCGCAAGTTCTTAGTGGCGGCTATGGCGCCGAGTTTGGCCGTTCAATTGGTGGTATTGTAAACATCATCACAAAATCAGGAACAAATAAATGGGAAACCGGTGTTGGTATTGAGTGGGCACCAAATTCTTTAAAAGCAAAAAATAAAGACATTTATTATCCAGTGACAGGTCGTTCATATCACAATGGCACTAGTGTTCCTCCTACTCCTGCGACTGACGGTAAACTCTATATCACGAGAAAGCCAAACACCTCAGATTCCAAAACATTAGGTGCTTTTGTCAGCGGACCAATTATTCAAGATAAATTATTCATGTTCCTCTCTGCGGAGCAAAGAACAACCGAACGCGGCCTTGTTAACGGTATTAGAGTTGGTACGTCGAATGCAAACGATGGTTGGAACGATATTAGCGACAAAGTTACACGCTATTTGGGTAAAATTGATTGGAATATTACAGACGATCATCGTCTTGAATTGATGGCAATTGGTGATGATCCTGTGAGCAATACCAAACGCTCTGGTTTTGACTACAATAGTATGGCAAGAGTAGGGTCAGTCACGTCAGAGCAGACTAACAATAATATAAATGATAATGGAACAAAACTTCAATCTTTACGTTATGTAGGTAACGTTACATCTGACTTCACGGTGACTGCTGTTGTCGCTCGTGCTAAAGCAGATCACACACAAGACCTTGTTGGCTACAATCCTAGCGTTATGGCAGTAACTGCAGATCCCGCTAGTCGAGTCCCCGGATTAAGTTACACCAATGCACAGTCGTTTGCTGGGGCGTTAATCGCTCCAGGCTCAAATGATGACGTAAAATCTATGCGTCTCGATTTGGAGTATAAAATCGGTCAACATACGATTCGCGGCGGTTTCGATAGGGTGCAGTCTGCATCTGTGGGTGGTAGCACTACATCGGGGGGCGGCGCTTGGACGTACTTTAAAACTGACAATCCAAATATACCGCAGCCGGTCACTGGCGGTATCGTTGCTCCAACAGCTTCTGGTGGTGGATACGGCGCCCAAGGTTACTACGTAGCTAAAGGCTACTATTCGGATGCGACTACGGCATATGGTGAGCAAAAGGCATTTTATCTAGAAGATAAATACCAAATCACTAAAAATTTAGTATTACAAGGTGGTGTGCGTTTTGAGGAGTTTAGTAACTCCAATAAGAACAAAGAGAAATTTATTGATCAAAAAGCGAAGATCAATCCTCGATTGTCATTGGCTTGGGATGTCAATGGTGATGCTTCCCTGAAACTATATAGTTCTATTGGACGCTACTCAGTCCCTATTCCTACTCAAATTGGATTGCGTCCTGCAGGCGCTACCACTAACACTACGCAATATTTTGCCTACACGGGTACTGACGCGAATGGTCAGCCTCAAGGTCTAAAAGCTTTGAGTGAGCCACTATCTGGAAATAATGAGTTTGGAGTGCCGAGAGATCCTAAATCCTTTACGTCCAAGGGTATGCAGCCTACTTATCAAGATGAATTAATCTTAGGGCTAGAAAAAGCGATAACGTCAGATTACGTGGCTGGGGCACGCGCAACATACCGCACAATGCGTAGCACAATTGATGACTTATGTGATCCAAGGGCTTTCGTTAAATGGGCAAAAGACAACAATGTGACGGTTACTAACAAACATTTTGGCGAAGATTGCTATTTGTTCAATCCAGGTGAAGCGAATACTTTCTACATTGATGTCTCGGACGGTAAAGGTGATTATCGCAATATCGCCTTGAGTGCTGCGGATCTCAAATTTGAAAAGGCTGTTCGTACATACACTGCTTTAGACTTATTCCTTGAGCACCCATTCAAGAATAATTGGTATGGTAAAGTTAACTATACTTGGTCTCGTAGTTATGGTAACACTGAAGGTCAAGTTCGTTCTGACAATGCGCAAACCGACGTCTCGGTTACTGCAGTTTGGGACTATCCTGAAGTGATGATCGGCGGAAAAGGATTGTTACCTAATGATCGAACCNNACTACAAGGTGAGTGACGAGCTATTCTTGGGCGGAAATTTGTTAATAGCAAGTGGTCGTCCACGCTCATGTTTGGGTAGTCATCCTGATCCAGAACCTGGTGCACCAAACTACAGTAATCAAGCGTTTTGGTGCTATGGCGAAACACGTGCCCAAAACGTGGTTACACCTAGAGGCACGCTTGGTAAGTTGCCAACTGATAAACGTTTAGATTTGAACATTACTTATCAGCCAAACTTCTTCAAAGGAATAAAAGTACGATTTGACCTGTTTAACGTATTCAATTCCCAAGTTGCGGAAGCTGTGCAAGAGGCCTATAACAGCGGTACTCGCATGAATGCACAATTCGAGCGAGTTCTTTCATACTCAGCACCACGAGCAGGAAGAATGTCCGTTGAATATAACCATAAATTCTAATTGGAATGTCGACTATGTTTAATTGACATAATTAGCTCAGTTGATCCATGACGATAGGTTAATTAATCCCCCATTTCTCAAGAAATGGGGGATTTTTTATTAGAAAATGTGCGAATCTTCCATCTCATGCTCTAGAAGAATACCAAGCCTGGCTGCAGAAAAATGATGTGAAAGTTCCGATAAACTGCAAGGGAAATTTGATAACAACGTGTGGAAGGAAAATTTCTGAAGAAATTTAAAAAATGAATTGGTAAATTGCAAGCAATAGAAAGTATGTCAACAAACACAAGCCAAGATTACGGGATGCATCAAAATATTTCACAATATGCAGCTGCATCATTCTCGATTGGAAAAACGTCTTGCCCGCATAATTTGNNAATTTGCAAAGTAGCATTGACAGAAAGAAGCACCAGCTTCCTTCTATGTGTTGTTGCAAATGATCGACGCGAACAGCAGTTGATGAAATAAACAAATTCTTTTAGAAATATGTTGATTACTAAATAGTTGCCATATTAATAGTAGTAATCACACTACATCCATTTCTTGATATGCTAAGGCCGTGTTTAAATATCAAGAGTGAACTTGTGAATCATCTAGGGCAATATTTTCGTTTTCATCAAATTTAGCCATATCCGTCTCCCCTAAAACTCGACTAGTTACAGTCCCAGCGGTAATAGATCCACTCACATTCAAGGCAGTTCTGCCCATATCAATCAGTGGCTCAATAGAAATCAATAAGCCAGCTAAAGCAACAGGTAAGTCTAGCGATGACAAAACAATTAGTGCCGCAAACGTCGCACCACCACCAACTCCTGCGATCCCGATTGAACTGATTGCGATAATTCCCACTAGGGATGCAATGAAGGACATTGACATTGGATCGATTCCTACTGAAGGGGCGATCATAAATGCCAGCATTGCCGGATAAATGCCGGCGCAGCCATTTTGACCCATGGTGGAGCCAAAAGACGCAGCAAAGTTGGCGATGCCCTCTGGCGTACCTAAGCGTTGATGCTGAATTTGTACGCTCATTGGAATTGCGCCAGCGCTAGTGCGTGAGGTGAACGCGAAAACCAGAACTGGGAAGATCTTTTGTAAATAGCGTTTAGGATTCAAACCACATGCAGCGACAATTGCCAGATGAATGCCGAACATAATAAATATGGCGCTGTATGAAGCTAAGACAAAATTGATCAAGTTTAAGATGTCGTTTTTGTTGGACTTCGCGACGACTTGCGTTATCAAGGCAAACACGCCATACGGCGTTAAGCGCAAAATAATCGTCACTAAACGCATCACAATTGCTTGTGCCACTTCGATGAAGTGACTAAATGATTTAAATGCTTCTGCTTTCTTCTCTGCAATACCGGTGGCGGCGATGCCAATGAGAATTGCAAAAATCACGACTGCGATCGTCGATGTCTTACGAGCACCTGTCATATCCAAAAAAGGATTTTCAGGAATAAAGCTCAATAACATGCTTGGAAGGGTGATCGCTTTTGCACTCGCCAACGTGCCTTCTAGGTATTGTCCGCGTGCAAACTCTGCGGAGCTGTAATTCAGTCCTAAAGTCGTTAATCCATATGCTTTTGCCATTAAAAGGCCAATCAGTGCCGCGATGATCGTTGTGCCAATGAGTGTCCCTATCGTTAGGGTACTGATTTTTCCTAGTGCGCTGACATCTTTCAATTTTAAGATGGCACTGATAATTGATACCAAGATTAAGGGTATAACAACCATCTGCAGCAGTTTCACGTAGCCGCTACCAATAATGTCCAGATAGGCATTTGTGCTTTGAATGCTTGCAGAGCCAGTGCCATAAATCAATTGGAATGAAGCCCCAAGTAAGCTGCCAATGATTAAGCCAACAAACACTCTTTTGGTAAAAGAGATGTGCTTGGTTTGCATCCAATATAGAAGGCCGCAGGCAGCCGCAGCAAGACCGATATTCAGAAACAGATGGAGAGTTTGGAGATTCATTGCTTTGCTTTTTTTAGGTATATGGGAAAGGGCATTCTAGCCGATATTTTTGTTGAAACGATATGTAGATTTTTTTCTTTGCTTATGGCTTTTTTTGCTAAGCAAGCTTAAATACGATGGTCAGTTGAACGAGTTGTATTCTGATAGAAATTCACAATACTGTTGAAGGCAGAGAAAAAATCTTGTTCATAGCTGTCTAGTTCAACGTGACCTATATGTGGTGTGAGCAAGACATTTTCCTTGTGCCTTAGGCTATATTCCTGTGACAAGGGTTCTTGCTCGAAGACGTCAAGCGCCGCAAATCCTGGGCGCCCTTGCGCCAGTGCGGTTGTCAGCGCATCTGTTTCGATTAACTCAGCATGACTGGTATTGACCAGCAACGCATCTGTTTTCATGTGAAGCAGATCTTCAAGTTGAATGATGTGGCGTGTGCTTGAATCTAAACGCAGATGTAAGGAAATAATATCTGAGGTCGCAAAAAAATCATGTTTGGATAAGCAGGTATGAAATCCATCAGCCTTTGCTTTGGCTCTGCTTCGCTCACTTCCCCAGATAACGACCTTCATGTTAAATGCCCGCGCATAGTTGGCGACGAGTTGGCCGATTTTGCCATAGCCCCAGATGCCAAGTTGTCGGTCTTTTAGATTTCGGCCAAGTTGATTAAATCTCGGAGAAAGAGAAGCCGTTTGCCATACGCAATCTTGTAGCAAGTTGGCGTATTGGGGAATTTTTCTGGAAGATGCCATGATCAGTGCCCATGTTAACTCTGCAACAGCATGTGGATCACCTCCACCGCTTATGACCTTCACGCCAAATTCTTCAGCCGCTTCAAGGTCGATGTTGTCTGTTAAGTCACCTGTTTGATAGATGAGACGCAGTTTCGGCAGCTTACTTAATAAGGCACGGTTGATATTTGTTCTTTGTCTGATTAATACCAGTACCTCAAATTGGCTAAGCCGTATGCTTAGCTGGCCGACACCAATGGCGCGGTTATTAAAGACTTTAATGTCATGTTCATTTAGCATGGAAAAGCACTGCAGGCCACGAACGACATCTTGATAATCATCTAAGATTGCGATTTTCATTGTTGATATTTTGCCGATTAGGTAAGTATATTTTCAAAAATGATTGTATTTTGACATTGTTTGTGACGCAAAATCCAGCAGACCGTCGCAGGTCGGTGTAGAATACGCTGCACGTAGCTTTTTGAATCTTCCGTACCGTGCAATCTACCGGGCGAAAGCTTGGATCTCAGACCCTCATCTTTTTATCTTGTCTGTCTTCCTGATTCCGACAAAAAATGCCGCTATCGTGCCAGTCGATTGAGAACTGAAGTATAACCAGAATAATACCAGTTACTTATTTTACTTGCCTCAATAGCCGTTCTTGCCGTGCCGCTACACCGATTTTTTTATTGAAATGGCATTGGAGTATTTATTATGAATCAACCTAGCATGCAAGGTGTCACGGCAATCAATGTGCCTGCACACGTCAAGCACCAAAAACTCATCAATTGGGTTACTGAAATGGTCGCTTTGACCAAGCCAGCAAACGTTTATTGGTGCGATGGTACACAGGAAGAATATGACCGTCTGTGCGGCCAAATGGTGGTAGCTGGCACCATGAAGAAATTGAATGAGGCGAAACGCCCAAATAGTTATCTTGCTTGTTCTGATCCGTCTGATGTGGCGCGGGTCGAAGACCGTACTTATATCTGCTCTGAAAAACAAGAAGATGCAGGTCCAACCAATAACTGGATGGCACCAGTAGAAATGCGTGCGACTTTAAATCCTTTGTTCGATGGATGTATGCAAGGTCGCACGATGTATGTAGTGCCGTTCTCGATGGGCCCACTGGGTTCGCCGATCGCCCACATCGGCGTGCAGCTG
>DLGN01000015.1:0-8517 GCA_002482715.1 Oxalobacteraceae bacterium UBA7693
TTAAATGCACCAACAACAGAGACAAAGCCGCCGGCGTCACGCCGGAGATGCGACCACACTGCCCTAAAGTTTCTGGTTTTTGTGCATTTAATTTTTGCTTCACTTCGATTGAAAGGCCATTCACTTCTAGATAATCAAAGTCGCTTGGCATCTTTAGATTTTCATAATGCGCCTGACGTTCGACCTCTTTGGCTTGACGTCCGATATAGCCCGAATATTTGATTTGAATTTCTATCTGTTCTTTGACCGCTGGATCGGAAACATTCTCACCCGCTAAAGATTGCCCTTCTTTACCTTTGAGTGTCATTAGCTGATCATAGGTAACTTCTGGACGACGCAGTAAATCTGCCAACGAATACTCGCGTTCCAAGGCTTTGCCCACGACACGTTCTGCTTCGGCATCTTCGACGATACGTGGATTGACCCAGGTTGATTTCAACCTTTCCATTTCACGTGAAACAGCTTCACGCTTTTCTTCGAACATTTGCCATTGCTTATCGCTGACGCAACCTAGCTTGCGACCTATCTCAGTCAGCCGCATATCAGCATTGTCTTCGCGCAAGCTGAGGCGGAATTCGGCACGACTAGTGAACATACGATAAGGTTCTTGCACGCCTTTAGTCACGAGATCATCGACCAATACGCCCAGATAAGCTTCATCACGACGTGGAACCCAAGCCTCTTTGCCCTGCGTTTGCAAGGCGGCACTCAGACCCGCCAGCATACCTTGGGCGGCTGCTTCTTCGTATCCCGTCGTACCATTAATCTGTCCAGCGAAGAACAAACCTTGGATAGAACGTGTTTCCAAGGATGTTTTTAATCCGCGCGGATCAAAGTAATCGTATTCAATCGCATAGCCAGGACGCAAAATATAGGCGTTTTCCATACCGCGCATAGAGCGCACCAACTCTAATTGCACATCGAATGGCAGGCTGGTAGAAATGCCATTTGGATAAAACTCATTCGTGGTCAAACCTTCTGGCTCAAGGAAAATCTGGTGCGAATCCTTGCCTGAAAAGCGATGAATCTTGTCTTCAATTGATGGACAATAACGAGGCCCAACCCCTTCGATCACCCCGGTGTACATAGGACTACGGTCTAAGCCAGCACGAATAATGTCATGTGTTTTTGCATTGGTATGCGTAATCCAGCATGGCACTTGACGCGGATGCATAGCAACATTGCCCATCACCGAGAACACTGGAATAGGATCGAGATCGCCTGGTTGCTCTTCCATTTGGGAAAAATCGATACTGCGACCATCAATACGCGGCGGCGTACCCGTCTTCAAACGCCCTTGCGGCAGCGCTAATTCTTTCAAGCGACTAGACAAAGAGATCGCTGGCGGATCACCAGCACGACCGGCTGAATAGCTATTTAACCCAACATGTATCTTCCCATCGAGAAAAGTACCGGCTGTCAACACGACGGCACGCGCCTTAAATTTCAAGCCAACTTGGGTCACTGCACCAACAACTCTATCGCCCTCAACCACCAAATCATCGACAGCTTGCTGGAATATCCACAGATTTTCTTGATTCTCTAGGCGACTACGGATTGCTTGTTTGTACAAAATCCGGTCAGCTTGCGCCCGCGTCGCCCGTACTGCCGGACCTTTGGATGAGTTCAAAATACGAAACTGTATGCCTGCCTCATCGGTCGCAATTGCCATCGCACCGCCCATCGCATCGACCTCTTTGACCAGATGCCCCTTACCTATTCCACCGATGGATGGATTGCAGGACATCTGCCCTAAAGTCTCAATATTATGGGTCAACAATAGCGTTTTTTGGCCCATGCGTGCGGAAGCCAAAGCGGCTTCTGTACCGGCATGACCGCCGCCAACGACGATGACATCGAATTCATTTGGATAAAACATGTGGATAGCTCAAGGAGGAAATGCTTGGTGACGACACGGTAAAACTTATACGAGGCACGATTATAGTTGCTTTTTGCCTCGCAAATACTTAAATCACCCTAGAAAGAATGAAAAAGCTCACAAAACGTTTCACGTGAAACAATCTCAATTTCCGCCAAACAAAGCGAGCAGCACCAAAATAAGGCCGACAGCGGTCAAAGCAACATAAATACGCATCGGCCACTTACTTACCGGAACGGGTTTAGCCCGCTTAGAACGCCTACGTTTCTTCGGCTTTTCTGGTTCAGGAAATACCTGCACCAATTTACTACTGCGCTTCTCTTTCTTTATCCTCAGCTTAGTGTCCAACTCTAATGAAAGCGGGATATCGATATCATAAACACTCTCAGCTTCCTTCTTTCGTTGCTTCACTGAACGCATGAAATTCGCTCGGGTATCAACCACCAAGCCCGAACCACTATGCAAAGGATCTAAGGAAGATGAAAAGAACTCATCGGAATTAAGATCATCCGCCTGAGCGCCGATATCTCTACGCATTTTCATTCCCTGTTCTACGGCGACTTCACCAGGTATCGCGACAAGAAGATCTTTCCCAATTAAAGCTGCCGCAACTGCATCAAGATCAATCGCTCCGTCACCCTCAAAAACATGTTGCAAATCAACATAACTTAAATCACGATCAACAGCCAGCAAGACAAGCTGTTCCGGCCGACTGAGCTCAAGATTGCGATTGCGAATTTCTGCATCACCTAAATTCGTGCGACGAAATACTTTATTCTTCAACTCGCCCAAAATATTCTCCAAATATTCCATCTCAAACGTTTCACGTGAAACAAATTCACTTTAAAAAAGCATCATAAGAAGTCTTCATCACCAACAAGCTCACTACCAATAGGAATAAACTTCGAACAAATTCACTTCCATATTTAATAGCCATGCGACTTCCTGCAATTGAACCAACTACACCGCAAACAGCCATACCTATTCCCAAGACCCACATGACGTGACCACTAAACCCAAACCAGAGCAAGGCTGCAGCATTACAGGCAACGTTCAGCACTTTAGCAGACGCTGATGCCTGCAAAAAGTCATACCCAAACACACGCACAAAAATAAAAATAAAAAAACTGCCAGTTCCTGGCCCAAAGAAGCCGTCATAAAACCCAATCAAGCCACCAACGAATAACGCTAACAACAACTCCTTACGCCCGGAATAGAAAGCATTAGATTGCGCGCCCAAATCCTTTTTCCAAAAAGTGTAAATTGCTATTGCTACTAAAATAAACGGTAGTGTCTTTCGTAGATATGTTGGCGGAATATGCGTAACAGTAATCGCCCCAGCAAAAGAAAACATAAACGCAACGACACCAGCCGGAACGATGATGGTCCAAGGCAAGCGCACCGCCTTTACATAATTCATCGCAGCTACGGACGTTCCCCACACACCAGCGAACTTGCTGGTGCCAAGCAAACTGGCCGGAGCCGATGTTGGGAAAACCGAAAACAGCGCGGGCAATTGAATCAATCCGCCACCGCCCACTACTGCATCAACAAACCCGGCAAGAAAAGCGGCAATTCCCAATATAAAATAATCAGCCACACCACTCCAATCCGTAGCGAAAAACACATTAACAACACAATAAAAAAGCACATCAAATAGGCAACAAGGATATCAAGCTTCACTCACGAAAGTAGAAAAAAATCAATCGTATTGCCTCAAACCAACTGCAAATACAACAAAGTTTTTCTTATAAGCAAAACTCTGTTGTATCACTCAAACAGAAAGGGAACTTTCATTGACACGCCACAAGGGAAAATGATCTGATGTCGTCTGCAACTAAGATTCGCAAAAAGTTGCGAATAAAGACACGCAATATAGACGTGCTAAAAGAAAGACAAGCAAGAGGGAAGTAGTAAATCTCACACTTATCAACAAATGGTGCAGTTCTTTAAAAAAATCATCATATCCACAAGGAGTACTAAATGATTGAAAAAATCTTATCGCGATCTATGCGATTAATGTTTACAGGTGGCGTAGTCGCGAGTATGGGCGCAATGGCTTTACCAGCAATGGCACAAGACAAAAAAGTCGAAACTGTCGTGGTGACTGGTACCCGTATCACTTCCCCAGGTACGACATCAAATAGTCCTATCGGTTCCATTACAGCAGAAGAAATCAAGTCTTCACAGCCTGTCGCGGTCGAAGAATTTTTTAAAGGCTTGCCAGCAGCGGTACCAGCTATCGGCCCTGGAACCAACAACGGTTCTGGTGGTGCAGCAACGATTGACTTACGCGGTTTAGGTTCTAACCGTACTCTGGTCCTAGTTAACGGTCGCCGTATTGTTCCTTACGATTTGGGCGGTACTGTTGATACAAACTCTATTCCTGTCGCTTTGTTAAGCCGCGTTGATTTGGTTACTGGTGGTGCGTCTGTGGTGTACGGTGCTGATGCCGTTTCCGGTGTTGCCAACTTTAACTTGAAAAAGAACTTCCAAGGCTTTGAAGTTAACTCGTCCTACGGTTCCACCAGCAAAGGTGATGCTCAACGTTACCGTACAGATGTCACCATGGGTGCTAGCCTTGATGAAGGCCGCGGTAACGTGGTGTTAAGCTTAGGTCGCACTAAGTCAGATCCGTTAACGCAAGGAACACGTCCTTGGGGTCTAACAGCGTATAGTTCAACCACTGGTCTGCCTGACGGCTCAGGTACAACTGTTCCTGCAGCGATGTCGACAACCAAAGGTACCGGCGGCACTGATGCGTTAGCTGGCACATGGCAAATCGACCCAGCTACAGGTAAATTAGTACAACCAGTCGGTTTGTATAACTACAACCCACTAAACTACTATGTAACAGGCTTAGATCGCTCACAAGCTACATCATTAGCTAACTACAAAATTAACGACAATTTTGAAGTCTATGGCGAAATGTTTTACACAGCGAGTAAGGTAGCTTCTACTCTGGCTGAATCTGGTACGTTCAATAATACTTTTAACGTACCTATCGGTAACCCATTTATTCCTGCAGCTGCGCGTGATCAATTGTGTCAACGCCGCGGTATTGCCGCTGCGGATTGCGTAGTTGGTAACTCAACTATCGTTCCACTGACGATCGGTCGTCGTATCACCGAATTGGGTCCACGTTTCAATGATTTCGATAACAAAACTCTGCAATACACTTTAGGTACTAAGGGTGAAATCGCTGGTTCTTGGAGCTATGATGCTTACTGGAGCCGTGGTACAGCAGATCAAACTCAAATTCGTAAGAACTGGGGTTCTTTGTCAAAAATTAAGCAAGCTTTGAATTCTGTCGCGGCTGATAAGTGCGTTGACGCGTCCAATGGTTGCGTACCTTTGAACGTATGGGGTGCTGAAGGCTCAATTACGGCAGCACAAGCGGGCTTCATCAACCAAAGTGCGATCTTAATGCAAGGTGTTGAGCAAGATGTTGCCGCAGTATCCACTACTGGTGACTTGGGCGGAATCCGTAGTCCATGGGCAAAACAGCCAATTCAAGTAGCGGTCAGCACTGAGCAACGTAAAGTGACTGCATACACAAAGTCTGACGCAGCATCACAATTGCAAGGTGAAGTACTCGGTACTGGTGCTCCGACGCCAGATCGTACTGGTACATTCAAGTTAAAAGAGTATGCAGTTGAAGCCTTGGTACCTTTGATCAAAGATTTGCCATTTGTACGTACTTTGAACATGGAATTGGGCTATCGCCAAACTAACTTCGAAACAGCGAAAAACTCTCAAGACTACGGTAGCTACAAATACGGTGGTGAGTGGGAACCAGTTAAATCCATCCGTTTCCGCGGTATGGTTCAGTTGGCAACACGCGCACCTAACGTTAACGAATTGTTTGCACCACAAACAACTGGCTTGAGCAATTTGGCATCTGACCCATGTGAATTGAAATTGATCAATGCAGCAGAAGCAAATACTGCCGGTACTTTGTCTAACTTATGCCGCTTAACTGGCGTTCCAGCAAGCGTCATCGGTTCTTTAGATAAACCATCCGCTGGTCAGATCAACCGTCAAACTGGTGGTAACCCTAACCTCGGGCCTGAAGAAGCGAAAACTAAAACCATCGGTTTCGTAATCGAACCATTGCCAAAATTGGCAATCAGCCTCGATTACTACAAAATCGATATTACCAAAGCGATCTCTTCTCCAACAACAACGGACGTGTTGGATGGTTGCTACTCTCCGAAGTTTAACCCTAGCTATACTTTGAACGATTCTTGCGCATTGATAGGTCGTAGTACGGCAAACGGTAGCTTCAATGGTGTTGATTCTAAGGGTGTGGTGACTAATGCTTCAAATCTCGGTAAGCAAAGTACCGCTGGCTACGATTTGAGTATCAAATACCAATTGCCAATGACAGCATTGGGTCTGGACGCAAAACACGGTCGTTTGGATTTGGGTCTGGATATGAACAAAACAACGTCCTATCATGCTCAGCCAACACCTGCATCTATCGATCGTAGCTGCCTAGGCTACTACTCTGTTGCTTGCGGTGGTCCAACATACAAAAACAAATTCAACCAACGTACAGCATGGACGGTCGGTGAGTTCGTATTTGGCTACAACTGGCGTTATGTTAGTGGTGTAATTGAAGAACCAGGTGGCACAAACTTCTTGCCAGCTTATGCAAAAATTGATGCATACAGCTACTTTGATTTAAGTGCGGTTTGGAATTTCAATAAAAACATCCGTTTGAACTTGAGTATCAACAACGCTGCTAATAAGACTCCACCAGTCGTTGGCTCGACAATTGGTTCTACAGGCACTAACAGTGGTAACACCTTCCCACAATACTACGACGCAGTTGGTCGTTATTTCAGCGTAGGTGCAACGATCAAGTTCTAATCTGATTAGTCCTTTATCTAAGAATGGCGAACTTCGGTTCGCCATTTTTTTCGTCATTGCATAGTTTTTTTCATATTTCAATACCACTTCTTTGCATTCTGAAAAATCTTTGATTAAGCTAACTGAGCCTATTTTCAATACGATTCTCAATATTAGTTAGAAAGTCAAAGTTACGATGAAATATATCTCCAGCATCAGCTTAGTTCTGATTGCATTAGCCTTGTCCGCATGCAATATCACGCCCGCAAAGCCAGAAAAACAGAGTGGCTTTATGATCACAGAAGCCCAATTCGAAGAGTTATTCCCAAAACGCATCCCGTTCTACACCTTTGCAGGTTTGCAAGAAGCAATTAAGGCGTATCCAGAGTTTGGCAACTTCGGTAGCCAAGTAGAAAACAAACGCGAGATCGCCGCTTTTCTAGCCAACATCATGCATGAGTCGATAGAGCTACAAGCAATCAATGAATTGGATAAAAGCGTACACGATCATTATTGCAACGATAAACAAGGTGTCCCTTGCGCGCCTGGTAAACAATACTTTGGCCGTGGACCGATTCAATTAAGCTGGAATTTTAATTATGCGCTCGCTGGTAAAGCACTGGGATTGGATCTCTTGAACGATCCTGACATGGTTTCACGTGATCCAGCCGTGGCATGGAAAACAGCGCTATGGTATTGGATGGAAATTAAAGGCTCAGGCCCACTGCCAAGTCACGTCGCGATGAAACAAAACTTGGGATTTAGCGAAACAGTACGTAGCATTAATGGCGCTCTCGAGTGCTCGAAACCTGTCGATAATATCGGCTACAAGCAGCAGCAGATGCGAATTAAAAACTATTTGAAAATTACCAAAATGTTAGAAGCTGATCCTGGTAATTACACGGCTTGCTAAGCTCAGTTAGTGCTTCAAACCAGAACGATGAACATCACTCTCGTCGTTCTGGTTTTTTATCGCATGCAAATACAAATTACTTCGCCACAGGCATCGTAAACTCCGCCCCCTTCACAATACTATCTGGCCAACGCTGCATAATCGATTTATAGCGCGTATAGAAGCGAATTCCTTCTTCGCCATAGGCATGCATATCCCCAAACAAAGATCGCTTCCAGCCGCCAAATGAGTGCCATGCCATCGGTACCGGAATCGGCACATTGATCCCCACCATACCGACCTGCACTCGACGAGAAAATTCCCGCGCCGTATTGCCATCGGCTGTGTATAACGACACGCCATTTCCAAACTCATGGCGGTTAATCAGATCAAGCGCAGCACTAAAATCAGGCACTCGAACCACACATAAGACTGGGCCAAAAATCTCTTCACTATGAATCCGCATGCCCTCTTGCACATGATCAAATAATGAACCACCGATAAAATAGCCTTGCTCATGGCCAGCGGCTTGCAAGCCTCGTCCATCAACGATTAAATGCGCGCCTTGCTCGACACCGTTTGCAATCAAGCTCTCGATCTTTGCCTTGTGTGCGGTGCTGATCACAGGTCCCATTTCAACATCCGCAGCCATCCCATCACCGACTTTTAACTCCTCTACACGCGGCTTCAATTTGGCGACCAAAGCATCTGCTATTTCACCCACCGCAACTGCCACAGAGATCGCCATACAACGTTCCCCCGCCGAGCCATAGGCAGCACCAATCAAGGCATCCACAGCCTGATCCAAGTTCGCATCTGGCATTACCACCAAATGATTTTTAGCGCCGCCAAGCGCTTGTACGCGCTTGCCTAAGCGACTAGCTTCGGTATC